>JAGRMT010000178.1:189-23941 GCA_020441125.1 Roseivivax sp.
CCCCGGCGGGCACCCAGGCGCATGGCGGCGAAGCCGCTGGCGCGTTCATCTCCGGCTCGGCGCCGGCGGGAACCCAGGCGCATGGTGGCGAAGCCGCTGGCGCGTTCATCTCGGGTTCGGCACCGCGCTGAACCCGGTCAGAAGCCCGGGGCGGCGCAGCGGCCCGGGCTTCCCGACACCCGAACCAGGAGATGTGCCATGTCCAATGTCGTGACCCTGTCCTTTCCCAAGAGCCTGAAGACTCCGGCCGAGCAGGTCGCCGCCTTGGGGCAGTGCTTCGCATCGGGCCGCCGCCATCAGGACGACGTGTTCTGGCTCAAGGAAAACGCAGAATTTCTTAACATTTTGGAAACATCCGCCCATCCGAACGCCGGAGAGGCGCTGCAACCCTACGCGCCGGTCTACGAAACTCTGGCCGAGCGCATGGCGTTCTTTCCCCAATACTACCGGTTCCATCTGTCGCTGTGCCTCGACCTGGAAGACATCGGGATGCCCGGCGACCAGGGTGCGGCGCTGTGCGGGCAGGTGGCCCGATCGGGCCTTGTCGAGACCGAACTATCGGACTTGCAGCGCGCCGAGGCGCGGCGGCTGCTGCTGCGGCGGGGCGAACGCGTTCCGCGCGGCGATGACGGGCTGGACGACAGGCTGCGCGCCTTCATCGCGCTGGGTGAACCCTTCGCCGTGCCGAACAAGAAGATGGCCTACGAGCTGACACATATCGTGTTCTACCTCAGCGAATACGGCCGCCGCGATCCGGCGCTGCCGGCCGAGGCGATCGACAGCCTGATGTTCGCCGGGCTGCTGGCCATGCTGGAAGACAATGCCGACCTGCTGGCCGAGATCTGCATCGCGCTGCGCTTTGCCGGGCAAATCCCGCCCGAAGCCTGGAGTGAGCGTGTCTCGCAGCAAGCAGGCCGGTTCACGGTGTTGACGGACGAGGCAGGTCTGGCCGACGATTATCACGCCTATCTGATGGCCCATTGGCACGGGTTCCTGACCGGCGGGTGCAGCTTTGCCGGGGCCTTGGCCGAGGGGCGCATGGTCTTTGCCGCGCCGCTGGAACCGGGCCGAACGCCGCTGCGCGAGCTGTCCGAAGCGCTCTACGACATGGGGGCGGCACGCAGCCCGTCGTGGGCGCGGATGGCGCCTGCCTTGTCGCGGAGGCTGTCGCCGACGGCCTGGCAGGTGCTGACCGAGGCGGCAGGGCTGACCGATGGCTTTGCCCGGTTCTTCCGCGCTTTCGCCCGCGCGGCTACGGAGCCTTGTGCGATGCTGCGGGCGTTGTGAGGCGGATCAGATCGAAAAGCTGGTGCCGCAGCCGCAGGAACTGGTGGCGTTGGGATTGTCGATGACGAAGCGTGCGCCGATCAACTCGTCGCTGAAGTCGATCGTCGCCCCAGCCAGAAACGGCAACGAGACGCTATCGACCACCACCTTCTGGCCTTGTCCTTCCAGCACCAGGTCGCCCTCGGCCGGATCGTCCAGCCGGATATCGTATTGAAACCCGGAACATCCGCCGCCTTCGACCGCGACGCGCAGCGCGCGGTCCTGCTCGGCGGCGCCGATCTCGGCCAGCCGGGAAAACGCGCGATCAGTCACTTTGGGGGGCAGGTTCATCGGATAGCTCCACAACTGCGGCAACGGGCCTGGGCGGGCCGCGGGGTGCGGTTTGCTTTGGCCATGTATTCAAATATATGGGGCAGCGGGACAAGGAACAAGGACGGGACAGGCCGATGCAGGCCCGCTATGCCAGTGACCCGGCCCGGACGCGGGGGCGTCTGGTGCCGGAAGAGGAGAGCGCATTCCGCTCGTGCTTTCAGCGCGACCGGGACCGCATCATCCATGCCTCGGCCTTTCGCCGGCTGAAGCACAAGACGCAGGTGTTCATCGAGCACGAGGGCGACTTCTACCGCACCCGCCTGACCCATTCGATCGAGGTGGCGCAAGTGGCGCGCACCATTGCCGGGGCGCTGGGGCTGAATTCCGAGCTGACCGAGGCCGTGGCGCTGGCGCATGACCTGGGCCACACGCCCTTTGGCCATACCGGCGAGGACGCGTTGGCCGAACTGATGGCGCCTTATGGCGGGTTCGATCACAACGCGCAGGCGATCCGCATCGTCACCGCGCTTGAGCGCCACTATGCCGAGTTCGACGGGCTGAACCTGACCTGGGAAACGCTGGAGGGGCTGGCCAAGCACAATGGCCCGGTAGCGCCATTGCGAGGCGATGGACCGGTCACTGGCGAGATCCCCTGGGCGCTGGCGGAATACAACGCACGGCACGATCTGGAACTGCACACCCATGCCAGCGCCGAGGCGCAGGTCGCCGCGCTGTCTGACGACATCGCCTATAACAACCACGACCTGCACGACGGGCTGAGGGCCGAGCTGTTCTCGACGGACGAGCTGTCCGAACTGCCGATCCTGCAGGATTGTTTTGCCGAGGTGGATCGCAAGTACCCTGGGCTGAACTACTACCGCCGCCGGCACGAGGCACTGCGCCGGTTCTTCGGCGTGCTGGTCGAGGACGTGATCGCCAACGCCCGTCTGCGGCTTGATGAGCTCGACCCGAGGGACGTGACCGACATCCGTCTGGCCGGGCGGATGATGATCCATTTCAGCCAGCCTCTGTGGACCGACCTGAAGCAGATCCGCAGCTTCCTGTTCCGGCGCATGTACCGCGCGCCGGCGGTGGTGGCGATGCGCGCCGAAGTGACCGAGGTGGTCCGCGAGCTGTTCCCGCTCTACATGGAGCGCAGCGACCTGCTGCCCAAGCAATGGCGCAAGGATGTGGCCGAGGCAGAGGGCGAAACGGCGCTGGCGCGGATCGTCAGCGACTATATCGCCGGGATGACCGACCGTTTCGCGCTGCAAGAGCACGCGCGCCTTATCGGCGGGCGCGACATGCCCCCGCCGGTGCACGATCCGCATGGCTAGGGCAGGGGGCGCTGCCCCCTCTTGCCCCGTTCCGGGGCAATTCACCCCCGGGGGTATTTCGGGCAAGAAGAAGCAGCGGCGCGGGTGCGCCGGGCCGGAAGCGGCGGGGACGGACGGGAAAGGACGGCACCATGGCGGTTGAGACGATGGGCGGGATGCCGCCGGTTCTGGCTTTCGGGCTGGTGGGCGCTCTGGGCGTCGGGGCGCAGTGGCTGGCATGGCGTCTGCGGCTGCCGGCGATCGTGCTGATGCTGGGCGCCGGGTTGGCGGTGGGGCCGGGGATGCATCTGCTGGACCCGTCGCGCGACCTGGGCGACCTGTTGCAGCCGGTGATTGCCATCGCGGTGGCGATCATCCTGTTCGAGGGCGGTCTGACGCTGAACCTGCGCAGCCTGATGGATGCGGCGACCGGGGTGCGGCGGCTGGTGGTGATCGGCGCGCCGCTGGGCTGGCTGGCCTCGACGCTGGTGCTGCGCCATGCGGCAGGGCTTGGCTGGGAGAGCGCGGCGGTGTTCGGCGGCATCATGATCGTCACCGGGCCGACGGTGATCGCGCCCCTGCTGCGGCAGGCGCGGCTGAAGAAGCGGCCGGCGGCGCTGCTGCAATGGGAGGCAATCGTCAACGATCCGGTCGGGGCGCTGGCGGCGGTGCTGGCCTTCGAGGTGGTGATCGTGCTGCGCACGTCGGCCGGTATCGGCCATGCGGCGGCGGAACTGGCGCTGGGTATCGGCGTCGCCTCGGTTCTGGGGCTGGCGGCAGGCTGGGGCCTGGCCTGGGCCTTTGCCAATGCCAAGGTGCCCGAATACATGAAGGTGCCTGTGCTGTTCGTATCGGTGCTGGCGGTTTTTGCGGTCTCGGACGCGGTGCTGCATGAAAGCGGGCTGCTGGCGGTGACGCTGATGGGGGTGCTGATCGCCAACGCCCATCTGCCCAGCTACGCCGAGATTCGGCGCTTCAAGGAACATGCCACGGTGCTTCTGGTATCGGGGGTGTTCATCCTGCTGGCGGCGGGAATGGACCGGCAGACGCTGGCCAGCCTCGACGTGACGGCGCTGGTGTTCGTGCTGTCGGTGATCCTGATCGCGCGGCCGCTGCCCGTTCTGGCGGCGCTGGCCTTTACCGACGTGCCCTGGCGCGAGCGGTTGCTGGTGGCCTTCACCGGTCCGCGCGGCGTGGTGCTGGTGGCGGTGGCAGGGCTGTTTGGCGAGCGGCTGGCGGCGCTGGGGGTCGAGGACGGTGCGCGGATCGCGCCGCTGGCTTTCGCGCTGGTGGCGGCGACGGTGATCCTGCACGGCTTTACCCTGGTGCCGATGGCGCGATTGCTGGGCCTGAGCGCGGCCAGCGCGCCTGGGGTGATCATCGTCGGCGGCTCGCGCTGGTCGCAGAGCCTGGCAGAGGCGCTGACCAAGATGGAGCTGCCGGTGATGGTGACCGATCCCAACCGTTCGCACCTGAGGGCCGCGCGCGAGGCGGGCATTCGCGCCTTTACCGGCGACATCCTGTCAGAGGCGGCAGAGCACAGCCTGGACCTGATCGCTTATCAGACAGTCATCGCGGCGACCGACAACGACGCCTACAACACGCTGGTGGCCACCGACCTTGCCCCGGAGTTCGGGCGCGAGAACGTGTTCCAGCTGACGCGCGACACCTCGGACAGCGCGCGTTATGCGCTGCCGGCGACGTTGGGCGGGCGCCGGCTGGCTCCCGGCAATACCTATTGGGAGGCGCAGCGCGCCATCACCGAGGGCTGGACCTTCCGCGCCACGCGGCTGAGCAAGGAGTTCACGCTGGAAGACTGGCGCGCCAAGAACCCCGAGGCGGTGGCAGTGGCGGATCTGGCGGGCGGGCGGTTGCGGTTCCTGACCGACAAGACCGCGCCGCAGGATGGCGAAGGGGTGCAGCTGCTGGTATTCGGCCCGGCGCGCGATCGCGGGCAGGCACAGGGACAGGCACAGGGGCAGGGCTGATCCGACCGTCACATTGACCTTCGGTGCCACCGTGGTATGGGGGGCGGCATCAGACAGGACGATATCCATGAACCTTTTTGCCGAGATCCGGACGGCGGTCATCGCCGCGCTTGAAACGCTGGTGCAGGCGGGTGATCTGCCCGCAGGCCTGGACTATGCCGCCGTGGCGGTAGAGCCGCCGCGCGACAAGCTGCATGGCGACATGGCGACCAATGCCGCGATGGTTCTGGCCAAGCCGGCCGGGCTGAAGCCGCGCGACATCGCCGAGGCGCTGGCGGCGGTGCTGACGCAGGATGGGCGTATCGTCGTGGCCGAAGTGGCCGGGCCGGGCTTTCTGAACCTGCGGCTGGCGCCGTCGGTCTGGGCCGACGTGGCGGGCGCGGCGCTGGCTCTGGGGCGCGATTTCGGACGCTCGGCGATGGGTGCGGGCCAGAAGGTGAACGTGGAATACGTGTCGGCCAACCCGACCGGGCCCCTGCATGTTGGCCATACCCGCGGTGCGGTGTTCGGCGATGCCCTGGCGGCGCTTCTGGCCTTTGCCGGCCATGAGGTGACGCGCGAGTATTACATCAACGACGGTGGCGCGCAGGTCGACACGCTGGCCCGCTCGGTGTTCCTGCGCTACCAGGAGGCGCACGATCTCTCTGTCGACTGGCCCGAGGGCAGCTATCCGGGCGATTACCTGATCGAGGTCGGCGAGGCGCTGAAGGCCAAGGTGGGCAATGCCTATCTGGACGAGCCCGAAGAGGTGTGGCTGGACGCGGTGCGCAGCTTTGCCACCGATGCGATGCTGGCGCTGATCCGCTCTGATCTCAAGCTGCTGAACGTCGAGATGGACGTGTTCTTCTCGGAGAAGTCGCTCTACGGCACCGGGCTGATCGAAGCCGCGATCGACGACCTGCGCGGCAAGGGGCTGATCTACACCGGCACGCTGGAGCCGCCGAAGGGCAAGCTGCCCGAGGATTGGGAGCCGCGCGAGCAGACGCTGTTCAAGTCCACCGCCTATGGCGACGACGTGGACCGGCCGATCATGAAGTCGGACGGGTCGTGGACCTATTTCGCCCCCGACATCGCCTATCACTATGACAAGGTGCAGCGCGGTTTCGACCAGCTGATCGACGTGTTTGGCGCCGACCATGGCGGTTACGTCAAGCGGATGAAAGCTGCCGTGGCGGCGCTGTCGGAAAACCGCGTGCCGGTCGACATCAAGCTGTGCCAGCTCGTGAAGCTGTTCAAGAACGGCGAGCCGTTCAAGATGTCCAAGCGCGCCGGCACTTTCGTCACCCTGCGCGACGTGGTCGAACAGGTGGGCCCTGACGTTACCCGTTTCGTGATGCTGACGCGTAAGAACGATGCGCCGCTGGACTTCGACTTCGACAAGGCGGTCGAGCAGTCCAAGGAAAACCCGGTGTTCTACGTGCAATACGCCCATGCGCGCGTTGCTTCGGTGCTGCGCCGGGCGGCCGAGATGGGCATCGACACCGCGTGCACCGACTTCGCGATCGAGGACGAGGCAGAACTGGAACTGGCCAAGAAGATCGCCGAATGGCCGCGGCTGGTGGAAATCGCCGCGCGCACGCACGAGCCGCACCGCGTTGCCTTTTACCTGAACGAGATCGCCTCGGATCTGCACACCCTTTACAACAAGGGCAACGAGGCGGTTCAGCTGCGCTTCCTGCAAGAGGCAGATCCGGCCACGAGCGCCCGGAAAATCGCACTTGCCCGCGCTGCGCAGGTTGTCATTTCAGCCGGTCTTGGTATTTTGGGCGTAACTCCGGCCGAAGAAATGCGCTGATCAACAGCGCCGTGGCCGGCTGAGGCAGTGCAAGAGCGGATCGGGGAACCCTATCTCCGGCGGGCAGCGAGGCGGACATGGCAACGTATTTCGAGACGACGCCGCAGGGCGCGTCTGTGCGCAACGTGGCAACCTTGGCCAATTGGGCCGGGGCTGCGGTTTCTTTGGCGATGGTGCTGGGCGTGGGGGTCTGGGGCTACCGGCTGATGGTCCGGGACGTTTCCGGCATTCCGGTCGTCATGGCCGCCGAAGGGCCGATGCGCATCGCGCCCGAGGATCCGGGCGGCGAGGCAGCCGATCACCAGGGGCTATCGGTCAATGATGTGGCCGGCACGCAGGCTTCTGCGCCTCTGGCCGATCGCGTGGTGTTGGCCCCCGGTGCCGTGGGCCTGGCGGACGATGATCTGACACCCGCCGCGATGACGCCCGAGCCCGCGCCCGCACTGGCCGCCGATCCTGCGCTTGCCACCGATCCGGCCGCCGAGGGCGCAACGGTAGAAAATGCCAATCTGCCAGCCCCCGCCGACGATGAAACCATGGCGCTGATGGCGCTGGCCGACCGCATCGCCGCCGGGGTCAAGCCGCTGGATCCGCTGGCGCTGTCCGAGACGGTCGAGCAGGATGCCGCCGCCTCGGCCGAGCTGGCGGCCGAAGCCGCCACGGAAGCTGCAACGCCCGGAACCGGTCTGCGCCGCTCGCTGGTGCCGGTGCTGCGTCCGGCCAACCTTGTGCGCGTGTCCGATGCCGCGCCCACCGCCACCTCTGTCGCCGCCGCGCCGCAGGAGGTCGCCCCCGAGGCCATCGCCAAGGGTGCCAGCCTGGTGCAATTGGGCGCGTTCGACACACCCGACACTGCGCGCGATGCCTGGACCCGCGTGGCCGGGCAGTTCAGCGCCTATTTCGACGGCAAGTCGCGGGTGATCCAGAAGGCCAATGCCGGCGGGCGCGATTTTTACCGGCTGCGCGCCGCCGGGTTCGAGGAACTGGCCGACGCGCGCCGGTTCTGCGCTGCGCTGCTGGCCGAGCAGGCCGAGTGCATTCCGGTGACCGCGCGGTGACCGCCCGGCTTGGTGCCGCGATCCTGGGATGCGCGGGCACGGCCCTGTCCGCCGAAGAACGTGCGTTCTTCCGCGGTGCCAACCCGTTTGGCTTTATCCTGTTTGACCGCAACATCGCCAGCGCCGGGCAGTTGCGCAGCCTGACAGCCGACCTGCGCGAGGCAGTGGGCCGCGATGCGCCGGTGTTCATCGACCAGGAGGGCGGACGCGTGCAGCGGCTGCGCCCGCCGCTGGCCCGCAGCTGGACACCGCCGCTCGACTTTGTCGCCGATTACGGCGCGCTGGCGCTGCGGGCGATGTACCTGCGCTATCGCATCATCGCGGCCGAGTTGCGCGGCTATGGCATCGACGGAAACTGCGCCCCGACGCTGGACGTGGCGCGTCCGACCACCCATGCCGTGCTGCGTAACCGATGCTACGGCTCAAGTCTGGGCACTGTTGTCGCGGTGGGCCGGGCGGTGGCGCAAGCGCTGCTGGATGGCGGTGTTCTGCCGGTGATCAAGCACATGCCCGGCCATGGGCTGGCCGAGATCGACAGCCACCTGGACTTGCCGCGCGTCACCGCCGGGCGCGAAACGCTTGAATCGCTGGACTTCGCCGCGTTCCGGCCTTTCGCGGACATGCCCCTGGGCATGACGGCGCATCTGGTATTCGATGCCTACGACACCCGCCCGGCGACCATCTCGACCCGGATGATTTCCTACATCCGCGGTTCGCTCGGGTTCGACGGGCTGCTGATGACCGATGACATCTCGATGCAGGCACTGTCCGGCACGGTGGCGCAGCGCGGTGCTTCGGCGCTGGCGGCGGGGTGCGACGTGGTATTGCACTGCAACGGCGATCTGGCCGAAATGACCGACCTGATGGACCGCGCCGGCGCGATGAGCGATGCCGCCCAGCAACGGGCCGAAGCGGCGCTGGCCCGCCGTGTCACACCGCCGGACGTTGACATTGCCGCGCTTGCAGCCGACCTTGAGGCGCTTTCCAACCAGCGCGGCAATGAGCGACGACCTGTTTGATACCCCCGGCGACGAGCGAAGCGTTGCGGACCGTCTGGCCGCCGAGGCGCTGATCGTCGATGTCGATGGGTTCGAGGGCCCACTCGATCTGTTGCTGACCCTGGGGCGCACCCAGAAGGTGGACCTGCTCAAGATCTCGGTGCTGCGGCTGGCGCAGCAATACCTGGCCTTTATCGAAACTGCGCGGGCGCTGCGCATTGAACTGGCCGCCGATTACCTGGTGATGGCGGCCTGGCTGGCCTTCCTAAAGTCGCGGCTGCTGTTGCCGCCCGACCCGGCCGACGAGGGCCCCAGCGGCGAGGAACTGGCGGCGCACCTGGCCTTCCAGCTGGAGCGGCTTCAGGCTATGCGCGATGCTGCGGCGCGGCTGATGGGGCGCGACCAGCTGGGCCGCGACTTTTTTGCGCGCGGCCAGACGCAGATGGTCGAGCGGGTGCGGCGGGTGAAATACACCGCCACGCTGATGGACCTGATGCAAGCCTATGCCCGTCTGCGCACGCGCGACGAATTCCGCCCTTTCGTGATGGACCGTCATTCCGTGTTTACCATGGAACAGGCGCTGGAGCGGATGCGCGGCATGATCGGTTTTGCCGGCACCTGGACCGACATCCTCAGTTACCTGCCTGATGGCTGGGACGGCGATCCGGCGCGCTGGCGCTCGGCTACGGCGGCGACGTTTGCCGCATCGCTGGAACTGGCCAAGGAAGGCCGGGTGGAGCTGCGCCAGTCAGAAACCTTTGCGCCGATCCAGCTGCGCAGAAAGGAGCCGCGCGGTGATTGACCAGGACCAGGAACGCGACCAGGACCAGGACGAAGCGGCCGAGAACCAGGCACCGCTGTTCGAAGCGCCGCCGATGGGCGAGCAGGAGCGCATGGTCGAGGCGATCCTGTTTGCCACGGCCGAGCCGGTCACGGTGGCCGACCTGAACGCCCGGATGCCGCATGGCTGCGATGCCGCCGCCGCGCTGGCGCATCTGCGCCGGCGTTATGACGGGCGCGGCGTGAACGTGGTGCGGATTGGCGAGGCCTGGGCGATGCGCACCGCGCCCGACCTCGGCTTTCTGATGCAGAAAGAAACCGTCGAGCTGCGCAAGCTGTCGCGCGCTGCGGTCGAGACGTTGGCGATCATCGCCTATCATCAGCCGGTGACCCGGGCCGAGATCGAGGAAATCCGCGGCGTCGCTGTCTCACGCGGCACGCTGGACCAGCTGATCGAGCTGGACTGGATCCGCTTTGGCCGCCGCCGCATGACCCCGGGCCGGCCGGTGACATTTGTCGTCACAGCGCGGTTCCTCGATCATTTCGGGCTGGAATCGGCCCGCGACCTGCCTGGCCTGAAAGAGCTGCGCGCCGCCGGCCTGCTGGAAAGCCGACCGCTTGCCCCCGAGAGCGAGGAAGAGCGTTCAGCCGCCGACGAGGATCAGGGCGAGATGTTCGAGGAATAGGCCCGCGCCGCTCAGGCCTTGAAGTGCTTGGACAGTTTCAGACCCTGGCCCTGGTAGTTCGAGGCGATGCCCGCGCCGTAGAGCCGCTCGGGCAGGGCGGCCATCCGCTCGTACACCAGCCGGCCCACGACCTGGCCGTGTTCCAGCGCAAAGGGCGCCTCGTGGCAACGGACCTCCAGCACGCCGCGCGCGCCGTGCCCGCCTGCCGCGGCATGGCCAAAGCCCGGATCGAAGAAGCCGGCATAATGCACGCGGAATTCTCCCACCATCGCGATATAGGGTGCCATTTCCGCGGCATAGGCCGGCGGGATATGCACCGCTTCGCGACTGACCAGGATGTAGAAGGCATCGGGATCGAGGATCAGCCGTCCCTTGTCGGTGTGTAGCTCTTCCCAGAACTCGGCCGGATCGTAATGGCCGATTTTGTCCAGGTCGATGACGCCGGTATGCGGCTTGGCGCGGTAACCCACCAGCGTGGTTCCCGCCGGGCGCAGGTCGACCGAGAAGCCCAGACCGCCGCCGATCACCGCCGGACCGCCGGTAACCAGCGGTTGCTCGGCATGCAAGGCGGCCAGCGCCGTGTCGTCCAGCGCCGCCTGTCCGCGGCGGAACCGGATCTGGTTCAGCCGCATGCCCGGCCGCACCAGCACCGAAAAGCTGCGCGGGCAGATTTCGGCCCACAGGGGGCCGCTGTATCCTTCGGGGATGCGGTCAAACTCGGTGCCGCCGTCGATGATCGTTCGCGTCAGAAGATCCAGCCGCCCGGTCGAGCTTTTGGCGTTGGCCACGGCCGAGATGCCGGCCGGTAGCGCCAGCGATTCCATCAGCGGCACCAGGTAGACGCAGCCCTTTTCCAGCACCGCGCCCTGGGTCAGGTCGACCCGGTGCATTTCGAAATCGGGCAGCCGGTCGGCCACCGGGTTGCCGGCCCCCGCCAGGAACGAGGCGCGCACGCGATAGGCCACGGTGCCCAGCCGCAGATCAAGGCTGGCGGGTTGCACCTGCCCCTCGGCTGCGGGTTGGTCCAGGGCGATCCATCCGGCCGCGATGGCGGCGCGGATCTCGGTATCGGGCAATACGCCGCGCGGCTGGGTCATGAGCGTTCCTCCCCCGGGGCGCCGGGTGCGGCGCCGCTGCAAATCGGGCTACGACGAAGCGCGCCGGGATTCAACCGCACTGTTGCCCCGGCGCATCGCCAGACCATATGGTCTGGAGGAGGCTTGATCGACATCGACGTCGGCGGGCCGTATTATGGCGCGAATTGGGCGGCGGATTCGAGCGTGATCAGATACCTAATCGGGGCAGGGGTCCTGACCACTTCCTTGATCTTCACGACCGCGCCCGCGCGGGCGATTGACCTGAATTTCAAGGCATTTGGCATGGATGAGGATACGCGCAATTCCCTGCGCGCGGTCACCTTGCTGTATACGCTTGATGAACAGGACCAGACCAAGGGCCCCGAAGTGCTGGCCGCGGCGCAGGCCGACTATGGCCGTCTGATCGCCGCGCTTTACGACATGGGCTATTATGCGCCTGTCATCCGCATCCTGCTGGATGGCCAGGATGCCGCGACCATTGCCCCGATTTCGCCCCCGGCGCGGGTGCAGCAGGCCAAGGTCGAGGTGACGCCGGGCCCGCGTTTCCTGTTCGGCCGTGCCCGCATCGCACCTTTGGCACCGGGCACCGAGCTGCCCGAAGGCTTTGCCGAGGGTCAGCCGGCCGAGGCGTCGATCCTGCGCCAGACCACCGATGCGGCAATCGACGGCTGGCGCGCTGCCAGCCACGCCCGCGCCGAAGTCGCCAGCCAGCAGATCACCGCGCGCCACAGCGCGGCGCGGCTGGATGCCGACATCGGCATTGACCCGGGTCCGGCGCTGAAATTCGGGCCGCTGGTCATCAAGGGCGAAAGCGCGGTGCGCGAAGAGCGCATCCGCCAGATTGCCGGGGTGCGCACGGGCAAGCCGTTCGATCCGGTCCAACTGGATGCGGTTACCGAACGGCTGCGCCGCACCGGCACGTTCAAATCCGTTTCGGTCACCGAAAGCGCCGAGACGGTCAACGGCGACCAGATGCCGATCGAGGTGCAGCTTGTCGACATGGCGCCGCGCCGCTTTGGCTTCGGCGCCGAGATTTCATCGAACGAGGGGCTGGCGCTGACATCGTTCTGGCTGCATCGCAACCTGCTGGGCGGGGCCGAGCGGCTGCGCATCGACGGCGAGATCGGCGGCATCGGCGGCGACAGCGGCGGGATGGATGCGCGGCTTTCGTTCCGCTTCGATCGGCCGGGTACCCTGAACCCGCGGTCGGATTTCTACGCCGAGGCGGTGATCGAGCATATCGACGATCCGCACCTTGAGCAGGACAGCCTCGTGCTGGAAACCGGCCTGACCTACCGCCCGGACAAACGTCGCACCTTCGAGGGCGGGATCGGCCTTCAGACGGCGCGTACCACCGATGCCTTTGGCACGCGGGACTACACGCTGTTCACCCTGCCGTTCACCGCTACCTATGACGCGCGCAACAGCACCCTGAACGCAACTGATGGCTGGTTCGGCAAGGCCGAGCTGACCCCGTTTGCCGGGGTTGTCGGCGTCGACAGCGGCGCGCGACTGTACATGGACCTGCGCGGATACCGCAGCCTGGGCGACAAGGCCGTGCTGGCGCTGCGCGGCCAGTTGGGCGGCGTGTTCGGGCCAGACATCGACGACAGCCCGGCCGAGATGCTGTTCTATTCCGGCGGCTCGAACACCGTACGCGGCCATCCCTATCAGTCGCTTGGCGTGGCGCTGCCCACGGGCGATGTGGTCGGCGGGCTGTCCTACCTGGGCTTGCAGTCCGAGCTGCGCGTGAAAACCGGCGAGCGGCTGAGCGTGGTCGGCTTTTACGACATCGGCTTTGTCGGCGAGGATGCGCTGCCCGACGGCAGCAACGGCAAATGGCATAGCGGCGCCGGTTTGGGCGTGCGCTATGACACCGGCATCGGGCCGATCCGGCTGGACGTGGCCGCGCCCGTCACGGGCAATGGCGACGGTGTGCAGGTCTATATCGGCATCGGGCAGGCGTTCTGATGGTGCGGCTTCTGGCGGCATTGCTGGTTTTTGCGTTCTGCGCGGGCGCGGGCCTGGCACAGCAGACCGAGGAGGAAGACCGCGGCTTTATCGCCGGTCTGCTGGAGGATGCGCTGGGCGGCGAGGATCGCACGGTGCGCATCATCGGCTTTGCCGGGGCGCTGTCCTCGACGGCGACGGTCGAAAAGATCACCATCGCCGACCCTGACGGCATCTGGCTGACCCTGGACGGGGTGGAGATGAGCTGGAACCGCGCCGGTTTGCTGCGCGGAGAGATCGACATCCAGACGCTGAAGGCCAAGGCCATCGCGCTGGACCGGCTGCCCAAGCCCGGCCAGGCAGAGGCGCCGCCCCCCGAAGCGCAGGGCTTCAAGCTGCCCGAACTTCCGGTCTCGGTTCAGATCGGCACATTGGCCGCCGACAGCATCGCGCTGGGTGCGCCGGTGCTGGGCCAGGCGGCCGAGCTGTCGCTTGACGCCAGCCTGTCGCTTGTCTCGGGCAAGGGCGTGGTCGACCTGACGGCGCAGCGCATCGACGGCGCCGAAGGCAAGATCGTGCTGAAGGGCGATTTCGACAATGCGACTGAGGCGCTCTCGCTCGATCTGTCGATGAACGAGGGCGCGGGCGGCATAGCGACCACGGTGCTGGGTGTGCCCGGCGCACCGGCGGCCACGCTGACGGCGACGGCCTCGGGGACGCTGGCCAACCTGACCAGCCGGCTGGAGCTGCGCACCGACGACCAGCCGCGCGTGACCGGCAGTTTCGACGTGGTCACCGGCGACGATGGCGCACGCCAGTTCAAGGCCGATTTCACCGGCGATGTCAGTGCCTTGCTGGACAGCCCGTTCAAGCCGTTCTTCGGCCCGGACTCGGTGCTGCAAGCGGCGGGCACGCTGGGCAGCGACGGCGCGCTGGTGCTGGATACGCTGCTGCTGGATACTGCGGCGCTGGACCTGTCGGGACAGGCCGCGCTGAACGCCTCCGGCTGGCCGGTGCGGCTGGACGTGACCGGATCGCTGGTGGGGCAGAACGGGGACCCGGCGCGCCTGCCTGTGCCCGGCAACCCGGTCACGGTGCAATCGGCCGAGTTCCGGCTGGATTACGACGCCGCCAAGGGCGATGGGTGGACCGCGCGGCTGGCCGTGCGCCAGCCCGAGACGGCGGGCATCGCGTTTGACGCGCTGACGCTTGACGGGTCGGGCACGATCCGCGCCACGCCAGGCACGATCGGTTCGGTCACGGCCGACCTGGACTTTGCCGCCGAGGCCTTTGCCCCCGTGGATCCGGCGCTGCAAACCGCGCTGGGCGAGGCGTTCAGCGGCCTGCTGTCGCTGACATATACCCAGGGTCAGCCGCTGGCAGTCAGCCAGCTGGCGCTGCGCGCCCAAGGGCTGACGCTGGACGGCTCGGGTGCAATCGACGCGCTGAGCGCGGCGTTCCGCACCGATTTCGACGTGACTGCAACCGTGGCAGATCTTGCCCGCTTCGCGCCGCTGGCGCGGCAGCCGCTGACCGGCTCGGGCACCGTCAAGGCGCGCGGCATGGCCGACCTGGGCGGGGTGTTCGACCTGGTGATCGAGGCGCAGACCGCCGATCTGGGCATCGGCGTCGCGCAGGCCGATGCGCTGCTGGCGGGCGCGGGGGCGCTGAGCATCGACGCCCGGCGCGATACCGGCGGGATAACACTGCGCCGGCTGGACGTGCGCACCGAGGCGGCGCAGATCGCCGCGCAGGGCACTTTGGCAACCGCTGCGGCAGACCTGACAGTCGATGCTCAGCTTGCCGATATCGCGGTGCTGGTGCCGCAATACTCAGGCCCGGTGACGGCCAAGGGAACCGCGCAGCTGTCCGAACTGGGCTGGCTGGCCGACGGGCAGGTGACCGGGCCCTATGGCATCAATGGAACCGCCCGCGCCAACCTGCGCGCGGCACTGCCGGTGGTGACCTTCGATCTGGCCATGCCCGATGCCGCGGCGCTGGGCAGCCCCTATGCCGGGCCGGTCACCATCGCGGGCACCGCCGAGCAGCGCGACGGCGGATGGACGGTGGATACCGGTCTGACCGGGCCGCTTGGCATTGCCGGGCAGGTGCAGGCACGGATCGCGCAGCAGATCGCCGCCGATTTCAACCTGACCCTGCCGAACGCCGCCGACGTGGGCAGCCCCTATCCGGGCGCTGCCACGGTGCGCGGGCAGGCACGGCAGACGGCAGATGGCTGGGCGGTGGATACCGATCTGACCGGGCCGCTGGGCATTGCCGGGCAGGTGCAGGCGCAGATCGCCAAGACCGTTGCCGCGAATTTCAACCTGGTTCTGCCGAATGCTGCGGACGTGGGCAGCCCCTTCCCCGGGGCGGTGGCGGCGCGCGGGCGGCTGATGCAAACGCCTTCGGGCTGGCAAGTGGTTACCGGGCTGAGCGGGCCGGCAGGCACCACGGCCGATATAACCGCCGTGCTGGCGGACCGCCTCTCGGTCAACTACGCGCTTCAGGTGGCGGATGTGGCGGCGCTGGGTGCGCCGCATTCCGGCGCGCTGCGCGCCACCGGGCAGGCCAGGCAGGCCGAAACCGGCTGGCAGGTCGAGACCGATGTCGAAGGCCCCTATGGCATGACGGCCACCGCCAAGGGTACGATCGGCGAAACCGCCGCAGTGCGCTATGCGCTGAACCTGCCCAATGCCGCAACGCTGGGCGCGCCCTTCTCGGGCGCGGTGGCGCTGCGCGGCGAGGTGACCAAGACCGAGGGCGCGTGGCGCACCGAAACCGCGTTGACCGGCCCCATGGGCACCCGCGCGGACGTGGCCGGGCAGATCGCTCCGGCGATGGGCCTGTCGGCGCGCGGCCGGCTGCCGCTGGGCCTTTTGAACAAGATGATGGAGCCGCGCAACATCCAGGGCGATGCCGACTTCGACCTGACGGTCAACGGCACCAGCCTGTCGTCGATCTCGGGCCGGGTGGCGCTGTCACAAGCGGCGGTCGTATCGCCGTCCGAGCGGCTGACGCTGCGGCGGATCAACGGCGACATCGCGATTCAGGGTGGCGCCGCGCAGCTGAACCTGACCGGACGCGGCGATCAGGGCGGCAAGGTCACGATTTCTGGTCCGGTCACCCTGTCGGGCGGTTTCCCGGCCGACCTGCGGCTGACGCTGGAGGACCTGGCCCTGTCCGATCCGCAGCTCTACAAGACCAAGGTCACCGGCGAGATCGCAGTGACCGGTCCGCTGACCGGCGGCGGTACCATCTCGGGTGCGCTGGTGCTGGGCGAAACGCTGGTGACGATCCCGTCGACCTTCATCGGCGCGTTGTCGGCCATTCCCGATATCAACCATATCGGCGCGACGCGCCCTGTTATGCGGACGTTGGAACGGGCGCAGCTAAACACGGCGAACGGTGGCAACGGCAAAGCCGCCGCGGCCAGGCCGTTTGGCCTGAACCTCGATATCCAGGCGCCGGCGCGGGTGTTCGTGCGTGGCCGCGGGCTGGACGCTGAACTGGGCGGCGGGCTGCAACTGACCGGCACCACCAGCGACATCGTTTCGGCCGGCGGGGCCGAGCTGATCCGCGGGCGGATCGACATCCTGAACCGCCGGTTCGACCTGGACGAGGGGCGGGTGCAGCTGCTGGGCGATTTCGACCCCTATATCCGCTTCGTCGCGATGACCGAGACCGACGACGGTACCGCCGGCGTGGTGGTAGAGGGGCGCGCGTCTTCGCCCGAGGTGCGCTTTACCGCCACCCCGGACATCCCGCAGGACGAGGTTCTGGCCAAACTGCTGTACGGTCGCGACCTGAGCCAGCTGTCGGCCTTCCAGGCGCTGGAACTGGCCAGCGCGGTGGCCACCCTGGCGGGGCGCGGCGGGGTCGGTATCGTGGGCAAGCTGCGCGACACGTTCAACCTCGACGATCTTGATGTCAGCTCGGATGCCGATGGCAAGACCCAGCTGAAACTGGGCAAGTACATCAGCGACAACATCTACACCAACGTCACGCTGGGCCAGGACAGCCAGCCCGAAGTGTCGATCAACATCGACCTGACGCCCAGCATCACCGCGCGCGGCAAGCTGGCCAGCGATGGCGGTACCTCGCTCGGCCTGTTCTACGAAAAGGATTACTAAGCGGCGCCTGCCTAGCGCGCTGCGGTCATGGTGTCGGCGACACCGCTCAGGAAGGCACCCAGCAGGTGCCGGTCCACGGGCTTCAGCAGCAGCCCGATTCTCAGCGCCTGGCAAATGTCGCGCAGGTCGGGCGAGCGTTCGGCCGAGACGATGGTGCAGGGCAGGGCGCCCAGCCGATCGCGCAGCACTTCGTAAAGCTGGGTGCCGGTCATGCCGGTGCCCAGTTGGTAATCGAATAGCAGCGCGTCCGGCGTGATTTCCAGATCGTCCAGCAAATCCAAGGCGATCTCGGCATTCTCTGCCTCGATGACGTTGACGCCCCAGCTTTCCACCAGCAGCGACATGGCGCGCCGCATCTGCCGGTCATTCTCGACAAGCAGCACGATCATGCCCACCTGAGAAAGGCCCATCGGCTGGTTGGGGCGGACGGGGCGAGGCTGTCGCGGCATGTTCTCCCCCGATTTCGGAACGGTCACCATGAAGCATGATCCCTTCCCCAGCTCGGAATTCAAGCCCAAAGGATGACCCAGCCGGGCGCAGGCGCGTTCGACGATCGCCAATCCCAGACCCAGCCCCTCGTTCCGGCTGGCGGTGGTATCCAGCCGCTTGAACTCTTCGAAGATGGTGCTCTGGTCCTCTTCGGCGATGCCCGGGCCCGTGTCGCGTACCTCGATCCGGGCCGTACCGCCGCGGCGGCGCACCCCGACCAGCACGCGGCCCGTCTCGGTATACCGGATGGCGTTGGAAATCAGGTTTTGCAGAACGCGGCGCAGGTAGGCCGGGTCGGATTCAATGGTCAGGGCGCAGGGCACGATGGTCAGCGACAGGCCCTTGCGCGCCGCAAGAACCTCCATCTCGACGCGCAACGGGTCGAAAATCTCGTTCAGCGCCACCGGGCGGATATCGAATTGCAGCCGGTCGGCGTCCAGCTTGGAGATGTCGAGCAGCGCGTCGATGATCTGCTCGACGCTGGCCAGCGCGCTTTCAGCCTTGCCCAGCACCGCCATCTCTGCGCCGCCGGCGCAGCGGTCGGACAGCGAGGCGATGAACAGCTTTGCTGCCGAGAGCGGCTGCAAGAGGTCGTGGCTGGCCGCCGCGACAAACCGCGACTTGGAGGCATTGGCCCGCTCGGCCGCTGCCAGCGCGTCTTCCAACTCCAGCGTGCGTTCCATCACGCGCTGTTCCAGCTCTTCGTTCAATTCGTGCAGGCGCCGGGCGGCGTCGCGCTCGGCAGTGACATCGGTGACCGAGATCAGGAACCCGCCGTCAGGCATCCCGCGCCCGAAAATCTGCAAGGTGACCGTCCCGCCGCGCCGCACCTCGAAGAAGATCGGCTCGCGCGCGCCGTCGCCACGCGCCCAGCGTCCGAACTCGGCGCTGTCGATGCCGCGGGTGAATTCGACACCTTCGCCCAATTGCTCCAACAGGCCGGCAAAGCTGGCACCCAGGTGCAGCCGTCGAGCCGGCAAGCCGAGGAGGGAGCCGACCTTGGCATTCCAGCCCACCAGCCGGGCGTGTTCGTCAAAGATGCCCACGCCCTGGTTCAGATGGTCCAGCGTGGCGCGGATCATCCGCGTCTGCTTGTCCTTCAGCCGGGCCCGTTCCTGCCGTTCCAGGCGGATCAGGTCGGTCACGTCGGTCTGAAGCACCACGGTACCGCCATTGGCGGTGCGGTGCTCGGACACCTGCAGCCAGCGGTCGCCGGCCAGCTGGACGTTGAACATCACATGCCGGTCCTTGTGCCGGCGGATGCGCCGCTCGGCCCAGGTGGCGGGGATCTCTCCCTCTGGCAACGACAGGTAGCGCGAGCGGCTGACCCGGTCGACATAGCCGTCGAACGAAAGGCCCGGGCGCAGTTCGGGCGCGGTATCGCGGAAATCGCGGCAGAAGCGCGAGTTGCACATCACCAGCGTTTCCGAGGCATCGAACAGGGCAAAGCCTTCGGAAACCGTTTCGATCGCGTCGGCCAGGTTGCGCCGGGCGGCCTCGGTCTCGCGGTTGGCGCCGGCCAGGCGGGCGTTGGATTCGTGCAGCAGGTTCAGCGTGCGTTCCAGCTCCAGCGTGCGTTCGCGCACCCGCTTTTCCAGCAGGGCGGCGCGCTCGAACTGGGCATAGGCAGCGCCGGCATGTTCGCTGCCGTATTCCACCCGCCGGATCAATGCCTGGGTGATCTCCAGCAGCTTCTGGTTCTGCCGTTCCAGCGTGTCGTCGGGGTTGACCAGCGAAGAAATCATGGCCGCGTCGGATCGGGCGGGGGATAAATGGCGACGCCGGTCAGTGTCTGATTGACGTGCAGCGCGCCGAACTGTTCGCCATAGGTGTTGAACCCGACGACGTGATGCCGCGCCAGGATACGCGAGATTTCCCGCGATTGCTGGCCCTGCTCGGCGGCGACGCGGCGCAGCAGGCAATCGCAGCCCAGGATCTGGGCCGGCTGTTCGGCATGGCTCAGCTCGCTCAGCGCATCGTCCAGCGCGGCGGCGATGTCGTCATGGTCGGCCAGCGACAGCACCATGCCCTCGTTGATGGCCGAGAAGAACACCAGCGCGCCGTCCTCTGTCACCCGCTGGATCGAGCGGACGTGATGCGCCTCGCCGACGCGGACCACCACCGGGTGGGCGGCAAAGGTGAACGGCGTCAGTTGGTTCGGATCCTTGCCCAGCAGGCGGGCATATTCCTTGGCGGCGGTTTCGCCGTTGATCTGGCACACCAGCCGCTGTTCGGGCTGCGCTGCGGTGACGACCATGCGGTCGGCGGTCGGGGTCAGGTGATCGTGGCTGAACACGCGGACCGGGCAATGGGTGCGGGCCATGGCCAGAACGGCGGCGTTCTGCATCACCTGTCCGTTCAGCGCCAGCCAGGTCTGGCGGAAGTGGATGTCGTCGCCCGACGAGCCGCCGAACAGCTGCATCGGCCCCAGCCCCGAGGCCAGCACGTCGGTCAGGTGCTCTTCGCGCATGGACAGGCCGTCAACCAGCAGGAAGGCGAATTCGTGCGGCATCTCGGGCGCGTTCTGAAGCAGCGCCAGCCGCCGCTGGATCAGCGTGTCGATCACCTTCTTGGTGTCCAGCTTGTCCAGCCCGCCCAGGGCGTAGCAGGACACCTGGAACAGGCCCGACGGCATGCCAACGGCAATGATCTGTCCGTCCTCATAGCCGGTCTGGCCGATTTCGCCGGCGGTGGTGCAGGCCATGACGTTGGCGGCGTTAAGCCGGCCGGTGCTGCGCAGGATCACCTGGTGAAAATCGGCGCGGGGCGAGACGAACAGGCAAACGAGATCAAACGGGCCGGCGCCCAGTTGCGCGGCCAGAACCCCCGCCGGATCGGGGTGGTCGCAGGATACCTGCGCAGTGCGCAGAGCGCCGTTACGGGCGGTCTCTTCCTGCGTCGCGTGTTGCGCCGCTCCGTCCAAGAGCTCTCCCCCCTACATCTCAGACTGAACGACGATGGCCGGTCACTCTTCGTTTGGCAAGACCCGACTGAAGCGCGCCTCTTGGGCGATCAGCACGGCCTGGGTGCGGCTGTGCACGCCCAGCTTGCGCATGATCGCGGTGACATGCGCCTTGACCGTGGTCTCGGCGATCGACAGGTCATAGGCAATCTGCTTGTTCAGCTTGCCTTCACAGATCAGGTTCAGGATCCGTGCCTGCTGGTTGGTCAGCGAAGCCAGCCGCGCCAGCGCGTCATGGGAATCGGCGCTGTCGGTACCCTGTCCGTTGGGGTCGATATAGCCGTCGGGAACAAAGGCCATGCCTTTGGACACGGCCTCGAAGGCGCGGCGGAAGACCGAGCGCTGCGAGTGCTTGGGCACAAATCCATCGGCGCCCGCTTTCAGCGCGTGGCTGATCATGCGGTTGTCGGCCATCGACGAGGCGATGATGATCGCCGCCTTGGGCGCGGCGGTGCGCAGCCGCACCAGCCCGTCCAGCCCGTTCACGTCCGGCAGGTTCAGGTCCAGTACAACCAGGTCCACATCCGTGCCGCCGGCGAGAATCTCAAGCGCCTTTTCCAGCGTGCCGGCGGTGCGGATTTCCTCGAAATCGGCGATCGACTGCAGTGTCAGCGTCAACGCATCGCAGAACAGCGGATGATCGTCGACGACAAGCGCGGTGATCGGAGCGGTCGGGTCTTGGGTCATGGCTGCAAGGGGCATGTGGCCGGGTCCGAGTTGACTGTGGTTGCAGAAGTGTACCGGCACAGGTTCGTCTAATCTCTTGATAAAAAGTCTTAGATGCAACAGCAGCAGATCACCGCTGCGCACCTTTGCGCCGATCGGCAGGCAAGCCGCTGACCGCAAAGCAAAAGCGCGCCCGGTTGACCCGGGCGCGCGCTATGGCCTTGAAGCAGGGGAGAGATCTCAGTTCGCGGCCAGTTGCTTGGGCAGGCGGAACGTCCAGACGGTGCCACCCTGGTTCAGGTAGTTGACCTTCTTGGCCACTTCGCCACCCCACAGCGGAACAGCGCCACCCCAGCCGGACACGACCGAAACGTACTGCTCGCCGTCCTGTTCCCAGGTGATCGGCTGGCCGACGATGCCGGAGCCGGTCTGGAAGGACCACAGCACTTCGCCGCTTTCGTCATCCAGCGCCATGAACTTGCCTTCGGGGGTGCCGAAGAACACCAGGCCGCCGGCGGTGGTCATCACGCCGCCCCACAGCGGAGCGTTGTTCTTGTATTCCCACTTCCATTCGCCGGTGTCGGGGTCGATCGCCTTCAGGCTGCCGATGTGGTCTTCGTAGTTCGGCTTGATGGTGAAGCCCGAACCCAGGTAGGCGGCGCCCTTCTTGTAGGAGACCGGCTCGTTCCAGATATCCATGCCCCATTCGTTGGAGGGCACGTAGAAGTTGCCGGTCTTCTGGCTGTAGGCCATCGGCATCCAGTTCTTGCCGCCCAGGAACGAGGGCGAGGCAAACACGACTTCGCCCTTGCCGCCGTCGGCAGCCGCAGTCGGATCGCCCGGACGGTTGCCTTCGTTGTAGATCGGGCGGCCGTTCTCGTCGATGCCCGAGGCCCAGGAGATGTCCTTGACGAAGGGCGCGGCGCGCACGAACTTGCCGTCTTCGCGGTTCAGAACGTAGAAGAAGCCGTTCCGGTCAGCAGTGGCAAAGCGCTTGTTGCCGCCACGGTCGGTATAGGCGACGACTTCGTTCACGCCGTCATAGTCCCAGCCTTCGCGCGGGGTGGTCTGGAAGTGCCACTTGATGTCGCCGGTCGCCGGGTCGATGCCGATGCGGCTTGCGGCGTAGAGGTTGTCGCCGGTGCCGTCGTTCTTCTGGCCGGCGTCGCGCAGCCAGCTGTTCCAGGGCGCCGGGTTGCCCGCGCCAAAGACCAGCGTGTCGGTCTCGATGTCATACGACCCGCCAAGCCAGGTGGCGCCGCCGCCGGTCTTCCACAGATCGCCCGGCCAGGTGGCGTTCAGCGTGCCGGTCATGGTGCTTTCTTTGCCGTTCAGCGTGCCCATGTGGCCTTCGATCACCGGACGGGTCCAGACGATGTCGCCGGTTTCGGCGTTGCGCGCCTGCACTTCGCCGACGATGCCGAATTCACCGCCCGAGTTGCCGGTGATGACCAGGCCGTTCACGATCAGCGGTGCCGCGGTGTAGGAATAGCCGGCCTTGTAGTCGGCGATCTTGTCGCGCCAGACCACGTCGCCGGTCTTGGCGTTCAGGGCCACGATGGTGGCGTCGAGCGTGCCGAAATAGATCTTGTCGCCATAAAGCGCGGCGCCCCGGTTGATCACGTCGCAGCAGGGCAGGATGCCTTCGGGCAGGCGGGCGTCGTACTGCCACAGCTCTTCGCCGGTGGCCACGTCGATGGCGTACAGGCGCGAGTAGGAGCCGGTGACATACATCACACCGTCATAGACCAGCGGCTGGGTTTCCTGGCCGCGCTGCTTTTCGCCGCCCAGGCTGAAGGCCCATGCCGGCACCAGATTCTTCACGTTGCCCTTGTTCAGGGTTTCCAGCGGGCTGTACCGCTGAAGGTCACGGCCCATGCCGTTGGTGACTACGTCCCCGGCCGATGCCTGGTCATTGGCGAGCATCTCTTCGGTGACTTGAGCCGATAGGCTGGTGGCGGCTGCGGCCAGTCCCAGCGCCACGGCGGCGACGAATCTGTTCATTAATCTTCCTCCCATGAACATGTCTCCGGCACGCCATGCGCACCGGGAGTTGCCTCCGTCGTCACTATAGGGATCACGGGCGCGTGCGGTACGCGACTTGGGTCGTACGACCTCTGCGCCATTGACAGGAAGGGTCTCGATTCGCCGCGAATCGGTTTGCCGGTCTTGTTTGCCCGCCGGGACCGGCAAATCCGAACCCGGCGCCAACGGGCTGCGTTGCCGGTACCATAT
>JAGRMT010000179.1 GCA_020441125.1 Roseivivax sp.
CCCAGGCCATGTTGAACAGGAAGTTGCCGTTGGGCTGGGTCAGGGTCACCGTGACCGTTGCCGGGTCCACCACGTCGACCGACGCGATTTCGCCAAACAGCGCCTTTTGCGCGTTCACGCTGTCTTCGGCACGGGCGCGGTCCAGGCTGAACTTGACGTCCTCGGCATCCATCGCCGTGCCGTCATGGAAGGTGACGCCAGTGTGCAGGTGGAAGGTATATTCCAGGCCGTCGTCGCTGATGTCCCAGCTTTCCGCCAGGCCCGGCACGACCGAGCCGTCAGCCATGAAACGGGTCAGCCCCTCGAACACGTTCGAATACAGAACGCTGTCGATCGCGCCTGCGGCGGCGCTGGTGGGATCGAGGTGCGGCGGTTCCAGCTGCATCGCGATGGTCAGGTCGGTCCGCTGTGCCAGGGCAGGCATGGCCAGCAGCGACATCGCGGCGACCGTACCAAGAAGGGCTCGTTTCATATCCACACTCCCGTCGGTGAAAAATTATCTGGTTTACCCCTGACCTTCGGCGCAAATCTGCCCTTTATCAAGGGCGGGTTGACCTTGGGGGATTCTGCGCAGGCGGCCACCCCCAGTGAAAGACCCGGACCGATGGCACGCAAAGGACACGCACATGAGCGCCAGCGCCCGCCCGACAGCCCCGATGCCGCATGACATCCGCGCGATGAAGGGCCAAACGCCAATTGTCAGCCTGACCGCATATACCACGCCGATGGCGCGCAACATGGACGGGGTGTGCGACTTCGCCCTGGTGGGCGACAGCGTCGGCATGGTGTTGCACGGGTTGCCCTCTACCCTGGGCGTAACACTGGAGATGATGATCCTGCACGGCAAGGCGGTGGCGCGCGGGCTGAGCCGCACCATGATGGTGATCGACATGCCGTTCGGCAGCTACGAGGAAGACCCCGAACAGGCGTTCCGCAACGCCGCCATGCTGATGCGAGAGACCGGCGCCGGTGCCGTCAAGCTGGAGGGCGGTCAGACAATGGCAACAACCATCGCCTTCCTGGTGGCGCGGGGGATCCCGGTGATGGCGCATGTCGGGCTGACGCCGCAATCGGTGAACACGCTGGGTGGCTATCGCGTGCAGGGGCGTGATGCCCAGGCCGAGACTGTGCGCGCCGATGCCCGCGCCGTGGCGCAGGCCGGCGCCTTTGCGGTGGTGCTGGAGAAGATCCCCCAGCCGCTGGCCGACACGATCACGGCAGAGGTGCCGATTCCCACCATCGGCATCGGCGCCAGCGCCGGATGCGACGGACAGATCCTGGTGGTCGATGACATGCTGGGCTTGTTCGACGCCTTCAAGCCCAAGTTCGTCAAGCGTTATGCCGAGCTGAACACATTGGCGCGGCAGGCGATTCAGGATTATGCTGAAGAAGTTCGCGCACGCAGGTTTCCCACGTCCGATCATGTCTTCGCCGCCGAACAGCCGGCCGCCAAAGGAGCGACGCAATGACCACGCCCATCCTTCGTTCGCTGACCGAGCTACGCACGTTGACACGGGCGTGGCGTCTGGCCGGCCAGAGCATTGGCGTGGTGCCAACGATGGGGGCGCTGCATGACGGCCATCTCAGCCTGGCCGAACGCGCCAAGGCCGAGTGCGACCGGGTGATCGTGACGATTTTCGTCAACCCCAAGCAGTTCAACAACCCCGACGACCTGGCCAAGTATCCGCGGACCGAAGAGTCTGACGCGGTCAAGCTGGCGCCGCTGGCGGTCGATGCCATTTGGGCGCCGTCGGGCGATCAGATGTATCCGGCCGGCTTTGCTACCACCGTTTCCGTGGCCGGACTGACCGACGTGCTGTGTGGCGCGCACCGCCCCGGCCATTTCGACGGCGTCGCCACGGTCGTCACCAAGCTGTTCCTTCAAACCCAGGCCGACCGCGCCTATTTCGGCGAGAAGGATTTCCAGCAGTTGCAGGTGGTGCGGCGCATGGCGCTGGATCTCGATATCCCGACCCATGTCGTGGGCTGCGCCACGGTGCGCGAGGCGGACGGGCTGGCGATGTCGTCACGCAACCTGCGGCTTCAGCCGCAAGCGCGGGTGGCTGCGGCAACGCTGTACCGCGTGCTGTCCGATGCCGCCGGGCAACTGGAGCAAGGCGCAGACTGGACCGCGCTGCGCGAGGCGGCCGCAGACCGCCTGCTTGCCACTGGTTTCGACGAGATCGAGTACCTGGACCTGCGTGCAACCGACGACTTGCGCGCCCTGACCGCGCCCGAGGCCGGCGCGCGGCTGTTCGCGGCCTGCTGGATCGGCGGTGTGCGGCTGATCGACAACCTGCCGGTGCCGGGCCAGGCCCTGCGCAAGCGCACAGACCCGGTGCGTCTGTCGGCCTGACAAGGGTGCAGGCCTGGGTGCCATATCGTTCCGCAAAGGAGACGCACCATGCCAACCCACCCTGAAACCCGGATCGGGCACGTTCATCTGAAGGTGTCCGACCTGCCCCGCTCCATCGCCTTCTACCGCGATGTGATGGGCTTTGACGTCACACAGTTGTACGGCGAACAGGCGGCGTTCCTGTCGGCCGGCGGGTATCACCACCATATCGGGCTGAACACCTGGGAAAGCGCGGGCGGCCGACCCGCGCCGCAGGGGCATCCGGGGCTTTACCATGTCGCATTCGTTTATCCCCACCGGCAAGCGCTGGCACAGGCGCTGAAGCGGGTGATGGACGCGGGTGTTGCGCTGCAGGGGGCGGCCGACCACGGTGTCAGCGAGGCTGTCTATTTCGCCGATCCCGACGGCAATGGCATCGAGATTTACCGCGACCGCCCCGAGGCGGAGTGGCCGCGCAATCCTGACGGCTCGCTGGCGATGGTCAACGCCCGGCTGGACCTGCGCAAGCTTCTGGCCGAGGCTTAGCCCCGGACGGGCTGGACCTGCCCGCCAATGCGCCCTAGCCTGCCGCCACAACGACGAGGGAGAGCGCCATGGCCACCGGCACCAATATCCGCACCTACTTTCAAGGCGCCTGGCACGACGGAGATGTGCCGATCATGCGTGCGGCCGACCATGGCGCGTGGCTGGGATCGGGTGTTTTCGACGGCGCGCGCTTTGCCCAGGGCGTGACGCCCGACCTGGAGGCGCATTGCGCCCGGGTCAACCGTTCGGCCAAGGCGCTGATGCTGACACCTACGGTCGAGACCGCAACCATGGTCGAGATCGCGCATGAGGGCCTGCGCGCCTATGCGCCGGACACGGCCGTGTATATCCGGCCGATGTACTGGGGCATCGACGGAGATCCGACCGCGATCGTGCCGAATCCCGAAACCACAGGCTTTGCCTTGTGCCTGGAGGAGATCCCGATGGCGCCGGAAAGCGCCACCACCAAGCTGGGCCGCACCCGGTTCCGCCGTCCGGTTCTGGAAAGCTCTGTTGTCAACGCCAAGGCGGGCTGCCTCTACCCGAACAACGCGCGGATGCTGACCGATGTACGTTCGCGCGGTTTTGGCAACGCGCTGGTGGCCGATGCCATGGGCAACGTCGCAGAAAGTGCCACGGCGAATGTCTTCATGGTCAAGGATGGCGTGGTGTTCACCCCCATTGCCAACGGCACATTCCTGGCCGGGATCACCCGCGCCCGGCATATGGCCAACATGCGCGCCGACGGGATGGAGGTGCACGAGACAGTGCTGACCTTCGAGGATTTCGAAGACGCTGACGAGGTGTTCCTGTCGGGCAACATGAACAAGGTCACCCCGGTGACCGGGTTCGAGGATACGGCCTATCAGGTTGGGCCAGTGACCCGGAAGGTGCGCGAGATGTACTGGGACTGGGCGCTGTCGGCCTGAGCCCGTTGCCGCCGCTGGCGCGCAAGCCAGTTGCCTGAACCCGCGCCGCGGGGCATGATCCCGGCGGAAGGAGCATACCATGCGCAAGTTCCTCGTCGTGCTGGATGACAGCCGGGAATGCCTGAACGCCATGCGGTTCGCCGCGATGCGGGCCGCCAAGACCGGCGGCGGCGTGGCCATCCTGTCGATCATCCCCCCCGAAGAGTTCAACCACTGGATCGGCGTCGGCGACATCATGCGCGAGGAAGCGCGCGAGCGTATCCACGCGCATTTCGAGGTGTTCGCCAAGTGGATGCGCGACAAGCAGGGCGTCGATCCCGAACTGGTAATCCGCGAAGGCACCCCGGCTGACGAGATCATCGAGCACGTGCGTGCCGATCCTGAAATCGGCGTCTTGGTCCTTGGCGCTGCGGTCGACAAGAAAGGCCCCGGCCCGCTGGTCACGCAGTTGACGAAGAACGCGGGCTCTTTGCCGGTGCCTGTGACCATTGTGCCGGGCGATCTGTCCAAGGAACGGCTCGAAGCGATCACCTGACGCAATGCCGATGCCTTGGACATACCGTCACGCAGACCGCGAGTGGCGGACGTTCCTGGACACTGTGCGCGACGTTTCGGGCATGACATCGGACAATGCGGCCTACACCATGACCGAAGGGCTGTTCCGCGCCTTCCGAGCGCGGCTGACGCCGCAGCAGGCGCTGGACTTTGCCGCGGTTCTGCCCGCGATTCCGCGCGCGCTGTTCGTGCAGGACTGGACCCTGGCAGAGCCGCAGCCCTGGGCCGACCGCGCCGCGATCCTGGCCGAGGTGAAGGCGCTGCGACGGCACCACAACTTTGCGCCCGACAGCGCGATCGAAGCGGTCAGCTGCGCGGTGCATCGCGTCGTTCGCCCCGACCTGTTGCGGTGCGCGTTGCAACGGATCGGTCCCGAAGCCCTGGCCTTCTGGGCGCTGCAATCGCACAGTCCCGAGGCGCTGGCACCGTCGCCGGGAGAAGTTTAGAACCGTTCCAAACCTTGACCCGCACCCGCGCAGGGCGCATATAGAATAGACCCGATCAAAGGTGCGCTGCAGATGTTCATTCAGACCGAATCCACCCCCAACCCGGCTACGCTGAAGTTCCTTCCCGGCCAGACCGTGCTGGACATGGGCACCGCCGATTTCCCCTCGGCCGAGACGGCCGGCGCCTCGCCCCTGGCGCAGCGCCTGTTCGCGGTCAGCGGCGTTGCCGGCGTGTTCTTCGGATCCGATTTCGTGACCGTCACCAAGGCCGACAATTCTGACTGGGATCACCTGAAACCGGCGATCCTGGGCGCGATCATGGAGCATTTCCAGTCTGGCCAGCCGGTGATGTCGGACGGCGCGGCGCAGGCTTCGGGCCATGCCGACCACAGCGGCGAAGACGGCGAGATCGTCAGCCAGATCAAGGAACTGCTGGATAGCCGGGTGCGCCCGGCAGTGGCGCAGGACGGCGGCGACATCACCTTCCACGGGTTCGACCGTGGCGTTGTCTACCTGCACATGCAGGGCGCCTGCGCGGGCTGCCCGTCCTCGACCCTGACGCTGAAGATGGGAATCGAGAACCTGCTGCGCCACTATATCCCCGAAGTCACAGAGGTGCGGCCTGTCGCCGTCTGAGCGGCGGCGCAAACGGCATGACGGCTGACCCGCTGATCCTGGGCTTTGACACGTCGGCGGCGCATTGCGCCGCCGCTTTGTTGTGTGGCGGCCAGGTTCTGGCCAGCCAGGCCGAAGAGATGGGCCGTGGCCAGGCAGAGCGGCTGGTGCCGCTTCTGGAAGAAGTGCTGCACTCTGCCGGTGCGGGTTGGCCGGATCTGGCGCGCATCGGTGTTGGCGTCGGCCCGGGCAACTTCACCGGCATCCGCATTTCTGTTGCCTGCGCGCGCGGGCTGGCGCTTTCGCTGGGCATTCCGGCGATCGGGGTCAGCACCTTCGACGCGATCCACCATGCGCATCCTGACGCGCTGGCCGCGGTCCCTGCGCCGCGCGACCACGTTTACCTGTGCGCGCCGCAGGGCAGGCCGCGCCACATGCCGCTGAGCGAAGTCAGTGGCGTGCCGGTCTATGCGCCGCCGCCCGCCGCCCTGGCGGTTGCGATCGCCGCGGTTGCCGCAGGCCGGTCCGCGCCCTTCGCCGCCCCGGCGCCGATGTACATCAAGCCCGCCGACGCCGCACCTTCACGCGACGTGCCGCCGGTGATGCTGCCGTGACGGCGCAGGTATTGGCCGCGCTCCAGGCGCGCGCCTACGAAGACATGATCCCATGGTCGGAGGAGGATTTCACCGACCTGTTGGCTCAGCCCTCGGTCCGGCTTTTTCAGGACGAGCACGCCTTTCTGCTGGCGCGCTTCGTGGCGGATGAAGCCGAGATCCTGACCCTGGCCACCGAACCTGCGCACCGCCGGCAAGGCCGCGCGGCCCGGCTGATCGCATCGCTGCATCGGGCCGCGGCGCAGGCCGGGGTGGCGACATGCTTTTTAGAGGTTGCCGCTTCCAACTTCGCCGCGCAGGCAGCCTATGCCGCCGCCGGCTATACCGTCGCCGGCCGTCGGAAAGCCTACTATCTTCAACCGGATGGCACACGGCAAGATGCGCTGGTCATGTCCCGGGCGGTTTCCGCCAAGGAAAGCTGAACGCAGGCGCCTCTGCCGCCGAATTTGGCAAAAACCTGTTGACCCTGTCGCGGGCCTGCGTCCTAAATTGGCGATGATCTGGGACGATCAGACCATAAGCCTGCGGGCGAACCGCGGGCAGTTCAACCACCTGGGAGCACGTTATGACCCTGATGCAGAAATTCCTCGGCGCCGCCGCGACGCTGGCGCTGACCGCGGGTGCCGCGCTGGCCGATCCGGCGCTGGTTTACGACCTTGGCGGAAAGTTCGACAAGTCGTTCAACGAAGCCGCCTTCAACGGGGCAGAGCGGTTTGCCAAGGAAACCGGCGGTGCCTACAAGGACATCGAGATGCAGTCCGAAGCCCAGCGCGAACAGGCGCTGCGCCGCTTTGCCGAAGCCGGGTTCAACCCGGTGGTGACCACGGGCTTCTCTTTCTCCACCCCCATCGCCAACATCGCCAAGGATTACCCCGATACCAAGTTCGTGACCATCGACGGCTTCGTCGATCCGGCCGAGCATCCGAACGTGCTGTCGGTCCTGTTCTCCGAGCATGAAGGCTCGTACCTCGTCGGGATGATGGCCGCGATGGCGTCCAAGTCGGGCACTGTCGGCTTTGTCGGCGGGATGGACATTCCGCTGATCCGCAAGTTTGCCTGCGGCTATGCACAGGGCGTCAAGGCAGTGAACCCCGATGCCACCGTCATTTCCAACATGACCGGCACCACCCCGTCGGCCTGGAACGACCCGGTGAAGGGCTCGGAACTGACCCAGGCGCAGATCAGCCAGGGCGCAGACGTGGTTTACGCCGCTGCCGGCGGTACCGGCCTGGGTGTGCTGCAGACCGCCGCTGACCAGGGCATCCTGTCGATTGGCGTCGACAGCAACCAGAACTACCTGCACCCGGGCAAGGTCCTGACCTCGATGCTCAAGCGCGTCGACAACGCCGTGTTCAACGCGATGTCGGCCGGCGCCGACCTGCAGACCGGCGTGATGGTGCTGGGCCTGAAGGAAGAAGGCGTGGGCTACGCGCTGGACGACAACAACGCCGCGCTGGTCACCGAAGAGATGAAGGCCGCGGTGGATGCCGCGCGCGACAAGATCATCGCGGGCGAAATCGCGGTGCACGACTACACCAGCGACGACACCTGCCCGGCGCTGACGTTCTGATCCCTCGGCATGGGTCATTTGGGGGCGGCGTCGCAGGGCGCCGCCCCTTTGCATTTCATGAACCGACACGCGGGGGCCCCGCATCTTTTTCTTGACGCTTACGTCAACGATCCGGACAGTTCGGCATGGCGAGATCGCATTCCGAATATTTCGGGGCCGAGTCCCAGCAGTCGCTTCAGCAACGCGCCGAAGACTTGTGGACGCTGGTGAAGGACGATCCGCGGTTCGTCACGCACGGGCGGGCGGTCGGCCTGTCGGATTACAGCGACGACAACCTGGCAATTCAAATTGCGATCGCGCGGCTGCTGGGCGCAAGTTCGTTGGAAGGGCTTACCCCCGATCAGGCCAGCACGCGAAAGGCAGCGTTGCAGGATGCTGGCCTCGCCACAGACGAATATGAGCAATGGTCCGGCGGACCGGCCAGTCTTGACGCGGCACGGGACATCCTGCGGCAGAGATCGCTCGCGCCGGACCTGACCTTGCGCCATGTCGATGCCGACACATCGCCGGAAGACCTGCAAGTACTGGACCGGTTGACCCAGTCCTGCGAAGTGCTGTTGCCCAGGGGCCCGATCCTGCGCGGGCGGGAACTGCCCAGCTGCTTTCTCTTCGCGCAGGACCGGGCGGGGAACATCGTCGGCGCCGCCGGCGCGGTGGCGCAGTTTCACAAGGCGCACCCGAAGGGGGGCATTTTCTGGTGGGGTATGCTGGCCACCGACGACAGCCGCCGCGGTGAGGGGATCGCGCTGGTGCTGGGCGCGATGGCGATGCTGCGGATGAACGAGGCATTCGGCTACACCGACTGTTTCACCGGCATCCGGGCTGGAAACGCCCCGTCCGAGGCGCTGTGCGCGAAGCTGGGCCTGTCGCCGAGCGACACCCTCGTGCTGATCGCGATCGATCCGGCGATGCTGGCAGGCGGGCGGGTGACGAAATAGGCCCGACGCAGCGCGGGATATTGCGATAAGGGGTCGACAAGAAACCTGGATGGCCAGCGCTTCGCTTACCGAAACTTGGCGATGAGCGTCTCCATCAGCACCGCGCTCGGGTACCAGCCGTGGGTCTGGCCATCGCCATCGGCGCGGGGCCAGGTCGAATACAGGGCAATGACCATCCGCTGCTCTGGCACAACGCGCACGAACTGGCCGTGGATGCCATAGCCGCTGATGTCGCGGTCGGCGTTGCCCTCGCCCCAGAAGAACGAGCGGTAATACGGGGTGTATCCGTCGGCCCATTCATAGGGCCAGTCGGGATCGCCGGGCTGACTGAAGATATCCTCGATGAATGCCGCCGGCACGATCTGTTCGCCGAACGCCTGGCCCTTGTTCAGCACCAGCAAGCCGAACCGCGTCAGATCGCGCAGCGTGGAACTCATGCCATGGTCGGCCAGTGCCAGCCCGCCGGTATCCACGGTGATGTTCGCGTCAGCCTCGGCGCCCATCGGCTTCCAGATGTTCTGGGCGATCAAGTCGGCCAGCGGCTGGCCGGTGGCTTCTTCCAGCACCCAGCCTATCACGTCGGTCGACCCCGAGCGGTAGCTGAACTTGCCCAGCATCGACTCATCGCGGCCGATGGTGGGAAGGAACGCCTTGAGACCCTGAGGGCCGCCTGCGGGGCAATAGTCGGCATCTGTCCAGCGGATCGCGCAGTCCTGCAAGCGGAAGGACGACCCGAAATCCTCGTATTTCTCGGTATAGGCAGAGCCATCGCGCATATCGAGCACCATGCGCAGCGGGTCCGGCCCCCAGCCGCTGCTCGCCAGCGCGGGTACATAATGGGAAACCGGTTTGTCGAGGTCGATGACGCCCTGGTCCGCCAGCTTGCCGGCCAGCAGGCCGACAACCGACTTGGTGACCGAATTCATCAGGTGCGGGCGGTCTTCGGTCAATTGGCCGTAGTACTTCTCAAAGACGATCTGGCCATCCTTCAGCACCAGAAGCCCGTCGATGTACTGGGTTGCGGCAATCTCGTCGATGGTCTGCTCTCGCCCCATGAAATTCAGGGAAAAGTCGGCCACCGCCTGCTCGCTGACCTCCAGCGGCAGTACATGCGCAGGATCGTGCGGAATAGGCGCGGTCGGCATCACGTCCTGCATGTTGCTGAACGCCCAGCGGTTGTCCGGCCCGAACTGAAAGGTTTCGAGCGTCAGGCCCACCGGCCGTCCGCCCTCTTCGGCAAGTGCCACCTGACCTGCGCCGAAACCCGAAAAAAACGCTGACCACATTGCGATCAATAGCCCGCTTCTCTGCACTGAAACTGCCTCAAGGAGTCTTGCTGTTATTGCGGGCAATCTGGCAAAGAGCCCGCGCCCGGGCAACCGCCGGAATGCGCTGGCTGTGGCTTCGCTCTGCAGGTGTGTTGAACATGCCCGGTTGCCCGGCATGGCCGCGCACCCATGGCCGGCCAACCTGACCCGAGCGCGCACCGGCAAAGGCGCCGTGTCGGCGGCATCCATCGCGACGACGCACCGGCTGTGGAGCCGGAAGCTTTCAAAGCTTCCGGGCCGATTTCTTGAAAAAAGAAATCGGCGCAGGCGTCTGCCGGGTTGGCACTTGCCGGGCCGATCGCCAGCCAGCGCGGCCGCTTCCCCAACCTCCCCCCTTCCCAACCCGCTCTGCCTCTGCAACAAATACCGAAAGCAGGGACAGGGGAACGCGCATGACGGCGCCGGCGATCGAACTCAAGGGCATATCCAAGGCCTTCGGCCCGGTGCAGGCCAACAAGGACATCTCGATCCGGGTCATGCCGGGCACAATCCACGGCATCATCGGCGAGAACGGCGCAGGCAAGTCGACGCTGATGTCGATCCTCTACGGCTTTTACAAGGCCGACCGTGGCGAGATCTTCATCCACGGCAAGAAGACCGAGATCGCCGACAGCCAGGCCGCCATTGCCGCAGGCATCGGCATGGTGTTCCAGCATTTCAAACTGGTCGAGAATTTCTCGGTCCTCGAAAACATCATCCTTGGGGCCGAAGACGGCGGGCTGCTGCGCCCCTCCCTCTCCAAGGCGCGCAAGGCGCTCGCCCATCTGGCCAAGGAATATGAACTCAGCGTCGATCCCGACGCGCTGATCGAAAACCTTTCGGTCGGGCACCAGCAGCGGGTCGAAATCCTCAAGGCGCTTTACCGCCACGCCGATATCCTGATCCTCGACGAACCGACGGGCGTTTTGACGCCCGATGAGGCCGACCACCTTTTCCGCATCCTGCGCGGGCTGAAGGAGCAAGGGAAAACCATCATCCTCATCACCCACAAGCTGCGCGAGATCATGGAGATCACCGACACCGTCAGCGTGATGCGGCGCGGCGAGATGACGGCGACGGTCAAGACCGCCGACACCAGCCCCGAGCAGCTGGCCGAGCTGATGGTCGGCCGCAAGGTGCTTTTGCATGTCGAGAAGGCGCCGGCCAACCCGGGCGCGACGGTGCTGGAAGTGGAAAACCTGCGCGTCGTCGACAGCAAGCGGGTGGAGCGGCTGAAGGGCGTATCGCTGCATGTCCGCGCGGGCGAAATCCTGGGCATTGCCGGTGTTGCCGGCAACGGCCAGTCAGAGCTGCTGAAAGTGTTGGGCGGGATGATCCCCGCCACGGGAAGCGTGCGCGTGAACGGGCAACAGATCGACCTGACGGGCAAGTCCTCTGACGGCCAGTCGCGCCGGGCGCGCGGTATCGCCCACGTGCCCGAAGACCGGCAGCACGAAGGGCTGATCATGGAGTTCATGGCCTGGGAGAACATCGCTTTCGGCTATCACCGCGATCCAAAATACCAGGCCGGGATCCTGATGGACAACGCGGCGATCAAGGCCGACACCGCCACCAAGATGGAAACGTTCGACGTACGCCCGCTGAACCCGCGGCTGAAGGCACGCAACTTCTCGGGCGGCAACCAGCAGAAGATCGTGGTGGCGCGCGAGATCGAGCGCGACCCGGATATCCTCCTTGTGGGCCAGCCCACCCGAGGCGTCGACATCGGTGCGATCGAGTTCATCCACAAGCAGATCATCGCCCTGCGCGATGCCGGCAAGGCGGTCTTGCTGGTCAGCGTGGAACTGGACGAGATCCTCAGCCTGTCGGACCGCATCGCGGTCATGTTCGACGGCCGCATCATGGGTGAGCGCGATCCCAAGACCACCAACGAAAAGGAACTGGGCCTGCTGATGGCGGGCATTACAGGGGCGCAGGACAAACCCGCCACCCCCACCGCGCAGGAGGCAGCACACCATGGATAAGATGCCGGCCTGGGCCGATGCGGTGCTGGTGCCGCTGATTTCGATCCTGCTGGCGGCGATCCTGTCGGCGCTGGTGATCCTGGCAATCGGCGAAAGCCCGGTGGCCGCGTTCAAGCTGATGGTGGACGGGGCGCTGATGCGCTCTTCGGGCTGGGGTTATACGCTTTATTACGCCACCAACTTCATCTTCACCGGTCTTGCCGTCTCAGTCGCCTTCCACGCGCGGCTTTTCAACATCGGCGGCGAGGGGCAGGCCATGCTGGGCGGGCTGGGCGTGGCGCTGGTTTGCCTGTTCATCCCTTGGCCGCACTGGTCCATCGCGTTGCTGGCCGCCAGCGTGGCCGCCGCAGTGATGGGCGCAGCCTGGGCGCTGATCCCGGCCTACCTGCAGGCGCAGCGCGGCAGCCACATCGTGATCACCACGATCATGTTCAACTTCATCGCCTATTCGCTGCTGAACTACCTGCTGGTGAACCAGCTGAAACCGCGCGGCTCGATGGAGCCGGCCAGTGCCACCTTCCCGGCGGGCACCCACCTGCCGACCTTCCAGGAGATGTTCTCGACCGCCGAAAGCGCCTGGTTCCGTGGCGCGCCGGCGAATGTCGCCTTCTTCCTGGCGCTGCTGGCCTGCATCTTTGTCTGGCTGCTGATCTGGCGCACCCGCCTGGGCTATGAAATCCGCGCCCTTGGCTTTTCCGAAACCGCCGCCACCTATGCCGGCATCCGGCCCGTGAGGATCACGATCATCGCGATGCTGATCTCGGGCGCGCTCGCCGGCCTGATGGCGGTCAACACCACCCAGGGCGAAGCCGAGCGGTTGCTTCTGAACTCGACCGAGGGCGCAGGCTTCATCGGCATCGCCGTAGCGCTGATGGGGCGCAACCACCCCATCGGGGTGTTCCTGGCCGCCGTGCTGTTCGGTTTTCTCTACCAGGGGGGCGCCGAACTGGCGCTGTGGACCTCGATCCCGCGCGAGCTGATCACCGTGATCCAGGCGTTGGTGATCCTGTTCACCGGGGCGCTGGACAACATGGTGCGGATGCCGCTGGAGCGGATCTTCCTGGCGTTGCGCCGCAAGGAGGGCTGAGCGATGGAATTCGCGCCCTTCCTGCCGGGGTTCATCGCCGCATACAGCATCCTGTTCGTCGCGGCCTCGTCGCCGGGGCCGGCTGTGGCCATGATCCTGGGCATCGCCACCGGGCAGGGTCGCGCCGGGGCGCTGGTTGCCGCGTTGGGGATCGCCACCGGCAGCCTGATGATCAACCTGGCCACGCTGTTCGGTGTCGGGCTTCTGCTGGCTGAAATCTCGTGGGCGATGATGGCGTTGCGGGTCATCGGCGCGGGTTACCTGCTGTGGCTGGCGCGGGGCGCGTTCCGCAAGGCGCTGAACCCGCCGCCGCTTTTTGCGGCCGAGTTGCCGGCGCAACGGCCCGCGCAGTTGTTCCTCAAGGGCCTGCTGCTGCAAGTCACCAATCCCAAGGCCATCGTCTTCTGGCTGGCGATCACGTCGATCGGGGCGACCAAAGGCGGCGGGGCGGCGATCGTCGCACTGTTCGCCACCGGGGCCTTTGCCATTTCGTTCACCATGCACGCGCTGTGGGGCGTGGTGCTAAGCGCGGGCCCCGTCCGTGCCGCCTATCGCAAGGGCCGGCGCTGGATCGAGGCGACGCTGGGTGCATTCTTCTGTTTCGCGGCGTTCAAGCTGGCGACATCACGGGGCTGACTCATGGATTTTCTGACTGTCATCCAGGTTCTCGACTCGACGGTGCGCAGTGCGACGCCGCTGCTTCTGGCCTGTCTTGCCGGGCTCTACTCGGAACGCTCGGGCATCTTTGACATCGGGCTTGAGGGCAAGATGCTGGCCGCCGCGTTCTTTGCCGCCGCCATCGCCGCCTTTACCGGCAGCGCCTGGCTGGGGCTGGGCGCGGGGATCGGCGCCTCGGTCTTTCTGGCGTTGATCCATGGCGTGGCCTCGATCAACTTCCGCGGCAACCAGCTGATTTCAGGTGTGGCGATCAACTTCCTGGCCTCGGGCGTCACGATCCTGGTGGCGCAGCACTGGTTCAAGCAAGGCGGGCGCACCCCGTCGCTGGAAGGCGCTGCCCGGTTCGAGCCGATCACCCTGCCCTTCGCCAACGAACTGCGCGATGTGCCCTTTATCGGCCCGATCTATTACGAGCTGATCTCGGGCCACCCGATCCTGGTCTACATCGCGCTCTTGGCGGTGCCGGCTACGTGGTGGGTGCTGTTCCGCACCCGGTTCGGCCTGCGCCTGCGTGCCGTGGGAGAGGCGCCAGAGGCGGTGGATACCGCTGGGGTTTCCGTCATTCGCCTGCGCTATTCTGCGGTGCTGATCTGCGGCCTGTTGTGCGGCATCGCCGGTGCCTACCTGGCGACGGGCCTTCAGGCCAATTTCACCAAGGAGATGACCGCCAACCGCGGTTTCATCGCCCTGGCGGCGCTGATCTTTGCCAAGTGGCGGCCGTGGTACGCGCTATACGCTTGCCTGTTGTTCGGCTTCCTGTTCGCCATCGAGACGCGCTTCCAGAACATCCAGATGTTCGGCTTCATCCTGCCTGTGCAATTCGTGCAGGCCCTGCCCTATATCCTGACTGTCGTCATCCTGGCCGGTTTCGTGGGCAAGGCGATCCCGCCAAGGGCTGGCGGAGAGCCCTACGTCAAGGAAAGATAATTGCCGCAGGGCTTGGGCAGACGGGGCCTGAAAGGGCCCCTGACCGCCTTTTTCCACAACTTATGCAAAAAACCCTATGTCTGCGTCATAGGTGCGCTTGCCTAAGGCGCGGCGATGGCGCTACACAAAAAATATGCAGATCTACCTGCCCATTGCCGATGTATCGGTGAATGCCTTCCTCCTGCTGGGACTGGGCGGGATCGTGGGGATTTTGTCAGGCATGTTCGGGGTCGGGGGCGGGTTCCTGCTGACACCGCTGCTGTTCTTCATCGGCATACCGCCCTCTGTCGCCGTGGCCACCGGGGCCAACCAGATTGTCGCCTCGTCCATCTCGGGCGTGCTGGCGCACCTGAAACGCAAGACAGTCGATCTGCGAATGGGCACGGTCCTGCTACTTGGCGGCCTGGTCGGGGCCGGGGTCGGCGTGACCATTTTCAACGCGCTGAAGAAGCTGGGCCAGGTCGATCTGCTGGTCACGCTGTGCTACGTCGTTTTCCTGGGCATCATCGGCGGGCTGATGGCGATCGAGGGCTGGCGCGCCCTGAGCAAGACCAAGCGCGGCGTGAAACCGGCGCGCAAGAAACACACCGCCGTACAGCGCTGGCCGTTGAAGGTGCGGTTTCGGACCTCGGGCCTTTACATCTCGATCATCCCGCCGGTGCTGGTGGGCGTGTCGGTCGGGATCCTGTCGGCGGTGATGGGCGTGGGCGGCGGCTTTATCATGGTGCCGGCAATGATCTACCTGTTGGGGATGCCCACCAAGGTGGTGATCGGCACGTCACTGTTCCAGATCATCTTCGTGGCCGCCTTCACCACGTTGCTGCACGCCGTCACCAACCATACGGTGGACGTGATGCTGGCCCTCCTGCTGATCCTTGGCGGGGTTTTCGGTGCACAGCTGGGCACCCGGATCGGCACGCGGCTGAAAGCGGAACAGCTGCGCCTGCTGCTGGCCTCGCTGGTGCTGGCGGTGTGCCTCAAGCTGGCGCTGGATCTGTTCCTGCCGCCGTCCGAGGTCTACGTCATCGGCTCGGGGGGCGGCTGATGCGCTGGCTGCTGTCCATGCTGTTCCTGCTGGCCCCGCTGACCGCGGCGCGGGCGGAACAGGTGGTGCTGGGTCTGAGCCACAGCAACGTTCAGATCACGACCAGTTTCAAGGGTTCTGACATCCTGGTATTCGGCGCCGTCAAGCGCGAGGAACCGATCCCGCAAGGCGCCCCGCTACAGGTTGTCGTTACGGTAGAGGGGCCGTCAGAACGGCTGACCGTCTACCGCAAGGATCGGGTGGCCGGCGTCTGGGTGAATACCGACGCGGTCGAGGTCGACTCGGCGCCCTCGTTCTATGCCGTCTCGACCAGCGGACCGCTGGAAGAGGTGATCTCGGCGACCGAGGATCTGCGCCATCACATCTCTGTTCCGCAGGCAATCCGCTCTGTCGGTGCCACCGTGCAGGACCCGCGTGCCTTTACAGAGGCCCTGATCCGCATCCGGCGCGAAAAGGGGCTGTATTCGCGAAACGAAGGCGGCGTGCTGATCGAGGAGGCGACATTGTTCAGCACTTCGATTCGGCTGCCCGCCAGCCTGACCGAAGGCACCTACAAGACGCGGATCTTCCTGACCCGCGACCGGCAGGTGCTGTCCAGGATCGAAGGCACGATCGAGGTCAGCAAGGTCGGTCTGGAACGCTGGCTGTTCAACCTCTCGACGATGCAGCCGCTGTGGTACGGGCTGATGTCGCTGGCTATCGCCGTGGTGGCGGGCTGGGGCGCCTCGACGGTGACCCGCCTGCTGAAGAACGGCTGATGGCGCGAAGGCCCCCCGGAACCCGCGCGGAATACCGCGCCTTTGTCCCGCTGCAAACGCGGTGGGCCGACAACGATGCCTACGGGCATATGAACAACGCGACCTATTTCTCGCTGTTCGATACGGCGGTCAGTTACTGGCAGATCGGCGCGGGGCTGGCGCTGACCGGGCCCGGAGCGTTCCGCGTGGTGATCGCCGAGAGCGGTTGCACCTACCACGCCGAGCTGTGCTTTCCCCAGCCGCTGACAGCGGGGCTGCGCGTCGGGCATCTGGGAAACAGCGCCTACCGGATCGAGGTGGGCCTGTTCGCCGGCAACAACCAGACCGCGGGGGCCGAGGGCTTCTTCGTGCAGGTGCATGTCGATGACCAACACCGCCCGGCGCCCCTGCCGGACGGGCCGCGCGCCGCGCTGGCGGCGTTGCTGGTGCAGGGACCGGCCGCCTAGCCGCCTTCGTGAAAGAAGGCGTAGATGCGTTCCGCCAGCGCTTCGCTGACCCCATCGACGGCCTTCAGGTCTGACAGGTTGGCACGGCTGACCGCCTTGGCAGAACCGAAATGCGCCAAGAGCGCGCGCTTGCGCGCGGCGCCGACACCGGGCACCTCGTCCAGCGGGGTCGCACCGATCGACTTGGCGCGCTTGGCGCGGTGGGTGCCGATGGCAAAGCGGTGCGCCTCGTCGCGCAGGCGCTGCACGAAGTACAGAACCGGATCGTTGTGGCGCAGGGCAAAGGGGCGCGCGCCGGGGCGGTGAAACTCTTCCTTGCCGGCGTCGCGGTCCACACCCTTGGCCACGCCGACCATGGGGATGTCTTCGACCCCGTGCTCGGCCATGATCCCGGCCACCGCGCTGACCTGCCCGGCGCCGCCGTCGATCAGCAGAAGGTCTGGCCACAGGCCCTTGTCACGGTCGGGATCCTCTTTCTGAAGACGCTTGAAGCGGCGCGTCAGCACCTCTTTCATCATCCCGAAATCGTCGCCGGGGGTCAGCTCGTCACCGCGGATGTTGAACTTGCGGTACTGGCTCTTGATCAGCCCCTCGGGCCCCGAAACGATCATCGCGCCCACGGCGTTGGTGCCCTGGATGTGGCTGTTGTCGTAGACTTCGATCCGCTGCGGCGGGCCTTCCAGTTCGAACGCTTCGGCCAGGCCGCGCAGCAGCTTGGCCTGGGTCGCGGTTTCCGACATCCGCCGCGCCAGGCTTTCGCGGGCGTTGCGCACCGCGCCTTCGATCAGTTCGGCCTTTTCGCCGCGCTGGGGCACGGCGATCTCTACCTTGCGGCCCAGCTTCTGGCTTAGCGCTTCTGTCATAAGGTCGGCATCCTCGATGGGATGCGACAGCAGGATCATCCGCGGCGGTTCCTTCTGGTCGTAGAACTGACCAAGGAATGCCTCCAGCACCTCGGCCGCTTCCACGTCCTCACCCACGCGGGGGTAGAAATCGCGGTTGCCCCAGTTCTGGTTCGCGCGGATGAAGAAAACCTGAACGCAGGCCTGCCCGTTTTCCAGATGCAGGCCGATCACATCGGCCTCTGTCACGCCGCGCGGGTTGATGCCCTGCGCCGTCTGTACCTGTGTCAGCGCGCGGATACGATCGCGCAGGGCAGCGGCGCGTTCGAACTCCATCGCTTCGGATGCCGCCTGCATTTGCTGCGCCAGGTCCTCTTGCACCTGGGTAGACCGGCCGGACAGGAACCGCTCGGCATCGTCCACCAGCGCGCGATAATCATCCTGAGAGATCTTGCCCACGCAAGGACCGGAACATCGCTTGATCTGGTATTGCAGGCAGGGCCGCGTGCGGCTTTCGAACATCGC
>JAGRMT010000180.1:0-291 GCA_020441125.1 Roseivivax sp.
GCCACCGCCGAGGACTTGCCCGATGCCAGCTTTGCCGGTCAGCAGGAAACCTTTCTGAACGTCACCGGAGAGGCGGCGCTGCTGGATGCCTGCCGGCGCTGCTATGCCTCGCTGTTCACCGACCGCGCGATAACCTACCGGCAGGTACAAGGCTTCGGCCAGACAGAGATCGCGCTGTCGGTCGGGGTGCAGATGATGGTGCGCTCTGACATCGGCAGCTCTGGCGTGATGTTCTCGATCGACACCGAGACCGGTTGCGACCGTTTCGTGCTGATCAACGGCGCCTGGGGC
>JAGRMT010000180.1:395-8030 GCA_020441125.1 Roseivivax sp.
CAAGGAGATCAAGATGATCTACGGCCGTGGCGGCGAGGCAGCAACGCGCAACGTGCCCACGGCACTGGCCGAGCGCGAGCGCTTTACACTGACCGATGACGAGATCGTGGAACTGGCCCGCTACGCCAAGGTCATCGAGGCGCATTACGGCATGCCGATGGACATGGAATGGGCCAAGGACGGAGAGACGGGCGAGATCTATATCGTTCAGGCCCGGCCCGAGACGGTGCAATCGCGCAAGACCGGTGCGGCGTTCCAATCGTTTGACGTCACCCCCGCGGGCAAGCTGCTGATCGAGGGGCTGAGCGTGGGCAACGCGGCGGCCGCGGGCCGGGTGTGCCTGATCCGGTCGGCCAGCGAGATCGACAGCTTTGTCGACGGCTCGGTCCTTGTCACCTCGACCACCGACCCGGACTGGGTCCCGATCATGAAGCGCGCCGCGGCCATCGTCACCGACCACGGCGGGCGAACCTCGCATGCCGCCATCGTCAGCCGCGAGTTGGGCCTGCCCGCCGTGGTGGGCGCCGGCAATGCCACCCGCGTGCTGCACGACGGTCAGGATGTCACCGTTTCCTGCGCCGAGGGCGAAACCGGCGCCGTGTATGACGGGCTGGGTAAGGTCACGGTGACCGAGATCTCGCTGAAGGACGTGCCGCCGACCAGAACCGGCGTGATGCTTAACGTGGCCAATCCCTCGGCTGCGGTGCGCTGGTGGCGGCTGCCGGTGGATGGCGTGGGGCTGGCGCGGATGGAATTTCTTGTCAGCAACGAAATCAAGGTGCACCCACTGGCCCTGCTGCACCCCGAAAAGGTGACCGACCCCGGCACCCGCGACGCCATCGCCGCGCTGATCCAGGGCTATCCCGACGGGCGCGCCTATTTCACCCGGCGGCTGGCCATGGGATTGGCCCGCATCGCGGCCGTCTGGCATCCCAAACCGGTGATCGTGCGGCTGAGCGATTTCAAGTCGAACGAATATGCCGACCTTCTGGGCGGGCGTTTCTTCGAGCCCGAGGAGGAGAACCCGATGATCGGGTTGCGCGGCGCATCGCGCTATTACTCGGACTTCTACCGCGATGCCTTCGCGCTGGAATGCATCGCCCTGAAACATCTGCGCGACGAGATGGGCTTTACCAACGTCATCGCGATGGTGCCTTTCTGCCGCTCACCCGAAGAGGCGGACAAGGTTCTGGCGGTGATGGCCGACAACGGCCTGAAGCGCGGCGAGAACGGGCTTGAGGTCTACGTGATGACCGAAATCCCGTCGAACGTGATCCGGGCCGAGGAATTCGCCCAGCGTTTCGACGGCTTCTCCATCGGCTCGAACGACCTGACGCAGCTGACCCTGGGCATCGACCGCGACAGCGAGGCGCTGGCAGACGTGTTCCGCGAGCGTGACCCGGCGGTGTTGTGGATGATCGAGACGGCCATCGCCCGCGCCCGCGCGGCGGGGCGCAAGATCGGGCTATGCGGGCAGGCACCCAGCAATGACCCGGACTTTGCGCGCCTGCTGGTCAAGGCTGGAATAGACACGATTTCGGTCACGCCCGACAGCTTTTTGGCGGTCAAGCGCAATGTCGCCCAGGCCGAGGCCGAAGGCACCGGCTGACCCCGCCGCTGTTGACTGCCATCAATGCGTCCGCGTCCCCTGGGCCCACAATCGACCCTGAACCACGATGGGAGGGTATCATGGGACTGGTGTGGGGAAAGGTCGCCTTGGTTACGGGGTCCGGCGCGGGTATCGGCCGCGCCACCGCGCTGAAATTCGCGCAGGAAGGCGCCAAGGTCGTTGTCTCTGACATCAACCAGAGCGGTGGCGAAGAAACCGCCGGGTTGATCCGTGCCAAGGGCGGCGAGGCGGTGTTCGTGCGGGCCGACATATCCAGGCCCGACGATGTGGCCCGGCTGGTCGGCGATACGGTCAGCCATTTCGGGCGGCTGGATTGCGCCTGCAACAATGCCGGGATCGAAGGCAAGATCGCGCCCTTGGCCGAGCAGACGCTGGAAAACTTCGACGCCATCATAGCCGTCAACCTGCGCGGTCTGTTCCTGTGCCTTCAGGCCGAAATCCGGCAGATGCTGTCCACAGGTGGCGGCAGCATCGTCAACCTGGCCTCTGTTGCCGGGCTGATCGGCTTTCCTGGACTGTCGCCCTATACCGCGACGAAGCACGCGGTGAACGGGCTGACCAAGAACGCCGCGCTGGAATACGCCAAGCAGGGCATCCGGGTGAACTCCGTCTGTCCCGGCGGGATCGACACGCGGATGCTCGACTCGCTGGCCGAACAAACCACGGGCGGTGCGCAGACCACGCAACAGCTGATGGACCCGCTGCACCCGATCGGCCGCATTGGCCAGCCGGAGGAGGTGGCAGAGCTGATCGTCTGGCTGTGCTCTGACCGCGCCAGCTTCATGACCGGGGCAAATGTTCCGGTCGATGGGGGTTATGTCGCGCAGTAATGCCCTGTGACACGGCGCGGGATCACCCGTCCCGCGCGTCCAGCACCGCCTGTGCCGCGTTCAATATGGCGTCGGGCGCGCGCGTCGCATCGAGGGCGTGCCATGCCATCGTGCCGCGCGGCGCGGCCAGCTGCTTGTGCAGTACGGCCACGTCTGCATCAGAGGCGTCGCCCACGCGTTTGCGCAGCCGGTCCTCCAGCACCGTGACGGGTGCGTCCAGCCACAGCCCGTGGATAGGAACTCCGGCGCGCCGCGCCACGTCCGACACGGCCAAGCGAAGCGCGGGATCGAGGAAAGTCGCATCGACCAGCACAGAGTGACCGGCACGAAGGATCGTCTCTGCCCGCGCAAATAGGCCTTGATAGACACTGTTTCGACGCTCTGGCGCATAGGCCGCCTGAGCCAGACGAGTACCCTCTTCCATCCCGGCCTTGCGCGCCACGTCAGAGCTGAGAAGCACCGCACCGGGCAGCGCGCCAATAGCCGGCGCCAGCGCACGCGCCAGCACACTCTTGCCGCTGCCCGAATATCCGCCGACGGCGATCAGCTTGGGCGGCGCAGGATGCAGCGCGGCGCAGCCCAGCGCCAGGTAGGCATCCACCTCGGCCGCCGAAGCGCCTGGCCGATCTCGCGCGGCGTCGGTTTGCAACAGCACCATCGCGCGGATCGCGGCGCGCACCGACAGGAACAGGGGCAGCGCGGCCAGCCCGGCATCCTCGGCCCCGCCAGAGGCCAGCAACCAGGCGTCAAGTACCCTGCATGCCTGCCGGGGCAGGGCGCGGTGGCACAGGTCCATCACCAGAAAGGCGATGTCATACAGCACGTCGCAGGTGCCCAGCGTCTCGTCGAACTCCAGCGCATCGTACAGCACCGGCGCCCCGTCGATCAGCACGAGGTTGCGCAGGTGCAGATCGCCATGGGCGCGCCGCACGTGCCCGGCGCGGGCGCGGCTGTCCAGCAAGGGCCCCACGGCTTCAAGCCGCGCGGTGGCGGCCGTGCGCCATGTGCCGATCCGTTGGGTGCCGGGTGCATCGGGGAACTCGGCAAAGACCCGGCCCAGCTCTGCCAGGATATCGGCGATCAGCGCCTGGCCCGGCCGCTGCAGCACCGGGGCCGCAGCGTGATAGGCGGCGATGGCAGTGCCCATGGCGATGGCCAGCCGGTCGTCCAGGGCGCCGCGTTCCACCACGCGCTCCAGCTCGTTTTCCGCAGGAAAGCGCCACATCCGCAGCACCCAGTCCACCACCGGCCCCGGGCCATCCAGCGCCAGGCCAGTCGCTTCCTGCGTCACTGGCAGCATATCACGGTAAACCTGCGGCGCCGCCGGGCGGTTCAGCTCAAGCTCGCGCGCGATCAGCGCCTTGCGCAGCGCCACGGTGCTGAGGTCCATGTAGTCATACTTGACCGCGCGCTTCAGCTTCAGCGCCGTGTCGCCGCACAGGAACACATAGGCGCCGTGGGTTTCGACCACCTCGACCGGGCCGCCGCTTTCAAACGCGCGGCCCGAGGCCAGAAATGCGACCGTCTCGGTTTGCGGCATCGGCGTCCCTCCTGCTGGGCGGCACCAGTCTGGACGCGCCGCCGGGCAATGCAATGACCGGGATCAATCGCGGCGGCCCCAACCCACGCAGATGCCGAAACTGCGGGCACATGGCCGATTGATGCCCCGCAATGACCCGCACGCGACGGGCCGCTAGCCTGTCCCCAGCCAGGTACGGAGGCCGCCATGTTCACCAACCGAGACGACGCCGCGCGCCGCCTGTTGCAGCGTCTGCCCACGCTGGAGCCGTCCAGCACCGTCATCCTGGCCCTGCCGCGCGGCGGTCTGCCGGTGGCCGACGTGATCGCCGAGGCGCTGGGCGCGCCGCTTGACATCGTGCTGGTGCGCAAGATCGGTGTGCCCGGCCAGCCGGAATTCGCAGTGGGCGCGGTGACCGACGGCAATGAGCCGCGGATCACCATCAATGACGATGTCGCCCGCCTGACCGGGCTGGAAGCCGCGCAGATCCGTGCCTTGGCGCAGCAGGAACTGCCCGAGATAGACCGCCGCCGCGAGTTGTACCTGAAGGGGCGCCCGCCGGTTCCCTTGACCGGCAAGACGGTGGTGGTGGTCGATGATGGCATCGCCACGGGCGCGACCATGCGCGCGGCGCTGAGGCTGGTGCGCGACGCCGGTCCGGCGCGGCTGATCGCGGCGGTTCCGGTCGGGCCGGCCGATACCATCGCCGCGCTGGCGGCCGATTGCGATTCTGTAATCTGTCTGGAAAGCCCGGCGGATTTCCGCGCTGTCGGCCTGCATTACCGCGATTTCGGCCAGGTCCCCGACGCCGTGGTGACCGAGATCCTGGAGCGCCACGCGCATCGGCGCCCGCCAGCACCCGGCACCGGCTGACCGCGTTCAGGCCGGTTGCGTCGCGTCGATCAGCCCGGCAGCCGCCGCCAGGTATTCGTTCGCCCGTGTCACCCATTTTTCCGGTGTGGGCACCGCGCTGTCGCGGAAATGGTCCAACGCGAACCGCGCCCGGGTGACGCAGGCGATCACACCATAAACCGTCATCAGGCGTGGGCCGGGCGGGGTGAAGGCAGAGCCCAGCCGCGCCATCAGTTGCGTGCCGATCCACCCGGCACCGCGCAACCCGCATTCCAGCGCCAGCGCGTTGACTTCGAAGAACGGGTCTAGGATGCGCAGTCCGTGGTCGATCTCAAGCCGGTCGAACAGCACCGGCGGCTGTGTCAGGCAGACATGCTCGGCGCGCAGGTCGCCATGGCCTTCGATCAGCAGGCCGGCCTTGTCCCGCGCCGCGATTTCCGGCCCGCAGTCTGCCACCGCCATTTCGGCATAGCGCAGTACGGGGCCGGGCAGGTCGACGCCGACCTTTGGCGCCATCTCTCGCAGGTGTGTGCAGCCGATCCGGCTGTCGCGTTGCAGCCGTCGCAAGAAGACGTCGGCCGCGTCGCGCAGCGGTGCACGTCCGCGATAGAAACCGATCAGCACATCGGCCAGCGCGTCGATCTCTGCAGGCACGGGTGCCCGTCCGGTGGCCAGGCGACTGTCAAGCATCTCTGTTGCAGGCAGCCGTTGGGTTTCGATCACCCAGTCGACGATACGGCCCGCGCCGCCCAGCGACAGCGTACCGTCAGGCCGCTGCACCAGGGCCGTCAGCCCGCGATAGACCGCGCCCGACATCTCGCGGTTCAGGCGCAGCTCCTCGCGGCAATAGCGCTCGCGCGATGCCAGCGAACGCTGATCGACATGCATCAGGTGAACCGGCTTTTTCAGCTTCCATGCCCGGTCGCGGGTCAGGCACACGATAGAGGCGTGGGTTTCCTGGCAGATCGGCGGCGGCTCACCCGGCCAGGCTGCGCCGCTTTCCAGAAATGCCCGCTTGTCGGCAAAGCTTGCCTCGCCGCCACCTGCGGCCGGCGCACCGGGCGTGGGGCGCGACGTCGGCATGGCCGGGCATTAATCCCACAGATCCTGAAGCGGCTTGCGCATCGCTTTCTTGACCTGGTTGAATTCGCCCTGGGATACATGCCGGCGCAGCAGGTCGAACACTGCTGAAACGGCTCTTTCGGGATCTTCCAGCGGTGCCTTCTGGAAACGCGCTTCGACCCGCGCCAGAAAGTCTGCCTTGTTGCGCTGTGCCACCGGTGTGCGCGATGGATCCCAGCCGTCGTAGAAAACGCCGCGGACAAGAACCGGAAGCTGGGCGGCCAGATCGGCAGCCTCGTCTACCGAAAGGAAATCGCGCACGGCATGCAGCGTTTCGCACAGCAGCAGGTAGATGCGCTGTCGGTCCCAGCCAAGATCCGCGCCCAGCTCGTTGAGCCATTGCGCGAAAACCTGCGGTGCGTGGTCGAGGGTCGAAATACCTGTGGCAGCCATGGCAGCACCTTCTGTCTGAAATGGATTGACCGCAGTCTTTCGCAGCGCCGGCGCGGCTGCATTGACTGCGGTCAATGCCACCCGGCGCGGGCCGGGCGATGCAGAGGCCATGCTGTTCTTTGCTCTCAAAGGTTCGGACGAGCTTGGCGACCGCGTCGCCCAGGCCGGCAGGTTTGCCCGCGCCCCGCATGAGGAGCGCGCCTTCGACGGCGGAGAGCACAAGTCACGCCCGCTGGTCGATGTGCGCGGGCGCGATGTCTTTGTGCTTCACAGCCTGAACGGCGACGCGCATGCCTCGGCCAATGACAAGCTGGTGCGCCTGCTGTTCTTCGTGGCCACCTGCCGAGAGCATGGCGCGGCGCGGGTTACAGCCATCGCGCCCTACCTGGCCTATTCGCGCAAGGACCGGCAGACCAAGCCGAACGATCCGGTGACGACGCGCTATGTCGCCGCGATGTTCGAGGCGGCAGGCGCCGACCTGGTGGTGACGCTGGACGTGCACAACCTGGCCGCCTTCCAGAACGCTTTCCGTTGCCAGACACTGCATCTGCCGACAGACCGGCTGTTTGCAGAGGTCATCGCCGCGCGTGGTTCGGTGCGTCCGGTGGCGATCGTCTCGCCCGATCCCGGAGGGGTGAAGCGCGCCCAGCTGGCGCGCGAGGCGCTGGAACAGGTGACGGGCGGCGACGTGCGGTTCGGCCTGATGGAGAAAAGGCGCAGCGCCGGCGTGGTTTCAGGCACGCATTTCGCCGGCGATGTCGACGGCTGCGCGGTCTACATCCTTGATGACATGATCTGTGGCGGCGGCACGATCCTGCGCGCAGCCGAGGCGGTGCGCGCCCATGGTGCCGCCGAAGTGCATGCGGTGGCCACGCATGGCCTGCTGACCCAAGACGCCGTTCACGGTTTTGGCCAGGGCGCGCTGGTCGATGACATCACCCTGACCGACAGCGTTGCCATCCACGCCGAAACTGCGGCCATCCTTGGCCATCGGCTGCGCGTCGTCTCTTGCGCGCCGATGATCGCCGCAGCGATGCGGTCGCTGCACGATCCCCGCTCGGTTGACCGCCGTCAATGAAACCGCCCGGCCATCGGCCCAATCTCGGACCAATGCCGGGCGGCCGTTTCAAGGGGTCCGGCACGCAGGCTGGCGCCGGGAACAGCCCGGTGCGGAAACAAATCACTGGAGGCACGATCATGTATTCGAAAATCACAGGCGCTTTCGCTTTTGCGGCAATTCTTGCCGCGGCCGGTTGTGACAACCTCACGCCAGAGCAGCGAACCGTCGT
>JAGRMT010000180.1:8133-11673 GCA_020441125.1 Roseivivax sp.
GTCGCGCAGAACGCGGCGGACGGCCGCTGCGCGTATGCCCGTGGCGACGGTACCTATTACACCGCCGCCTGCCCGTAACCCGTCAGAAAGGGGCTTGCCATGCAGATCGACCCGATCATCGCCTATCGCAATATTGACCACTCTCCGGCTGTCGAAGCGCTGGTGCGCCGGCGGATCGAGATGCTGGAACGGCGTGACGACCGCATCACCGGTTGCGACGTCACGCTGGAAGCCCCGCAGAAAAAGCAGCGCCACGGCAGCGTGTACAAGGTCCGGTTGAACCTGCACATGCCGGGGCCAGACCTGTCAATCTCGCGCGAGGTTGCGCAGGGCAGTGCGCAGGATGACCTGATGCTGGCGGTCAACCGTGCCTTCTCGGCGGCGGAGACGGCGCTGAAGAAGCGCAAGAAGACGCTGGCGGGGATCGAGGTCAAGCATCACCCGCCGGTGCTGCATGGCCAGATCGCCGAACTGGAGCCCGAGCTGGGCCACGGTTGGATCCGCGCCGACGACGGGCGCATGGTCTATTTCCAGCGCGACAGCCTGACGGCCAACGGCTGGGACAGGCTGAAGAAGGGCACACGGTTGAAATTCCGCGAGTTGCAGGGCGAAAAGGGCCCCTTTGCGGCGGCGGTAACGGTCGCCGACTAGGCCGCGCCTATCGCTTCAGCCGCTTGACGCTCAGTACGTCCTTCAGGGTGGCAACGGTTTGCATCTCGTCCTCATCGGCGGCCTTCGCCAGGGCCTCGATATCGCGCAACAGGATGCGGTCTGGTTCCTGGATTTCGATATGCCCCTCGTCGGCCAGTGCGTGCAATGCGCGCGAGATCGACTCAGGGCGCGTTCCCAGCAGATGCGCCAGGTCCAGCCGGCTGATCGGGATCTTTACCTCGATTCCGTCAACCGTCGGCTCGACGATGTGGTCGATCCTGCCGAAACGCGAGCACATCAGCAGAAGGAAGCCAGCGATGCGGCCGGCGATCTTCTGGTTGGACAGGATGATCATCCACTCCCGCGCCCGGTCCAACTCGTTCGTGATGTTCAGCAGAACTGCACGCTCAAGATCGGGCGAGCGGCTTAGCAGCCCTTCGAACGCCGCGCGCGGGAAAGAGCAGAATTCCACGTCGGTCGCCGCCTCGACAGAGTATTCGAAGGCACCGTCGAACACGCGACCGAACAGGTCGCCCTCAACCAGCAACCCGACGATATGTTGCCGCCCGTCCAGCAGCGTCTTCTGCATGCGCAGGATGCCCGACAGCACGCCGCCAACGAAATTGGGCGACTCTTCGTCCTGAACGACAATCTGCCCTTTGCGAAAGCGCTTGATCCGGCACATCGCGTCCAGCGCGTCGCGTGTTTCCGGTTTGATGTCCGAAAAGATCGGCGATCCGATCATGCCGACATGCGCACCCGTGGGTGTGTCGTTCGCCATTTTCCCTGCGCCCCTTCACCCGAAGGTTGAAAGTGTTTCCCACTATACGGCTATCAGTTTTTGAATATTTCCACAACGGGCCAGCGCGGGGCAGGCCTGGGCCCAAGCATTGGGGGAATTGATAGCTATCAATGACCCGGGTGCGTCGGTTGGCGTTCAATCGGGAATCGAAACGTGCCGTGGGAGGGGGAAATGACACGAGCAAAGACCTGGGCTTTGGTGACCAATGGCGTTCGCGCCCGTATTCTGCCGGCACTTGAGGAAGGCGCCACCGCAGAGCCGCAAGAGCTGGTCAGCAAGGCCAAATCGACCCATCTTCGGGATATCCTTTCTGACAAGGCCGGGCGCAGCTTTTCGTCCGACTCCAGCGGTCGCCGTTCAGCGATGGAGCCGGGATCCGACCCGATCCTGCGCGACATGCAGGATTTCGCGCAGGAAACGCTCGCCGTTCTGGGCGATCATTTCCACGCTGGGCGGCTGACCCAACTGGCCGTGTTCGCCTCGCCCAAGATGCTGGGCATTCTACGACAGGAAATGCCGTCAGACTTGCGTAGCGCGGTGGTACTGGAACGCGATCTGAACCTGATCAACCTGCCCGAGGCCGACCTGCGCGAGACTGTGGTCAAGGCGTTTCGGGAAGGGGCCTCGGCATGATACACAAACCGATCGACGTGGCGTCGTCCGGTTCTGTGCCGCGCGCGGGTTCGCGCCCGTCCGCAGAGACCTGCCGGACCTGCGCGCTGCGCGGAGCAGAGGTGTGCCGCGCCATCCAGGAGGTATGCCCCTCAAGCGCAAACCAGCCCATTGTCCGCAAGTTCAAGCGGGGAAAGCTGATCGCGCGTCAGGACGGAACCTCCGAGTTTCTTGGCGTGATCCGGCGCGGCTATGCCCGCCGCTCGACCGTGCGCATCAGCGGCAAGCGCGTGCTGCTGGGTCTGGCCGTGCCGGGCGACATTGTCGGCGGTTTCATGGACCAGCCCTCTGACAGCGATTTCGAAGCGGGAACCGATGTCGAACTCTGCCTGTACGACAAGGCGACGGTCAAACATCAGATAGAGCACAATCCCCGGTTCCGGCAGAAAATCCTGCAGGAAATGCTTACCCAGCATCGCCGCTTGCTGGGCGAGCTTTGGCGCAACGGCACGCTGAACAGCCGCGAGCGGATCACCGCTTTCCTGGTCACTGCCGCGCAGGTCATGCCGGTGGAAACGCTGCCCGACGGCGGCGTGGTGCTGAGCATGGAAATTGATCGCAGGGACTGGGCAGACCTGACCAACACCACGGTGGAAACGATCAGCCGCACATTGCGCGATCTGGAGGAGAAGGGCCTGATCACCAGCCTGACGCCTTACCGCTTCAAGATCCGCAACATCGAGGAACTTGCCGCGCTTGCGGTGATGGATGCGCCGGAATGATCGGCCGGCGGGCGCCGTATTCGTGTTCTTGAATGACAGCGGTCAATGAACCGCACGCGCCCGCCAATACAGTTGGTCCTGTGAACAACAAAGCCCGCGCCCAGGCGCGGCCCGCGGAGGAACTCTGACAATGTCCAAGACGAAATCCGAAGTTGACGTGAAGACCGACAAGGCCCCCGTACCTGCCGAAGGCTGGCCTACCATGCTGTCGCTCAGGAATGAGATCGACCGGCTGTTCGACGATTTCGGCGCCGGCCTGATGCAACACCCGCTGTCGCGCCGGATGCAGGCGCTGTTACCGGCGGGCGGCGATTGGGCGGTACGGCCAGCCACGGAATTCGTGGAATGCGACGGCGAATACCGCATTACCGCCGAACTGCCCGGAATGTCGGTCGAGGATATCGACATCAAGCTGAGCGATGGCACGATCACGATTCGCGGCCACAAGTCGGAAGAAAAGAAAGAAGAGAAGGAAGACTACCTGGTCAGCGAACGCCGGTACGGCGAGTTCCAGCGCTCACTGACGCTGCCCTCGGGCGTCGATGCGGATGCCGTCAAGGCGGACTTCTCCAACGGCGTTCTGACGGTGACCCTGCCCAAGACCCGCGAAGCCAAGCAGAAAGAGCGCAAGGTCGAAGTGACGAAGGCCGCCTGAAATCAGGCCGCCCAAACCCGTGTCCCAGCGCCTCCGAC
>JAGRMT010000024.1:0-24001 GCA_020441125.1 Roseivivax sp.
TGAAACCCTCGCGGTTCTCGGCGCGGTTGAAGTCATAGCACAGCTTGTTCAGCGGATAGTCCTGCATGGCCTGCTTGCCGTCGAAGATCGTCGTGCCGGGAATGTCGATGTGATAGTCGTAACCGGGCAGGTCGTGCATCGGTCTTCTCCTCCTGATCTTACGCCCAGTAAAGCCGCATGGGATTTGCAACCAGCAGGGCGTGCTGCGCGGCCTCCGTCACCGCGATCTGCGGGATGACGTCCACCAGCTGGCCGTCATCGGGCATATGGGATTTCATGTTCGGGTGCGGCCAGTCTGTGCCCCACAGAACCCGGTCCGGGAACCGCTCCACCAGCGTGCGGGCAAACGGCACCACATCGGCATAGGGCGGTCCCTGAACGCTTAGCCGTTCCGGGCAGCTGACCTTGGTCCAGATGTTGGGATGATCGGCCATCAGCGCGATGAAACGCTGGAAATCCGGGTGATCGACCCCTTTGGCCACATCGGGCCGACCCATGTGATCGACCACGACCGTGGTTGGCAGGCTGGCCAGGAAGGGCGTCAGGCCTTCCAGGTCGGGCGCCTCGAAATAGACCACGATATGCCAGCCCAGCTTGGCGATGCGCTCGGCGATGCCGGTGAACACCTCGCGCGGGGTGGCATCGACCAACCGCTTGACGAAGTTGAACCGCACCGCGCGCACGCCGGCCGCGTCCATCTCTGCCAGAGCGGCGTCGTTCACGTCCGCGCCCACCACCGCCACGCCGCGGGCCAACTCGCCCGCGCTGCGCAGCGCATCGACCAGCGCGGCGTTGTCCTTTCCATGGCACGAGGCCTGGACGATGACGTTGCGCGAAAACCCGAGGTGGTCGCGCAGCGCAAACAGCTTTTCCTTCGGCGCGTCGCAGGGCGTGTATTTCCGCTCTGGCGCGTAGGGGAAGGTGTCCGCAGGTCCGAAGACGTGGCAATGCGCGTCCACGGCGCCGGCGGGCGGAACATACGCCGGTTTCTTCGGCGCGGGGTGATATGGGAGATAATCTGGGTCCATCGTGGTTGCCATCTATCGCCCAATCCCGCGCCAAGGCCATTTCGAAGGCTGGCGTGGAAATTCGAAAATGTTATAGATATCGCCAAATCAAGGATCCGCCGTGCCCGAGTTGCTGCCCAACATCCGCCACCTGATGGCGTTCCGCGATGTCGCCGAAACGCGCCGCATCGGGCTGGCATCCGAACGGATCCACCTGTCGCAACCCGCCATCACCCAGGCAATTGCCAAATTGGAGGCGACCTTCGGCGCCCGGCTGTTCGACCGTCGCCCAGATGGCATGTACCAGACCGAAACCGGAGCGATCCTGTATCGCCGGGTGGTGCGCCTGCTGGATCACCTGCGCCTGGGCGCCCAGCTGGCGCTGCGCCGCGCGCCGCGGGCCGAAGGCGGCCGGGGCCGGCGCGAGTTCTACAAGCTGGTCAAGCCGGTCCAGCTGCAGGCGCTGGTCGCCATCGCCAATGCCGAAAGCTATAGCCAGGCGGCGCGCGATCTGGGCGCGCGACAGCCCGCGCTGCATCGCGCCGCGCGCGAGCTGCAGGAACTGGCCGGCATCGCCCTGTTCGAGCCGAACCGACGCGGCGTGTCGCTGACCCCGTCGGCGCTGGCGCTGGCGCTGCACACCCGGCTGGCCATGTCAGAGCTGCGCCAGGCCCGGTACGAGATCGACGCGCAGCGCGGACAGGACAGCACCCGGATCGTCGTCGGATCATTGCCGATGTCGCGCACCGCGATCCTGCCTGCGGCGATTGACGCTTTGCTGTCCGGTGCCGGAGAAGGGCCGCAAGTTCAATGTATTGACGCGCCGTTCCGTACCCTGTTGCGCGATCTGCGCCATGGCGAAATCGACTTCATCCTGGGTGCCTTGCGCCACCCGCTGCCGGCCGATGACGTGATGCAGGAGGTACTGTTCACCGACAGCCTGTCGATCGTCGCGCGGCCGGGCCACCCTTTGGCCGGCGTGGCGCCGCGCACGCTGGCCGATACGCTGGCCTTCCCGTGGATCGCACCGCCCAAGGATACGCCCTCGGGCACATACCTGTTCGAAACCTTGCGCATTCAGGACATGGCCAAGACGCCGGTGCGGATCGTCTCGTCGTCGCTGGTGCTGGTACGCGGGCTGATGTCGCGTGGCGACTACGTCACCATAATGTCGCGCAACCAATACGCGCTGGAAGAGGCGCAGGGCCTTCTCACGCCGTTGCCGATACCGCTGCCCGACAGCGCACGGCCCATCGGCCTGATCACGCGGGCCGGCTGGCAGCCCACCGCGACGCAGGCGCGACTGCTCGATCTGATCCGCGATTATTGCCGCGCCGCCTTCCCCGACGGCGACACCCTATAACGAAAATCAATCGCGCTAGGCGGAAACCAATTTCCTGCTCCGGGGCCCCGGTGGTAGGGTCGCCCCGGCTCTGCGCTGCCCGCCCACGGGCGGCGTCATGCCGCTGTCATGCGATAAGAAAAGGAAACCGGGATGAGGATTTGCGTTGCAGGCGCCGCGGGCGCTTTCGGGACCAAGCATCTGGACGCGCTGGCCCGCATCGACGGGGTCACCGTGACCTCGGTCGTCGGCGGGGGCCCGGATGATATCGACGCTTTCGCCAAGGCCCGCGGCATCGGCCACGCCACCAAGGACCTGTCCGAGAGTCTGGCGCGCGACGATGTCGATGCGGTGATCCTCGCAACGCCGACGCAGGTCCACGCAGCGCAGACCATCGCCTGCCTTCAGGCCGGCAAGCATGTGCTGTGCGAAATCCCGATTGCCGACTCGCTGGCGGATAGCCGCCGCGTGGTCGAGGCACAGAAGGCCAGCGGCCTCGTTGCGATGGTCGATCACGTGCGCCGCTTCAACCCTTCGCACCAGTGGGTGCACAACAAGATCGTCGCCGGAGAGCTGAAGCTGCAACAACTGGACGTGCAGACTTATTTCTTCCGCCGCACCAACACCAACGCCAAGGGTGAGCCGCGAACCTGGACCGATCACCTGCTGTGGCACCACGCCTGCCACACTGTCGATCTGTTCCAGTACCAGACCGGCGGGCAGGCCGTTCAAGCCTTTGGCTTGCAAGGGCCCAAGCATCCCGACCTGGGCATCGCCATGGACATGAGCATCGGGCTGAAATCGCCCGAAGGCGCGATCTGCACCCTGTCGCTGAGCTTCAACAACAACGGCCCGCTGGGCACGTTCTTCCGNNGCTACATCTGCGACAACGGCACCTACATTGCGCGCTACGACGACCTGTTTGACGGATATGACAAACCAATCGACCTGAGCGGCGTGACCGTTTCCACCGACGGTGTCGAACTGGCCGATCGCGAGTTCATCGCCGCCATCCGCGAGGGGCGCGAGCCCAACAGCTCGGTCGCGCAGGCGCTGCCGACGATGGAAACGCTGGACAGGATCGAGCAAAGCCTCCGATGATGGCCGCCTGACAGCGGAGGGCAGGCATGCGGTACATCGTCTACGGGGTTGGCGCGCTGGGCGGCGTCGTTGCGGCGGCGCTGATGGATGCGGGCCATGCCGTGACGGGCATCGCGCGCGGCAAACGGCTGGCGGCGCTTCAGGCGCAGGGGTTGCTGCTGCGCAGCCATGCCGGCGCACGGCGCGTTCCGCTGCACTGCGTCTCGGATCCGGCCGATGCGCAGATTGCCGCCGATGACGTGATCCTTCTGGTCACCAAGACGCAAGACACGCCAGAGGCGCTGGAACGACTGCGCGCCGCCGGCGTTGTCGATCAGCCGGTGTTCTGCGTGCAGAACGGGGTCGAGAACGAGCGGCTGGCGTTGCGACGGTTTGCCAACGTTCATGGCGTCTGTGTCATGCTGCCGGCTGAATACCTGCAACCGGACGAGGCGATCGCGCTGGGTGCGCCGCTGTTCGGCTATTTCAGCATCGGCCGCTATCCCGGTGGCCATGACACCGCCGACATCACGCTGGCGCAGGCGCTGACGCTCGGCGGCATTGCCGGGTTTGTCGATGACCGGGTGATGGAGCGCAAATACGGCAAGCTGATCCTGAACCTGCACAACGCGGTCGAAGCCGCGCTGGGGCAGGGGGCAGAGGCGAAGGACATCATCGCCGCGTTGCGAGACGAGGCCGAAACAGTGCTGCGCGCCGCCGGTATCGCCTGGCGTCACCCGGCCGAGGCCGATCCGCCCCGCCACGATCTGTTCTCCATCGCGCCGATCGAAGGGGTGGCGCGCACCGGCGGGTCATCGACCCAGAGCCTGGCGCGCGGCGCCGGCAGCATCGAGAGCGATTTCCTGAACGGAGAGATAGCCTTGATCGCCCGCCTGTCGGGGCAAGAGGCGCCGCTGAACGCCCGGCTGGCGTCGTTGGCGGCGCGCCTTGCGCGCGACCGTTGCCCGCCGGGCACCCTGACGCCGACGGCGTTGCGCGGCGCATTGGGCCTCTAGCGGTTCGCTCGCGTCAGCGCTAGCGTGAGCGATAACAGGGAGGATCGCCGTGAAGCGCCTAGACGAAAAGCTCGACCGTATCCGCAGTGGGGCCTACAGCCCCCGCGACTTCATCATTGCCGACGCCAAGGATGGCGACATGGCCTTTGGATGCGCCACGCCGGGCAAGGGCCCGGACGGGCGGATGAAGCCGCTGCGCGCCTATCGCGACGACATCGTCAAGGTGGTCGACTCCGACCTGGCCGACATCATGCTGATGTCGCTGTCCTCGGCCGAGGGGATGCACGAACGCGGCCTGTTTGCCGGCAGCGCGGTGACGCCGGCGGTGCGGCTGAACGATACCACCGACATCTGGCAGGCGCGTGGCGGCTGTTATGGCCGCAACCCGATGTTGCCGTTCCGCTCGGCCCGGCTGGACCGGGTCAAGCCGGTGGCCGACCTGGGTTTGTTCGCCATTACCTTCTACAACGACCTGGCGCAGGATCATGCCACGCTCGAATCCTTCGCCCGCTTTCGGGACGAGGCCAGCGCCGCAGGAATCCGGTACTTCCTCGAGGTGTTCAACCCGCAGTTCCCGGTCGACGTGGCGGGCGATTTCGCCACCTATAACAACGACATGATCGTGCGTTGCCTGGCCGGTGTCTCGCGCCATGAACGGCCGCTGTTCCTCAAGGCGGCCTACAACGGCCCTGCCGCTACCGAAGAGATCGCCGGCTATGATCCCGAAACGATCGTGTTTGGTATCCTGGGTGGCGGCGCCGGCACCACGCGCGATTGCCTGGAACTGATCCGGCAAGCGGAACGCTATGGCGCGCGCGTCGCGCTGTTCGGGCGCAAGATCTATTACGCCGAGGATTCGGTGCTGATGATCCGCGCCATGCGCCGGGTGATCGAGGAGGGGCTGACCAGCGCCGAGGGCGTGCGTGCCTATCATGGCGACCTGCAAGCGGCGGGCATCGCGCCGCAGCGGGCGCTGGAGGACGACCTGGCCCTGACCGAAGCGATCCTCAAGCCCAACGTGTGATCCATGCGGCGCGGCTTTGTCACCGTCGGCACCTGGTGCCTGGACCGCAACATCACCGTCGACGCATGGCCGTCCGAGGACATGCTGGCCCGCGTTCTGGAGGTGGACCGGGCCGGAGGCGGTTCTGCCTGCAACTTTGCGGTGGACATGCGCCGGCTTGACCCGTCGATGCCGGTCGAGACGCAGGGCCTGATCGGCGCGGGAGAAGCGGGCGATTTCCTGGTCGAGGTGGCCGACAGCCACGGCATCGGCCGTGCGGGCCTGCACCGAACCGCCGCCGCCCAGACCCAGGTGACCGACGCCTACCTGTCGCGCGCCACCGGGCGGCGCACCCATATCGCCTTCTTTGGCGTCGCGCCGCTGCTGTCGCCCGATCATGTCGATTTCACCGGCACCACGGCACGCTACATGCACCTTGGCTTGCCCGGCATCCACGACACGATGGATCGTCCCTGGCAGGGCGAGGCCAGCGGTTGGCTGGCGGTGCTCAAGCGGGCGCGGGCGGCGGGGCTAGAGACCAACTTCGAGTTTGTCGCCGGCGCGCCCGAGGCGATCCGCGCCATCGCCTATCCCTGCCTGCCGCATCTCGATACGTTGGTGGTCAACGACTACGAGATCGGCGCCATGGCCGGGCGCGACACGATCGCGGGCGACCGTACCGACGTGGCCGCGGTGCGTGTCGCGGCCGCCGACATGCTGGCCCGCGGCGCGATGGATTGCGTGGTGGTGCATTACACCCGTGGCGCGACGCTGGTGGCCCGCGACGGCACGGTGATCGAGCAGCCCTCGGTTGCCATCCCCGACAGCGCGCGCAAGGGCGCGAACGGTGCGGGCGATGCCTTTGCCGCCGGGTTCTTCTATGGCCGGCACGAAGGCTGGGCGCTGCGCGACTGCCTGCGCATGGGCCATGCCGCCGCCGCTGCCTGCCTGCGCTCTGCCGGGACCTATACCTCGGTCGAGGATGCAAGAACCTGTCTGGCGCTGGCCGATGGCTGGGGCTGGCGCAGCTAGGAGGCGCGCCGGCGCACCGTGCCCGGACGGCCCGGCAACGACAAGGCCGCGTCGCCCGGCGCACTGCGGGCCACCACCTTGCCACGTGACACCACCGCCAGCCTTGCCGGGCGCAGCCGCACCGCCTCTGTCGGATTGCCCGCGTCCAGCACGACCAGAGAAGCCAGCGCCCCCTTGTGCAGCCCATAGTCGGGCAGGCCGATGATCGCCGCGTTGGTTTCCGTCACCATGGTGAAGCAGCGTGCCATTTCCGCCGGATGGGTCATCTGCGCCACGTGCAGGCCCATGAAGGCGACATCCAGCATGTCTGCCGTGCCCAGCGAATACCACGGGTCAAGCACGCAGTCCTGCCCCCAGCCGACCGGGATTCCCAGCGCCTGCATTTCCTTCACCCGCGTCAGTCCGCGCCGCTTGGGATAGCTGTCGTGCCGGCCCTGCAACACGATGTTGATCAGCGGATTGGGAATCGCTGCCATGCCGGATTCGGCGATCAGCGGCAGCAGCTTGGAAACATAGTAATTGTCCATCGAATGCATCGAGGTCAGGTGCGATCCGGCCACGCGCCCGGCCAATCCCAGCCGCTGCGTCTCGCAGGCCAGCGTCTCGACATGGCGGCTCAGCGGGTCGTCGGTCTCGTCGCAGTGGATATCCACCATCAACCCGCGATCCGCCGCAATCCGGCACAGATCGCGCAGTGAGGCGGCGCCTTCCTCCATCGTCCGTTCGAAATGCGGGATGCCGCCCACCACGTCCACGCCCATGTCCAGCGCCCGGATCAGGTTGGCCCGCCCGTTCGGCGCGCGATACAGCCCGTCTTGCGGAAAGGCGACCAGCTGAAGGTCGAGGTAGGGCCGCACCCGCTCGCGCAGCTCCAGCATGGCGGTGACGGTATTCAGGTGATCGGGCGTGGTATCGACATGGCTGCGGATCGCCAGTAGCCCCATCGACACGGCCCAATCGCAATAGCGCAAGCCGCGCTCGACCATTTCGTCGACCGTGGCCTGGTCGCGCAGTTCGCCCCACAGCGCAATGCCCTCCAGCAGCGTGCCCGAGGCGTTCACGCGCGGGATCCCATAGGACAGGGTCGCGTCCATGTGGAAATGCGGATCGACAAAGGGCGGCGACACAAGGTGCCCTGCGGCCTCGATGGTGGTGCCCGCCTCGGCGGTGATACCTTGCTCGACCGCCACGATCCGCTCGCCCGTTATGGCAATGTCGGCGACGCGCCCGTCGGGCAACGTGCCGCCACGCACGATCAGGTCCACCATCAGCGTTCCCCCTTGTTGAACGGCACCATCAACGCCGCGGGCACCTCGGCCCGCCGCGACATCACCACCAGCGCCAGGATCGACAGCGCATAGGGCAGCATCAGAAACACCTGATACGGCACCAGGGCGCCCATCGGCGTTTGTTGCAGCCGGATTTGCAGCGCGTCGAAGGCCGCAAACAGCAGCGCGCCCAACAGCGCCTTGCCCGGCTTCCACGCGCCGAAAACCACCAGCGCGATGCAAATCCAGCCACGCCCGTTGACCATTTCGAAAAAGAAACTGTCAAAGGCCGACATGGTCAGGAAGGCCCCGCCCACCGCCATGAACCCGCTGCCCACGATCACCGCGCCCATGCGGATCGCCGTTACCGACAGCCCCTGCGCCGCCACGGCTGCCGGGCTTTCCCCCGCGGCGCGCACGGCCAGCCCCAAAGGCGTGCGGTACAGCACCAGTGCCACCAGCCCCGCCAGCACGAAAGCCGCGTAGGTGAGCGGCGTCTGGCTGAACAGCGCCTGCCCGAAGAAGGGCAGATCGGACAGCAGCGGCACCTCATAGGGCTGGAAGGCGGCGATCTTGGGCGGGGACGAGACCTCGGGCAGCATCACCCGGTACGTATAGAAGGTCAGCGCCGAGGCCAGCAGCGTCAGCCCCACGCCGACCACGTGCTGCGACAGCCCAAACGGCACGGACAGCACCGAATGCACCGCGCCCAGCGCCATGCCAACCGCCATCGCCACCGCGACGCCGCCCCACAGCGGCAGCCCGTTCAGAACGGCAACCCAGCCGGCAAAGGCGCCGGCGACCATGATCCCCTCGATCCCGAGGTTCAGAACGCCCGCGCGCTCGCAGATCAGCTCGCCCAGGGTGGCAAAGATCAGCGGCGAGGCGATGCGGATCGTCGCGGCCCAGAACGAGGCGGAAAGCAGGATGTCGAACAGGTCCATCAGTCCCTCCGCACCCGGAAACGCGTCAGCAGGATCGCCAGCACCATCAGCAGCAGCGCCGTAGCCAGCATGATGTCGGCGATATAGGTGGGCACGCCGATGTTGCGGCTCATCGCGTCGGCGCCGACAAAGATCGCCGCCACGAACAGCGCCGCCACGATCACCCCCAGCGGGTGCAGCATCGCCAGCATTGCCACGACGATACCGGTGTAACCGAAGCCCGGAGACAGGTCCAAGGTCAGCGCGCCCTTCAGCCCGGCCACCTCGGAATAGCCCGCCAGCGCCGCCAGCCCGCCCGACAGCAGCGCGGTCTTCAGGATCACTGCCGTCACCGGGATACCGGCAAAGCGCGCCGCCTCGGCGTTCTGGCCCACCGCACGCATTTCGAAACCCAGCGTGGTGCGGGTGTCGATCACCCAAACCGCCGCGGCGCAGATCAGCGCCAGCGCAAAACCCCAGTGCAGACGCAGCCCATCGACGATGCGCGGCAGGCGCGCCTCGGCCACCAGCCGGGCGGACTTGGGCCAACCCATACCCATCGGGTCTTTCAGCGGGCCATCCAGCAGGTAGGACACGAACAGCAGGAAGATGAAGTTGAACAGCAGCGTGGTCACCACCTCGTCAACGCCGAAACGCGTCTTCAGCAGTGCCGGAACCAGCAGCACCAGCGCCCCGGCACAAATCGCCGCCAGCGCCAGCACCGGTAGAAGCGCGGGCGCCGCCCAGGGCAGGGCGCCGGTACCCAGCACCGCTGTCACCACCGCCCCGGCATACAGCTGCGCCTCGGCACCGATGTTCCACAGCTTCGCGCGGAAGGCGACAGAGACCGCGAGCCCTGTGAAGATCAGCGGTGTCGCGCGGTTCAGCGTCTCAAGCAGCGCGAACTTCGAGCCGACGGCGCCCTTGACGATCTCGCCGAACACCAGCGCAGGGTTGCCCCCCGCCACCAGCGCCAGCACCGCGGCCACGCCAAAGGTTGCCAACAGCGCCAGCGCCGGGGGCAGGGTGGTGCGGGCTAGGCCCGGGTTGGCGATGGGTTCAAGCCGCATGGCCCGCCTCGTCGAAACGCTGCCCGGACATCCAGATGCCCAGCTCTTGCGGTTGCATGGTGCCGCGGGCGAAGGGAGGGCTAAGCCGTCCTTCGGAAATCACGTGGATCACGTCCGAAAGACGGGTGATCTCGTCCAGGTCTTCGGAAATTAGCAGAACCGCCGCGCCGGCATCACGCGCCGCCGTCAGCCGGCCGTGAACATAACTGACCGCCCCGATGTCCAGCCCCCGAACCGGCTGGTTGGCCAGGATGATCCGCGCGCCGCTTTCCAGGACCCGGCCCAGGATCAGCTTTTGCATGTTGCCGCCCGACAGCAGCCGCACCCGGATGTCCGGTCCGGGGCAGCGCACGTCGTAGGTGGCGATCAGCCGCTCTGCAAATCGGCGGGCACCGCTCCAGTCCATCCAGCCACGGCGCGAAAAGCGACTGGCGTAGCTTTCCAGGATCGCGTTTTCGGTCAGGTCGAAATCGGCGATGGTGCCGGTCTTGTGGCGGTCCTCCGGGATGCGGGCCACGCCCTGCGCCAGAGCCGTTCGGGGCGACCAGCCGCGCACCGGCGCGCCGGCCAGGTCCATTTCGCCGCTGGTGGGGGCGATCAGCCCCGACACCAGATCGGACAGCGCCGCCTGGCCGTTGCCCGACACCCCGGCCAGACCTGTGATCTGCCCGGCGCACAACGTCATCGTCACCGCCTGCAAGCCTGGCGCGGTGCCGCTGTCCGGCGTGCTGACCCGGCGCAGCGACAGCAGCGGCGCGCCGGGGCTGGCCTGCGCCACTTCGGGCACCGTTACCTCGGCCCCGACCATCAGCGCGGCCAACTCGTGCCGCGTGGTCTGAGCAGTGGCGCGTTCGGCCACCAGCCGGCCGTGCCGCAGCACCAGCACCCGGTCCGAGATCGCCATGACCTCGTGCAGCTTGTGAGAAATGAACACGATCGACAGGCCCAGCCCGATCGCCTCGCGCAGCGTGGCGAACAGCGCGTCGGTTTCTTGCGGTGTCAGAACGGCGGTCGGTTCGTCCAGGATCAGGATGCGCGCATCGCGGTACAGCGCCTTCAGGATCTCGACCCGCTGCCGTTCGCCTACCGTCAGCCGGCCGACGCGGGCGTCGGGATCGACCTTCAGATGAAATCGCGCCGCCAGCGCGCGCACCTTGTCGCGCGCCGCGGACGCGTTCAGCGACAGCGCGCCCAGCGGCTGCGCGCCCAGAACGATGTTTTCCCAGACGGTCAGGTTGCCGGCCAGGGTGAAATGCTGATGCACCATGCCCACGCCGGCATCCAGGGCCGCGCGGGGATGGCCCGGCGGCATCTGGCGGCCGAAGATTTCGACGGTGCCCTCGTCGGCCGTGTACTGGCCGAAGAGGATGTTCATCAGCGTGGTCTTGCCGGCGCCATTCTCGCCCAGAAGGGCGATCACCTCGCCCTTCTGCAACGCGAAACTGACCGCGTCATTGGCCGTGACCGCGCCGAACCGTTTGGTGATGCCGGTCAGGCGCAGAACGGTTTCTGGCGTCGCCGGCTCGACCATTTACGACGAGGACGGCTCTTCGTCGTTGATCTCGACGGTGAACGAGCCATCCTTGATCGCGGCGGACTTGGCGTTGACCAGATCGACGGCGGCCTGCGGGATCTTGCCCTCGAACGTGCCATAGGGCGCCAGCGATGCGCCGCCTTCCTTCATGAAGGAATAGGCGCCGTAATCGGCCGCGGTGAAGCTGCCCGCCTTGACCATCTCGATGGCGTGGTCAAGCGTTGGCTCGAAGTGCCACAGCGCCGAGGCGACCACCGTCTCGGGGTAATCCGACTGGGTGTCGATCACGTTTCCGATCGCCAGGATACCCTTCTCCTTGGCCGCGTCCGATACGCCGAAACGCTCGGCATACAGCACATCGGCGCCGTTCTCGATCATCGCAAAGGCCGTTTCCTTGGCCTTGGGCGGATCGAACCAGGAGCCGATGAACGACACCTGGAACGTGGCATCGGGGCGCATTTCCCTTACCCCGGCCATGAAGGCGTGCATCAGCCGGTTGACCTCGGGGATGGGGAAGCCGCCGACCATGCCGATATTGCCACTCTGGGTCATCGCGCCGGCGATGATGCCCGACAGGTACGAGGCGTCCTGGATGTAGTTGTCGAACACCGACAGGTTTGCCAGCGCCGGGTCTTCCTTGAAGGAAGAGCCCATCAGGAAGGCGGTGTCGGGATACTCGGCCACCACCTCGCGTGCTTCTGCTTCCACGCCGAAAATCTCGCCGATGATCAGGTCATAGCCCTGCTCGGCATATTCGCGCATCACCCGCGGATAGTCGGTGTTGGCGGTGTTTTCCGAATAGGTGTAGGTGATGTCGCCGCGTTCCTGCGCCGCCAGCGCGGCGATGTGGATGCGGCTGACCCACTGCTGTTCGACCGGAACGGTATAGATGCCGGCGACCTTCAGCGGCTCTTGTGCGCGGGCGGTTCCGGGCAGGCCCAGAACGGCTACCGCCAGCGCGCCCAAGGCGGTTGTGGTCAGAAACCTGCGGCGCGTCATCCGCGCCAAAGGACGGTTGTCAGACATGTCGATCCCCCTGTGTTTGGGCCAGCGCGGACGTCGCGTTGACCATCTGGTCAAATTCTACGGACACTCGGGCCCGCTTGTCACGCTGAGATCGCAGTCGGCGCGATTGCGGCGGGGGTCCTGCCCGAAAACGGGCAGCCCCCGACCGCCCGGGCCTACATCAGCACGTCGATCAGCGCGCGCGTGTTCTCCTCGGTCATCGGAACCGGGTTGCCGCCACAGCTGGGGTCTTTCAGCGCCCCGGCCAGCACCGCTGCCTTGTCCGGATTGGTCACGCCCATCGCCGCCAGCGTCGCCGGGATGCCCAGCGTGGCGTTCAGCTCTCCGACAAAGGCACGAATGCCGTCGAAACCGCCGGAGATGCCCAGGTAAGCGCCCAGCAGTGCCATACGCTCCTCGATGGCGGGGCGGTTGAAGTCGAGCACCGCCTGCATGACCACCGCGTTGGTGGTGCCGTGATGGGTGTTGTACAGCGCGCCCACCGGGTGGCTGATCGCGTGGATCGCGCCCAGCCCCTTCTGGAAGGCGACCGCGCCCATCATCGCCGCCGACATCATGTGCGCCCGCGCCTCCATGTCGTCCGGCGTGGCATAGGCACGGGGCAGGTTCTCTTTCACCAGCCTCATCCCCTCCAGCGCGATGCCCTGGCTCATCGGGTGGTAGAAGGGCGAGCAGAACGCCTCAAGGCAATGGGCAAAGGCATCCATGCCGGTGCCGGCGGTGATCGCGCGGGGCATGCCCACCGTCAACTCGGGATCGGCGATAACGACCGAGGGCAGCACCTTGGGGTGGAAGATGATCTTCTTCTCATGGGTTTCGGAGTTGGTCAGCACGCTGGCGCGGCCCACCTCCGAACCGGTGCCGGCCGTGGTGGGCACGGCGACGCTGGGGTAGATCGCGGCGGCATCGGCGCGGGTCCACCAATCGCCGATATCCTCGAAATCCCATACCGGGCGTTTCTGGCCGGCCATGAAGGCGACCATCTTGGCCAGGTCGAGCCCCGAGCCCCCGCCGAAGGCGATCACCCCGTCGTGGCCGCCCGCCTTGAACGCCGCCACCCCGGCGGCGAGGTTGCGCTCGTTCGGGTTGGGATCGACATCCGAGAAGATCGCCGCGCCCAGGCCCGCGGCCTCCATCAGGGCCAGCGTGCCCTGGGTGACCGGCAGCGCGGCAAGCCCGCGGTCGGTGACCAGCAGCGGCTTCTTGATGCCCGCGGCGGCACAGGCCGCGCCGATTTCCTTGATGCGGCCCGCACCAAAGCGGATTGCGGTTGGATAGGACCAGTTGGCGGTGGGACTCATGACGTCACCTTCTTCAGATGGTAGGATTTGGGCCGGGTCAGGTTGTGGTAGCCGATGACAGACAACCCGCCGCCGCGCCCGGTTTGCTTGCACCCGGTCCAGCACAGGCCCGGGTCCAGATAATCGGCCCGGTTCATGAACACGGTGCCGGTCTCGACCCGATCGCCGACCGATGCTGCGCGCGCGGTGTCACGCGTCCACAGGCTGCAGGTCAGGCCGAAGTCGCTGTCGTTCATCAGCGCGATCGCCTCTTCGTCGGACTTCACCGGCATGATGCCGACCACCGGGCCAAAGCTTTCCTCGCGCATCACGCGCATGTTGTGCGTCACCCCGGTCAGCACCTGCGGCGACAGGTAGGCGCCGCCATCGTCCTCGGCCAAGGTCTCGATATGTGCGGTCGCGCCCATCGCCACCGCCTCGGCGATATGGTCGCGCACGGTGCGGGCAAAGCGTACGTTGGCCATCGGCCCCAGCGTCGTCTCGGGGTCCAGCGGATTGCCCAGCTTGTAGCCGCGCACCGTTTCCACGGCCTTGGCGACGAAGGCGTCGTACAGGCTTTCGTGCACGTAGATGCGTTCGATCCCGCAGCAGCACTGGCCGGAGTTGAACATCGCCGCATCGACCAGCGTGGCCACCGCCGCGTCAAGATCGGCGTCGTCCATGACATAGCCGGGGTCCTTGCCGCCCAGTTCCAGCCCAAGCCCGGTAAAGGTTCCGGCGGCGGCCTGTTCGATCGCCTGCCCGCCAGGCACGGACCCGGTGAAGTTGATGAAATCGAAGGCCTTGCCGGCAATCAGCTCGGCCGTGGTGCCGTGGTCCAGAAACACGTTCTGGAACACGTCCTCGGGAACCCCGGCCGAATGGAAGGCACGGGCCATCCGTTCGCCCACCAGCAAGGTTTGCGTGGCGTGTTTCAACATCACCGTGTTGCCCGCGATCAGCGCCGGCGCGACGGTATTGATCGCGGTCATGTAGGGATAGTTCCAGGGCGCGACGACGAACACCAGCCCATGCGGGATGCGCTTGATGTAGCGCTTGAAGGTGGCGTCCTCGCCCACTGCGATATCGGCCAGCGCATCCTGGGCAATGGCCGCCATGTGGCTTGCACGCTCGTCAAAGCCGCGGAATTCGCCGCCATAGCGCACCGGCCGGCCCATCATGCGGGCCAGTTCGGGCACCACCGCTTCGTTCATCGCGCCGACGGCGGCGACACCGGCCATCACCAGCTGGACCCGTTCGGCCAGCGGGCGCGCGGCCCAGGCTGCCTGGGCGGCACGGCCGCGCGCGGCGGCGGCCTGCGCCTCGTCCAGCGGCAGGGTTGTCCGCTCGGCAAAGACCGAGCCGTCGATCGGAGAGATACAGCGCAAGATGCTCATGATTGTTCGAATCCACGGGCGATTTCGTAGTCGGTGACCACGCGGTTGAAGTCGTCGATCTCCCATTGCGCCGCCCGCGCGTAATGGCTGATCACTGCCTCGCCCATCGCCGCGCGCAGCATGTCCGAGGCCAGAAGCGCATCGCGCGCGTCGCGCAGCGTACGCGGGATGTGGCGTTCGTCATCCTTGGCATAAGCGTCACCCGTATAGGGGGCGGGCAGGGGCAGCTTGTCCTCGATCCCCTTCAGCCCCGCCGCCAGCATCGCCGCCAGCGCCAGGTAGGGGTTCATGTCGGACCCCGGGGTCCGGCATTCGATGCGCACGCCCTTGGTGCCCTCGCCGCACAGCCGGAAGGCGGCGGTGCGGTTATCGACCGACCAGACCACCTGCGTGGGGGCAAAGGTGCCACGGGCAAAACGCTTGTAGCTGTTGATGTAGGGAGCCATGAAATAGGTGTAATCGGGCGCATAGCGGATCAGCCCGGCGATGTAGTGGTCCATCAGTTCGGACTTGCCCATCGGCCGGTCAGGATCGGCAAAGGCGTTCTTGCCGTCGCGCCACAGCGATTGATGCACATGCGCCGCGCTGCCGACCCGGTCATGGTGCCACTTGGGCAGGAAGGTCGCGGCATAGCCGTGCTGATGCGCGATCTCCTTGATCGCGTGCTTGGACAGGGTGTGGTAATCGGCCGTCAGTAGCGCGCCGGCATAGCGGATGTTCAGCTCTTCCTGGCCGGCTTCGGCCTCGCCCTTGGTGCCTTCCACCGGCACGCCCATGGCGCGCAGGTGATTGCGGATCGGCCGCATCACCGGCTCTTCCTTGCTGGTCTGGAAGATGTTGTAGTCTTCGTTGTAGTTCGAGATCGGCCGCAAGTCGCGGAAGCCGTTGGCGCAGATCTGGTCATGCGTGCCCTGGAACAGGAAGAATTCCAGTTCGGTTGCCATCATCGGGCTCAGCCCCATCGCTTCGGCCCGGGCGATTTGCGCTTTCAGGATTTGCCGCGGTGCATGGGCGACAGGCTCGTGCGTGTGGTGGTCCAGCACGTCGCACAGCACCATCGCCGTGCCTTCCAGCCAGGGCACCAGGCGCAGGGTGGTCAGGTCGGGCTTCAACACGTAATCGCCATAGCCGCGCGACCACGAGGTCGAGGCATAGCCGTCAGGCGTGGCCATGCCAATGTCGGTGGCTAGCAGGTAGTTACAGCAATGCGTCTCGTCTTCGGCAATGTCGAGGAACGCCTCGGCGTGGAAGCGCTTGCCCATCAGCCGGCCCTGCATGTCGACCATGCAGACCAGCACGGTGTCGATCTCGCTTTGCGCGATCAGGTCCTTCAGCGTTGCCAGTGTCGGCTGTTTCTGCATCTCGTTCTCTCCCTTCCCGGCGCCTTTGATGCGCGCTCGGGGTTATTCCGACCGGTCCTCGCCGGGCGCCGTCGCGCCGCGGGCCGGGTTTTTGAAAACATCCAGCGCCAGAGCGCGAACCGCGTCCAGCTTCGGCTTGCCGCGTTGCATGCCCAGGGTGGAATGGCTGCCTGGTTCATAAAGGTCGATGTGGTAAAGCCGCCCGTCATCCCCATCGCCGGCCTGTGCATCGAGCCCGGCCGTCGCGGTGTAAGAGCCGACCGAGAGCGCCCGCAGCAGGCAGCCCGCGGCGTCGTACTCGGCGAACAGGTACAGCTTGGCGTAGTCGCCCGCCAGTGCGCCAAAATGCACCTCGTATATCGCGGCCCCGTCGCGGACCCGATGCAGGTTGACGACCTGGAATTCCTGCGGACCCGGGCTGAGGAACCGGCCCCAGGGCAGGGGCGCGCAGTCCTGCGCACGCGCGGCCCCGCCGGTGGCGGCAGAAACCGCCAGGCAGGCCAACCAGTGGCGCAGGTGAACCGTCATCGTCGCCCTCCGGCGCAGAAAGAGGAAGGCCGGCGCGGCCGGCCTTCCGGTTTAACGTCAGCCGTAGCGGTAGGGACGGCCCGCCTTGGCCATGTCGGCGTTGTACTGCTTGAAGATTTGCACGACCTTGGCCTTGATCTCCGACTCCGCGGCGATTTCGTCCCAGAACTTGACCGCGGCGTCTTCCACCGTGGCCCATTCGGCGTCGGGGATCGAGGTCAGCTCCATCTTGGTGCCGTTCACGCGCAGCGACGCCTCGCCGCCCCAGTACCACCACTGGCGGTAATAGTGCGACTGCTCGCAGCAGACTTTCAGCAACAACTTCAGATCTTCGGGAAGCTCGTTGTAGCGGTCCATGTTCGCGAAGAAATGGCCGATCCAGGCGCCCGAGATGTTGTTGGTCAGGAAGTACTTGGTCACATCTGCCCAACCGACGGTGTAATCCTCGGTGATGCCCGACCAGGCGATGCCGTCCAGCTCGCCCGTCTGCACCGCGACTTCGACGTCTTCCCACGGCAGCGTCACCGGCACCACGCCGAACTGCGCCAGGAAGCGGCCCGCCGTCGGGAAGGTGAACACGCGCTTGCCCTGCAGGTCGGCCAGGCTGCGGATCGGATCCTTGGTGTTGAAATGGCAGGGATCCCAGGAACCGGCGCTGATGTGCTTGACGCCAACCTTTTCATACTCGGCGGCCCAGATCTCGTTCAGCCCGTACTGGTTGAACAGCACCGGCACGTCGAGCGAGTAGCGCGAGGCGAAGGGGAAATAGCCGCCGAACACCGTCACCTCGGTGGGCGAAGCCATCGAGTCGTCATCCGACTGCACCGCGTCGATCGTGCCGCGCTGCATGGCGCGGAACAGCTCGCCGGTCGGCACCAGCTGGTCGGCGAAGAACAGCTCGATCTGCATCCGGTCGCCGGCGATCTGGTTGAACATGTTGATCGCGGGAACGACCACGTGCTCGGCCAGTGCAGGGCCGGCATAGGTTTGCATCCGCCACTTGATCGTGGACTGTGCCAGCGCGGGTGTCGCCAGCGGCGCGGCCGCCGCGCCGGCGGCGGCAGTGGTCAGGAACTTGCGTCTCGTGGTCATCTGTCTTTCCTCTCTGTTTTCAGTTTCGAAAAAACGCGCCCTTGCCGGGCATTCTTGTTAAACTCGGGGCCTGCTACTCGGCATAGACATGTTCGGGCAGCCACAGCGCGATCTGCGGGAACAGCATGATAATCGCCAGCGCCATCACCATCACCGCCACGAAAGGCACGATTGACCGGTAGATGTCGCGCAGGCTGATCTCGGGCGGGGCCATCGCCCGCATCAGGAACAGGTTATAGCCAAAGGGCGGGGTCATGTAGGCGATCTGCGTCGTGATGGTGTACAGCACACCGTACCAGATCAGGTCGAACCCCAGCGAATCCACCAGCGGCACGTACAGCGGCGCCACGATCACCAGCATCGCGGTATCGTCCAGGAACGTTCCCATGACGATGAACGACACCTGCATCAGGATCAGGATCATCCACGGGCTCAGGCCCATCTTCTCGGTGAACAGCGTCTCGATCGCCTTGACCGCGCCCAGCCCGTCGAACACCGCGCCAAAGCCCAGGGCGGCCAGGATGATCCACATGAACATGCACGAGATCGCCAGCGTCTGCTTGGTGCAGTTCTCGAAGATCGCCCAGGTCATCCGCCGTTTCAGCAGCGAGGCGACCAGTGCCGTCAGCGCCCCGATGGCCGAGCTTTCAACCAGCGAGGTCCAGCCATTGACGAAAGGCACCATCATCGCCGCGAAGATCGCCAGCGGCAGCGCCCCGGCGCCCAGCAGGCGGAACTTCTCGGCGCGGGAAACCTCGTGCGCATCGGCCATCGCCGGGCCAAGCTCGGGTTGCAGCTTGCAGCGCAGGTAGATGTAAAGAACGAACATCCCAGCCATCATCAGCCCCGGGATCACCCCTGCCAGCCACAACTGGCCCACCGGCTGCCGCGCGATCATCGCGTACAGCACCAGCACGACCGAAGGCGGCACGAGGATGCCCAGCGACGATCCAGCCTGGATCACCCCTGTCACCATGATCTTGTCATAGCCGCGTCGCAGCAGTTCGGGCAGGGCGATGGTTGCGCCGATGGCCATGCCTGCCACGCTCAGCCCGTTCATCGCCGAGACCAGCACCATCAGCCCGATCGTGCCGATGGCCAGCCCGCCGTGTATCGGCCCCATCCAGACGTGGAACATCCGATAAAGGTCGTCTGCCAGCCGGCTTTCGGACAGCACATAGCCCATGAAAATGAACATCGGCAGCGTCAGCAGCGGATACCACTTCATCAGTTTCATCGCCGCGGCAAAGGGAATGTCTTGCCCGCCGGTACCCCACAGCGCCAGCGCGGCAATCGCCGCGACAGCACCGATGGCGCCGAACACGCGCTGCCCGGTGAACAGCAGCAGCATCATCGACGCGAACATGAAAAGGGCGATGTATTCCTGGCTCACGTCCGCGCGCTCCCGATTTCGTGGCCCTTGAGGCGCGCGATATCCTTGAAAAGTTCCGCCAGCGCTTGCAGCAGCATCAGGAAAAACCCGGCAACCATCACAGCCTTGATCGGCCAGATCACCGGACGCCATGCGGTCGATGAGACTTCGAGCCGGCCGATCTCCTCCGATCCGGTCAACAGCCCGCCGAAATAACTCAGCGGATCCATCCCCCAGTAGCCCAGCGAATAGGCCGAAGAGCCGATGCCGCCATACAGCAGCACGCCCAGGTAGAAGATCAGGAACAGCACCGTCAGCGCATCGACCAGGGCTTTCTTGCGGTCGCTCCAGGTGTGGTAAAACAGGTCCATCCGGACGTTCGAGCCGAGCTGGATCGAATAAGGCCCGCCGAGGATGTAATAGGCCACCATGGCGAATTGGGCCATTTCCAGCGTCCACAGCGACGGCAGGAAGAAGGTCTTCGATATCGACGACCAAAGCAGCACGCCCATCAACACGAACAGGCCCCACATCATCACCCGGCCGATGCGGTAGTTCACCGCCTCGACCACCCTGACAAAACCGCGCATGAAGCCGATCATGCCGCCACCCCGCGCAGGCTCTGGCGCAGCGCGCGGTCTACCCAGCCGGCCAGCAGCGCGCCCATCGCGCGCTGGTCCGCGGCGGTGGCGATCAGGTCGTTGCGCACCTCGATCATCACGTTCAGCAGCCCGTTGGGAATGGCATGTACATCCAGCGTGTGCAGCACGCCGTCGCTGGCGTCATAGGGCGCGTTGCGGCGGATGTCGTAGCCGCAGTCAGGCGGGGCGGCCAGCATCGCATCGGCCAGCCGGCTGTCGGTGCCATGCAGGATGCCGATCTGCACCGCGCGCGGCACGCCGCGGTAGACGGGGGTAAAGCTGTGCATCGTGACCAACGCCTTGAGCGCACCGCGCCGCTGGGCGATCTCGGATGCCAGCCGGGCGCGGAACGGGTGGTAGACGTGCTCTGCGCGGGCCGCGCGCGCTTCGGCGCTTAGCCCTGTATTTCCCGGTATATCAAATACTTCACTGCGTTCTGGCACGGCGTCCGGGGCCTCTGGCGGGCGGTTGCAGTCATACACCAGGCGCGACACGCAGCCCGCTACCAGCGGTGCGTTCAGCTGCGCCGCCATGGCTTGCGCCACCGCCAGCGCGCCCGGATCCCAGGCGATGTGGCTGTCGCGCAAATTGGGCGGCAGGCCCAGGAAATCCATTGCGGCGGGGAACCGGTTCGACGCATGCTCGCACACCAGCGCAAGCGTGGCTTCGGCCGGCGCGGCTTGCACCGCAACCACTTCGCCCATGTTCGAATCGTCCTGTCCCAAGCCCATGCAAAAAGCATTCTCCATCGCCTTCCGACCTGTCAATCAAAGTTCTGAAAAATTTGACACAGGCCGAAGGCGCCTGTAATTTTTTGCACAGAACCTGATCTGGCGCGCCTCCATGCCCACAATCGCGGAAATCATCAAAGCGCGGCACGAGGACATGACTCGGGCCGAACGGCAGCTGGCCGAGGCCATTCTCGACAACTATCCGATCCCCGGTCTGGGCAGCATCACCGAGCTGGCCGAGCTGGCCGCCGTGTCTACGCCGACAGTCGCGCGACTGGTGCAGAAGCTGGGCTTTTCGGGCTATCCCGAGTTTCAGGCCACGCTTCGCGCCGAACTGGGCGAGATCATCTCGAACCCGATCGACAAGAAACGCGCCCAGATCCCCGACCTGCCCGAAGGCCATATCGTCAACCGCTACGCGCAGGCCTGCCAGGAAAACATCCGCGCCACGCTCGACAACATGGACGCCACCGAATTCAACGGCTTGTGTGATTTGATCGCCGATCCGGCGCGGCGGTTGCATATCGCGGGCGGGCGGCTGACCGGTACGCTGGCGCAGTCTTTGCACCTGCACTTGCAGATGATCCGCCCAGAGGTGCACCTTGTGCCGCCACAGGCATCCTGGCCGCACAGCGTGCTGGACATGGACAGCCGCGACGTGCTGATCGTGTTCGACATCCGCCGCTATGAAAACTCCACCCGCCTGCTGGCCGAACTGGCGCATGAACGCGGCGCAGAAATCGTGCTGTTCACCGACCAGTGGCGCTCGCCTATCCAGCGGCTGGCAAGGCACACCTTCGCGGCGCGGATCTCGGTGCCTTCGGCCTGGGATTCGTCGCTCGGCCTGCTGCTGATGTCGGAATGCCTGGTCGCGGCCATGCAGGAGCGGATGTGGGAGTCGGTCAAGGCGCGGGCCGATGACCTGGAACAGGCATTCGACCGCTCGCGCCTGTTCCGCAAGTTCACTTAGCCAAGGCCTAGCATGGATGCCGCGATTGTGTCGGCAGAGGCGGGATTCAGCGCCATCGGCGTGTCGTGCAGCATCGCCAGGCGGGTCAACGCCTGCAGGTCAGCATCGCCGCCATGCGGCAAGGTCGGATCGGCAAAGAAGATCACCGCGTCCAGCTCTCCGGTCGCGATCAGCGCGCCCAGTTGCTGATCACCGCCATAGGCGCCGCGTTGCAGCCGCTGCACCGTCAGCGCCGGGGCCGCGTCCTTCAGCATCCGCCCGGTGCCCCCCGTGCACACTAGCCGGTGCCCGGTCAGCGCCCGCACGTGCCGGGTGACCCAGGCGCGCAGCTGCGCCTTGCGGGTGTCATGCGCAGCCAGCGCGATCCGGCGCGGCGCGGTGGCGGTGCGGCGCGCGGCAGCGGTAATCGACAGGATCGAGCGGACCTGCGCGGCAAAGCCCGGTCCATCGGCCGGAAACGCCCCCGCAAGCGCTGCCGTACCCACGGTGAACGCGGTCGCTCCGGCGGCGGCCACCTCGCCGACGCGGGCGGCGCTGTCGATGCTGCCGGCCATGATCACCGGCTTGTGCACCGCCGCGCAGACCTGCGCCATCAGCGCCGGCACATCGCCGGTAAAACGGTAGGCCAGCAGGTCCAGCCCATGCACGTGCTCCAGATCCGCCAGCTGCCGGGCCGAAGCGACGATCGCCTCTGCCGGTCCCTGCAGCACCGACGGATGGCCAACGATGTGCCCCGGGAAAGGGTAGTAGCGCAGCGGGTGCCAGCGCGTGAGACGCGTCACAGCCTCGGCGCGGGTGCCGCCCAGCAGGCAATCGACATCGAGGTCGATCGCCGCCTGTGCCGAAGCCAGTTCGCTCTCGGCATCCAGGCTGACCACCTCCAGGTAGGACCGGCCGCCAGCGGCACGGATCTGGTCCGCCAGACCGCGCAGCTCGGCAAAGGGCAGACCCACGTCCTTGAAACCGATATGGCGCACCCCGCCCTCCAACGCCTCTTCAAGCCGGGCGCGGGCGTCGGGAATGGTGCGGTCGTTCGCGGTCAGCATCAGGATGAAGTCAAAGGCCATGGGATCGCTCCGGTTCCGGGGGCAGGGGGGCGGCGGTCGTCCACGCGCGCGCGGTTTCGGCAATGCGCAGGTGCGGCGCTGCCAGGCTGGCGCCGATCAGCGCATCAAGATGGCCCAGCGCCGCGCCAGCCGGAAGGCCCGCCGCGATCAGGGCCGAGAACACGTCGCCCACCCCGTGCGGCACGCCGCTGCGCAGCGGCGCCGACCAGGCAGCCCCGTCGCCCGCATCGCCGCCCAGTTGCAGAACGCCAGTGCGGCCGGGCGTGCAGGGCGCCGAGGTCAGCAAGACCGTGCGCCCCGGTTTGCCCGGCAGCGCCCGTGCGGCCTGCGCCGCCTCGGCGCGCGTCGTCACGGGCCGTCCGGCCATCCAGCCCAACTCAAACGTGTTGGGGGTCAGCACGTCGGCCAGCGGCAGCAACTGCGCCCGCACCGCCTGCGCCACCGCTTCGGGCACGTAGAGCCCGCCGGGCGCATCGCCCAGCACCGGATCGACCACCAGCCGCGCGCCCAACCGCCCGGCCCAGCCCGCCGCCAGCGCGACATGCTCGGCGCTGGGCATGTAGCCGGTCAGCACGGCATCGCACCCCGCCAGCCAGCCATTCGCCCGCAGCGCCTGTAGCATCGCCTCGGCCTGATCAACTGGCAGGGGCCGCCCGGCAACATGCGGCCAGCCGGGATGGTTCGACAGCACGCACATCGGCACCTGCATCGCCGACAGGCCCAGCGCCTGAAGCGCGGGCACGGCGGCGCAAAGCCCGACATGGCCATGCGCCACCCAGCTGGACAGGATCAGAATGCGCGGCAAGGGCCCCTCCGTCGATGCGCGGCACCGCGAAGTGAAGCCGGTTTGCCGGCCGCGATCAAGCCATTCGGCCCGCCGTGCCGGGCGTTATTCCGCCGCCTCGCGGTGCTGGACCCGCGCCAAGAGCGCCGCGATCTCTGGCCGGCAAGAGCCGCAGTTGGTTCCCGCCTGCAATGCCGTGCCCACCGCCTCGACCGTGGCCAGACCCTGGGTTTCGATCGCGGTCAGGATGGTGTTGACCCCAACCGAGAAACACGAGCACAGCACCGGCCCGGCATCGGGCACATCGGCCGGGGTACGGCCGGTCAGCACGGTTCCGGCGTCGCCGGCAGGCAGCGTGGCGAGGTAGTCGCGCATCACCGCCACCGGTCTGGGCGCCACGAACAGCGCCGCCACCAGCCGCCCGTCTTGCCAGAATGCCAGCCGCGCGGTGCCGCGGGTGCGGTCGCACAGCGACTG
>JAGRMT010000024.1:24063-27773 GCA_020441125.1 Roseivivax sp.
CAGCCCTGCCAGTTCGGCCCGCCAGCCGGCATGGGTGCGCGCGCGCGCCCAGTAGGCGCAGTCAGGCGCCATTTCCTGGGCCGATACGGCAAAGCCGTACCAGCGCGCGTCAAGCCGTTCCGCCGCTACCACGCTCGCCTTGCTTTCCGGCTGGCCCGAAACCGGGTCCGTTGCCGCCGCCACCAGAGCGTCGATCCGCGCTGCAGGGGCGGTCTCGCCGGTCCAATGCATCGGTGCGAACAACTGGCCGCGCAGCCCGTCCGGGGTGATCCGGGCGCGCAGGATGGCGCTGCCCTGCGGGCTGGTCAGCCGCACCAGGTCGGCGCTGGCGATGCCCAGCGACTCGGCATCGGCGGGATGGATTTCAACGAAGGGTTCGGCCAGGTGGGCCGACAGCCGCGGCGACAGCGCGGTGCGCGTCATCGTGTGCCACTGGTCACGGATCCGCCCGGTATTCAGCCGGAACGGATAGCGTGGACCGGTGCGCGCGGCGGGCGGGCGGTGGTGCAGCGCCAGCATCCGCGCCTTGCCGTTCGGATGAAAGAACCGCCCGTCCGCAAAGAAGCGCCCGCCCTGCCTGTTGCGCGTCAGCGGCCAGCGGCTGGGCGGCAGCGCGTCATATCCGGCGTCGGTCAGCTCGGCCAGGGCCGAGATGTCAAAATCGCGCCCCAGCTTGCCTGCGATGCCCGACAGCGCTGCGTATTCGCGGAAAATCTCTGCCGGAGACTGATAGTCGAAGGCCGCCGCCCAGCCCATGCGCCGGCCGACTTCGGCCAGGATCGCCCAGTCGGGCCGCGCCACGCCAGGCGCGGGCAAAGCGGCGCGCTGGCGGCTGATGATCCGGTCCGAGCCGGTGACCGTGCCGTCCTTTTCGGCCCAGGCGGTGGCGGGCAGCAGAACATGTGCCAGCCGCGCGGTATCGGTTGCGCCGGTGATGTCGGACACGACGACGAAATCGCAGCCGGCGATGGCGTCGCGCACCCGGTCGGCATCGGGCATCGAGACTGCGGGGTTGGTGTGGATGATCCACAGCGCCTTGATCCGTCCGTCGCCCACGGCGCGGAACATGTCCACCGCCTTCAGTCCCGGCGTCTCGGGCATGGCGGTGGACGACCAGAAGCCGCGCACCGCCAGCCGGTGATCGGGGTTCTCGATGTCCAGGTGGCAGGCCAGCATGTTGGCAAGCCCGCCCACCTCGCGCCCGCCCATGGCGTTGGGCTGCCCGGTGACAGAGAACGGCCCGCAGCCCGGTTTGCCGATCCGGCCGGTGGCCAGATGGCAGTTGAGGATGGCGTTGACCTTGTCGGCGCCCGAGGTGGACTGGTTCACCCCCTGGCTGAACACCGTCACCACCCGGTCGTTCTGAATCCACAGATCGTAGAACGCCGCCAGCGTCGCGTCGTCCAGCCCGGTCACCCCGGTGTCATTCGCCATCAGCGCGTCCAGCGCCGCGTCGAATCCGTCGACATGGGCCAGGTACTCGGCATCAAAGGCGCCAGCTTCGTAGATCGCGGCAAGCAATCCGTTGAACAGCGCCACATCGCTGCCGGGGGCCAGCGGCAGGTGCATGTCGGCGCCATCACAGCTGGCGGTGCGGCGCGGGTCGATCACCACCAGCCGGGTGCCGCGCGCCTTGCGTGCCGCCAGGATGCGCTGATACAGCACCGGGTGGCACCAGGCCAGGTTGGAGCCGACCAGAACGATCAGATCCGCCTGTTCCAGGTCCTCGTAGGTGCCGGGCACAGTGTCGGTGCCGAAGGCGCGCTTGTGCCCGGCCACGGTCGAGGCCATGCACAGGCGCGAATTGGTGTCGATGTTGGCCGAGCCGATGAACCCCTTCATCAGCTTGTTCGCAACGTAATAATCCTCGGTCAGCAGCTGGCCCGAGACGTAGAAGGCAACACTGTCCGGCCCGTGCTGCGCCACGGTGTCGGCAAAGCGCCGGGCAACCAGTTCCAGCGCCTCGTCCCAGCCGGTTTCGACACCGCCGACCATCGGCGCGCGCAGACGCCCGGCCAGCCCGACCGTTTCGCCCAGGGCCGAACCCTTGGAACACAGCCGGCCCAGGTTGGCCGGATGGTCGGGGTCGCCGCGCACCGCCAGCCCACCGGCCCCGTCGGGGCGCAGCAACACGCCGCAACCCACCCCGCAATACGGGCAGGTGGAACGGATGGCGTCGGCGTTGGCTTCGAGTGGGCCCGCGCCGTCCATCAGGCGACGCTCCGCTGGCCGACGGCGGCGCCGTCGATCAACACCCGCCCGCCTTCCAGGCGCACCGGGAAAACGGCGATGCGGCCGCTGTCGGTGCCTTGCGCCTCGCCGGTTTCCAGCGAGAACACCCAGTTGTGCAACGGACAGGTCACCTTGCGGCCGTGCACGATGCCGTCGGCCAACGGCCCGCCCTTGTGCGGACAGCTGTTGGACGCGGCAAAGACCTCTGCCTCGTCGGTGCGGAACACCGCGACACAGCCGACCGGCGTCTTGACCAGACGCGCGCCGCGCAGAGGGATTTCGCTGATGGGTCCGATGTCGATCCAGCTCATTCTGCGGCCTCCAGTGTGAGATCGGCCAGCGGCGCATAGGCCCGCGGGCGTGCGGCATGCTGCGCCCACGGATCGGTGCGATAGACCGATTGCGAAATCTCGAACCGCTCGACCAGCGCCGCGCGGCTTTCCAGGTCGTGCACGACCCTCTCCTTGACCCAGTCCAGCCCCACCTTGGCCACCCATTTGTAGGGCCGGTCCAGGTACTTGGCGTTTTCGCGGTACAGCTGGATGAAGGCGGTGGTCAGCGCGATCGCCTCTTCCTCGGTGCGGGCGTCGGCCAGCCGTTCGGTTTCCTTCACGTCCATGCCGGCCGCACCGGCCACGCCGACCTGGTAGCCGGAGTCGACGCAGATGATGCCCACGTCCTTGCACGTCGCCTCGGCGCAGTTGCGCGGACAGCCCGATACCGCCAGCTTGACCTTGTGCGGTGTCCACGAACCCCACAGGATTTTTTCCAGCTTGATGCCCAGCCCGGTGCTGTCCTGCGTGCCAAACCGGCAATGGTCGGTGCCGACGCAGGTCTTCACGGTGCGCAGGCCCTTGGAATAGGCATGACCCGAGACCATGCCCGCCGCGTTCAGGTCGGCCCAGATATGGGGCAGATCCTCGCCCTTGACGCCAAGCAGGTCGATCCGCTGGCCGCCTGTAACCTTGACCGTCGGCACGCCGTACTTGTCGGCCGCATCGGCGATGGCGCGCAACTCGTCCGGAGTGGTGATCCCGCCCCACATGCGCGGCATCACGCTGAAGGTGCCGTCCTTCTGGATGTTGGCGTGCTTGCGCTCGTTGACAAAGCGGCTTTGCGGGTCGTCGCGATACTCCAGCGGCCAGTCCGCCAGCAGGTAGAAGTTCACCGCCGGGCGGCAGACATGGCAGCCGTTCGGGGTCTTCCAGCCCAGCTCCTGCCAGACGGCGGGCTGGCTTTTCAGCGCGCGCGTCTTGATCAGCCGGCGCACGTCCTCATGCGTCAGCTCGCAGCAGCCGCAGATGGGCTGGGCCGCGGGCGCGGCGTAGGTGTCGCCCAGCGTCACTTCCAGAAGCTGCTCGACCAGCCCGGTGCATGTCCCGCACGAGGCGCTGGCCTTGGTCGCGCCGCGCACCGCGCCCAGGCTGGTGGCCCCGGCCAGGATTGCGTCGGTGATCTTGCCCTTGCACACGCCGTTG
>JAGRMT010000181.1 GCA_020441125.1 Roseivivax sp.
TCGAATCCCTGTCTCTCCGCCAGCTACCCCCTAGCTCATTGTTTTTGCTTAAGGCCCTTGTTTTCAAGGGCTTTCGCCCCAAAATCTGCTACAAGTTTTGCTACAAAACAGCGGGATTTTGGGCCATGAAACACGTCAATTTCATCCGGGGAAAGTACGTCGCGCGGATGACCGTGCCCGAGGACTTGCGTGAGATCGTCGGCAAGCGTGAGCTTGTCGAACCGCTGGGCGGCGACAAGAAAGCCTCGGAACGCCGCGCCTTGGCGGTCCTGAACGGGTTCCATGGCATCTTGGACGATGCGCGCGAAGCACTGGAAGCGAACCGCCCGACCCTCTCGACGGCTGCCAAACAGCACTACCGGGAAAGCCTTGACCTTGACGACAGGGCGCGCCGATCACCGATCGACCTAGATACCCGAGACTTCACGCGCTGGTCACGCGCCATCTACGCCAGCCGTTTGCGCCTTCTGGTGGCGGGCGAGGTTCCTGCCGATGAAGCCGAAGCCCTGATCGGCTATGCCGCTGACGATCTGCTGCGCAAGGGCGTGGCCCCGGACGTGCCGCGCCGCGAGTTGCTGAGCGCGCTTGCCGAGGCCCAACTCGACGCCCTTGCCCGGTTCGAAGAGCGCGACAATGGTCAGATCATAACCGGCACCCCCACCAGCCCGTTACTGACGGAACCGGACCCGAAGCCCAAGAAGCTGCAACCCGACACCACCGGCAGCGGTTCGACCCTGAACGAGGTTCTGAAAGCCTTCCACAATGAACGGAACGCAGGCGGCGCATCACTGGCCAAGGCCACGATGAATGAGCATGAGACCGGCATCCGCATGTTCAACGAGTTCATGGGCCGTGACGTGCCGGTGAACGCCATCACCCGGAAGGACGTGATTGCCTATAAGCAGGCGCTTCTGGAAATGCCCACGCGCGCCCATGCACGCTTCCCCGGCCTGACCCTGCCCCAAGCCATCAAGGCCAATAAGAAGCGCGCCCATCCCTATGCCACGATGGCCCCCAAGACAATCAACGTGAAATGGCTCTCGCACCTGTCCAGCGTCCTGAAATGGTCGCTAGGCAACGGCTACATCGACGTGAACCCGGCGCAGGGTATCCGCGTCGATATGGGCAACGCCATTCATCAACAGGAAAGCCGCCTACCATTCGACCGTGCGGACCTGAAACGCATGTTCGGGCATCCCATGTTCGCCGATCCTGCCACCTACGGGACCGAGCAATGGGCCGTCTTATTGGCGCTCTACACTGGCGCGCGCGGATCGACCGAGATTGCCACCTTGCGCCTGGACGATGTGAAAGAGGAACAGGGCGAACCTGTCTTTTACCTGTCCGGCGCGTCGAAGAACCGCCACAGCAAGCGGCTGGTGCCGATCCACGCCGACCTGATCAAACTGGGCATCCATGCCTATGCCGATCGGCTGCGCGCCCGCGGCGAAACGATGCTGTTCCCCGAGTGGACCCCAAAGGACAAGGTGAACCGCTGGTTCCTGCGCACTTTCCTCCCCGAGATCGGCATCGATGATAAGCGCAAGGTGTTCCACAGCTTCCGGCACACGCTCAAGACAGAACTGGTGCGCTCAGGGTGTTCGATGGAAATCAGCAACCTGATTACCGGGCACAAGGATCAATCCGTTGCTGCAATCTACGTTCATGACGCCCCGATCCGGCGCATGAAGCGAGCGCTCGATAAGGTTCATTTTGACCTGCCGATGTGGTCACTTGCGGATTGACGCGAAATCCTGCGCTTAGGAATTGCCTAGATTCTTCGGAGCGGATAACTGCCGCTATGAGCTCATGGCACGGATGCTGTGCTGCGAATCGGTGTCTGCTTTCACTTAGATTGCGAAGATAGATTGCAACATGCCGTTGCCGTTCAACAGAACTCTTTAACTGTAATATGGCGACCAACGGTTGCCTTGTGCAAAGAACCAGTTTTGTCATTTATTGAAGGTGATCCGTTGACCGAGTGGGCATGCCACCGACATGCCTACGATTGGGTAGGCCGTCCAACCAGAGCGGTCATACATCGCCCACAAGCTGACTCTGGTTGACAATAAAGCGAGAAAGAAATTATGGGAGCTGTCGAATGCAAAGTAAGTGGATAGCATTGCTCACCTCAGTCATGCTTACGAGCGTTTTCCCCTTTGCATCTCTTGCCGAAGTATCTAACTTGGGAAATCCGCCTTTTTTCGACCAGCTACCTCGCGATTTTCGCGCCTCTTGCACAAGGAAGGATCAGCCGGAGGAAAAGGCGTTTTTTATCTGGCAGGTGGATGCCCAACAACTGTTGATTACCGGCAGCGAGGTGCTTTCAGATGGGGGCTGGTTGCAAGTTGATGAAAACTGGAACCACACAACAAAGCTCTTTGTCAGCTATCAGAAGTTGGACGCCCACGTCTTTCAGTTTGGCAATCAAGAGATACACGCTCCCGAATTGCACAGATGGTGGATGACCTTTGAAACTATGTTCACTGACGGACGTACGAGGGTCTCGGCCTTCCAATTGCAAGTTGGCGAAGCAGACGCGAAATATTCGGGCTATGTTAACGTGTTCATGTATGGGAGAGAAAACGGTGTAGTCTTTCCTTACGGATCCAATATCATCTATTCGCCATGCGAGTTCTCAGCACTACCGTTCTAGTCAGCCTTGTACACCCTCAGTGGCCAAACCGGACCTTAGATAGATTGGGACGGATGGGAGCAGAGTCCGCAAAGCTGACTTTCGCTGCGCTGGATGACCTTGAACCTCTCAGACAGAGGTGCTCTCACCTAGATCATAGGCTTTCCCAGAGAATTTTGGTGCAACTCGCGGTCAGGTGACAAAATAGGTGATATTCCTCCCCTAACACGCTGATAAATCGTTATATTCCTCGCCTTTCAGTGCGGAATATGGATTCTCGCGGCATGCGCGAAGTGTTACACCATAACACAACGCATTCCAAAACGAGCACCCATGTTCAGCCGACTGTTCCGCAAGGACAAGCCCGAAACGAAAGCCTTCCCGCTCAGTGATCCACTGGCGCTGGAATTGTTCGGTGCCACGCCAACCGTGTCGGGCGTTACCGTTGGCCCCACGACCGCGATGCGCGTGCCTGCCGTGTCCTGCGCCGTGGGCCTGATCGCCGAGACCATCGGCAACTTGCCGGTGAAGCTCTATGACCGCGAAGACCGTTCCAGCCTGATCGATCACCCGGCCTACAAGCTGGTGCATGATGAGGCCAACGAGTGGACAAGCGCCACGCAACTGCGCACCGAGCTGACCACCGACGCGCTGTTACACGGCGCAGGCTACGCGCATGTCGTGCGCCTGAGTGACGGCACCCCCTATGAGCTGCACCGGTTGGAACCGGGCAAGGTGCAGCCTCGCGTCGAAGTCGACGGCGAACCCTTCTACCTGGTGAGCCTCGAAACCGGCCAACGCCGGATGAGTTATTCCGAGATACTGACCGTCCGAACCTTCGGTGGCGTGTCCCCGATCCAGCTTGGCCGCGAGGCCATCGCCCTTGCCGTTCTCTTTGAACAGCACATGGCGACCCTCTTCGCCAATGGTGGGCGACCGTCTGGCATCATCACCAGCCCGAAAATCCTCGACGTGGAGTCCAAGAAAAAGGTGGCCGCGTCTTGGTTCAGCACCCACGGCGGCAAGAACGCTGGCTGCACCGCCATCCTCGACGAAGGCATGGCCTATCAACAGCTCAGCCTGACCCTGACCGATGCGCAGTTTGCCGAGAACCGGCTTGAGCAAATCCGCGAGATCGCGCGCGTTTTTCGGGTGCCGCCGACAATGCTATTCGAGCTGACGCGCGGCACCTGGTCGAACACCGAAGAGATGGCCCGGCAGTTCCTGCAAGTCACCCTGAAGCCTTGGCTCAAGGAATGGAGCTGGGCCTATGCGCGCTGCCTGCTGACCCCGGATGAACGGCAAGCCCATTACATCGAGTTCAACACCGAAGACCTGCTGACCACCGACCACGCCAGCCGGGCAACCGCCTATGGCCAGTATCGCAGCATGGGTGTGATGACCGCCAATGAGGTGCGCAGCGGCCTAAACCTCGCACCTCGCCCCGATGGCGACGATTTGGCGAACCCATACACCAGCACCGGCAAGGATAGCTCGCAATGATGATCACCCGTTTCTTTGGCGACGCTGAATACACCTTCGCCCTGACCGATCCCATGATTGCCGAGCTGGAACGCATCGCCGGGCTGGGCATCGGCGCGCTTTACCTGCGCCTTGTGCGCAATGAGTGGCACCTTGCCCACCTGACCGAGATCATCCGGCTTGGCCTGATCGGCGGCGGCATGGCCCCCGACCGCGCCATGCACCTGGTCAAAACCTACGCCACCGACCGGCCCCTTGATCAGGTATTCCCCCTCGCCCTCGACGTTCTGGACGCCCGGTGGACGGGCACGCCGGACCAAGCCCCCACACAGGAGCAACCCGCGTGACCGACCATCTGGAAATCAAGGCAAACCTGACCGTCACCGACACCGGCGAGATCACCGGCATCGCGTGGCCCTTCGGCACGCCCGACCGCACCGGCGACGTGATCGGCAAAGGTGCCCTGCGCTTCCCCGACACCCTGCCGATGCTCTTCAATCACTCGCAGTCTGACGTGATCGGCACATGGGATGAGATCACCGAGACCGAAGACGGCGTGACCGTCAAAGGCCGCTTGCTGATCGAAGATGTAAGCCGCGCCCGTGAGGCGCGCGCAATGATCAAGGCCGGTGCCGTCACCGGCCTGAGCATCGGCTTCCAGACCAAGAAGGCCAGCCGCAGCGCCAAGGGCCGCACGATCACCGAAGCCGAGCTGATCGAAATTTCCGTTGTCGCAGTCCCGGCACACCCAGGCGCGCGCATCACCAACGTCAAATCCACCAGCCCCCGAACCCATGAACAGGAGAACACCCACATGGACCCCGAAGACCTCGAACTTGAAACCCGGAAGGAAGATCAGCCCCCGGCCAACGATGCGCCCAAGGTGGACACCAAGGCGTTCAACGACATGAAGGCCCGCCTCGACAAGCTGGAAGCCAAGGCTGCCCGGCCCCGCACGGCAGCCCCCGACACCAAGGCTATCGTCCCGGATGAGCTGAAGGCGTTCACCGACTTCCTGCGCACCGGCGACACCACGGAAGTGAAAGCGCTGGCCTATGGCACCGGCACCGGCGGCATCCTCGCCCCCGAGACCGTTTCGAAAAACATCCTCGAGAAGATCGCGGAGTATTCCCCGGTGCGCCGCATCGCCAGCACGCTCACGATGGGCGGGCCGCTCTTGCAACTGCCCCGGCTGGTCACGCGCGTTGCCCCGGCTTCCGTCGCCGAAGGCGCCGCCAAGCCCGAAAGCGAACCGACCTTTGAACAGATCGATCTGAAGCCCTTCGAAATGGGCGTCGTGGTTCCGGTGAACAAAGTTCTGCTGGAAGATGCGCATATCGATCTGGCAGGCTACCTGGGCGACCACATCGCGCAGACCTTCGGCCACCTCGAAGCCTCGTGGTTCGTCACCGGCGACGGCACAACCCAAGCGGAAGGCGTGCTGACCTCGACCGAGGTGCTGAACGTGGACGCCGCGGCCACGACGCTCGACGCCGACGACATCCTGAATGCGTTCTACAATCTCAAGACCGCCTACGCGACCCGTGGCGCTTGGCTGATGAACCGCAAAACGATGGCATTGCTGCGCGCGATGAAGGGCCTCGATGGCCAATACTTCTGGCAGCCGGGCCTTGCCGATGGCCAGCCGACCACCCTGTTGGGCCGTCCGATCTATGAAGCGGTGGACATGCCCGATCCGGCACCAGGCAATGTGCCCATTGTCTTCGGCGATTTCCGCACGGGCTACACCGTTGCCGATCGCGTCGGCTTCGACCTGATCCGGGATGACTACACCGGCGCGACCACGGGCCTTGTGAAGTTCATTGCCCGGCGCCGTGTCGGTGGCCGCGTTGTCATGGGCGAGGCCCTGACCAAGCTGAGCATCCCGGCCAGCTGATGAGCATCCCCCGCGCATATTATGAGACGCCGCTAGTGCTGGGCAATCACGTCCTGCACCTGCGGCCCTCTTTGCGCGCGGCCTGCGCCCTTGAAAAACTGCATGGCGGGTTCCCCGCCCTGCTGATGAAGGTCGAAGAGTTCGACACCGCCACCATTCGGCAGATCGTCACCCATGCGGCAACCGATACCACCGCCGCAGCCGCATTCCTGCGCCACGCCAGCACCCTGCCCCTGAAGACCGTAGCCGACGCCCTGCAAGCCCCGTGCATGGTGCTGGTGGCGAGCTTGCTACCGACACCGGCAGAGAACACACCCAAGCCCCAGCAAGCCGCTCCGTCGATCCCCTGGGCAGACCTGTTCCACCAGCTCTATGGCTATGCCACCGGCTGGATGGGCTGGCCCCCGGCAACGGCATGGGCATCCAGCCCCCAAGAAATCCTCGACGCCTTCACCGCGCACCTGGCCAAGCTACGCGCCATTCACGGCGGCGAAGCTGAAGCCGACGATGACAAGCAAGCGGTTCTTACTGACGCCCAGATTGCCGAGATCGTGGCCAACGGCACCGATCCCAGCTTTGACCGTGAAGGCTTGCGCCAGCTCAAGGCCCAGATGGAAGCGGGGTTCGCATAATGCCGAAACCCTCGCATATCTGTTCCTGCGGTCGCATCATCCCCCACGGCCTAACCTGCCCCTGCAAACAGTCAGGCAAACGCGCCCGAGATCAGCGCCACGATGCGACCCGCCCCAGCGCCCGGCAACGCGGCTATTCCAGCAAGTGGGAACAGGTCCGGCAGGCGTTTCTCGCAGCACATCCGCACTGCGCCATGTGCCATGCACCGGCAACCGTGGTCGATCACGTCATTCCACACCGAGGCGACATGAATCTGTTCTGGGATTCCAGCAACTGGCAGCCCTTGTGCCAGCACCATCACAACTCAGCCAAGCAACGGCAGGAGCGCCAGCTATGACCGCCCCGGCTGAATACACCGACCTGACCCGGCATGGGCACTCAGACAACGTCGGCAAGGGCGAGCGCGCCTTGTGGTGCGCGGTCCTGACGCTTGCGATCGATGAAGCATTGAACGGCTCATCCACGGCTGGCGAGGCAAACCGCCATGCTGAAACGACACGCGCCCAGCACTTCTTCACCCTGGCGAACCCGGACCTGCCGATGATCTGCCACCTGATCGGCCTCGACCCGGTCGCGGTGCGCCAGAACGTCGCCCGGCGCATCAAGGCTGGACCGACAGTCGATGAGTTGCTGGCCGGACCGAAGCGCCGCCAGCGTCAACCACGCACCAAGCAACGATAACACGCGGAGACCCAACCCATATGGCCACCACCCTCAACTACACGCTGCCCAACGCCTGGACGGCTATCGCTGGCACCGGCGATGTGCTGGCCACCGTTGGCCACCCTTCCGAGTTCAACGCCCATTGGGCCGTCAGCACCACCGGCACGCCTGCCCCGACACTCAAGGGCCATCCCTTCGGTGGCGACCTGCCGATGACGCTGCAAGCGAGCGAGGTGCTTTACCTCAAGGCTATCCCGTCTGCCGGTATCGAGATCGTCCTGACCGCTGATGCGCCGCAGGTGAGCTAGGCCGGGGGTAGGTCTCGACTTGCCAGCCCTGAATGGGACCGGCGCGGGAACCTCCGCACAAGACAGAACAAATATAAGCATTTGGAATCAATCATGCCCGTCACATCACTAGCGCTGCTGAAACAGCACATGGCCCTGGATCACGATCTGGATGACGCACTGCTCTCGCACAAGCTGGACGCAGCTGAGGCATGGGCGGCGCTCTTCACCGGCACGGCCATTCCAGACCCGGCCCCTGCGCCGATCACCGAGGCCGTGCTGCAACTGGCGGCGTTCTGGTACGCGAACCGGGAAGCCGTCGCGATGGGCATCACCAGCGCGCCGGTGCCTTTTGGGGTTCATGCGTTGCTCAGCCCCTACAAGGAAAGCGTGGTGGGCCATGTCGCTGAGTGACGATAGCCGGAAGCTCGCCAAGCGCCTCGACGCCATCCCTGCCGAAGTGCTGGCAGCCCTGCGCCCGGCGCTGGTCAAATCCGCCAATGAGGCCGCCGACGCCATGCGCGCCCTTGTGCCTGTCGATCAAGGCGACCTGCGCGACAGCATTGCCGTCACCGGCCCGAACGAGACAACCCCGGCCTATGCCGAGGGCGGCGGTAAGCGGACGGCAGGACCGAACGAGGCCCTTGTCACCGTAGGCAATACAGACGTGCGCTATGGCCACATGCTCGAGTTCGGTACCGTGAAAATGGAAGCCCAACCTTTTATACGCCCCGGCTGGCGACTGATGAAGCCGCGTATTCAACGCCGGATCAAACGCGTGATCGGCAAGGCCATCAGAGACGCGGCGAAGGGGAAATAATGATCGACCCCAGCGTCACCTTCCAAACCGCCCTCCGCGCCGCCCTGATCGGCAACAGCGCCCTGACTGCCCTTGTCCCGGCAGACAGCATCCGGGCCGGTTCCACGCGCCCGGACGGCCTGCCCACGATCATCCTGGCGAACCCCCAGACCATTCACCTGGGCCGGGCATCTGGCGGCGCGTATGTGACCCGCTGCGCCATCGATCTGCACATCTGGGCCATCGACGGCGGCGCCGATCTGGCCCGGCAGATCGGCGCGCTGGTGGCGACAACGCTTTGGGACGCCCCGGCCATGCCGGAAGGGCTGATCACCGAATACACCCGGCCCAGCTTCACCTACCTGCGCGACCCCGATCCTGAGCGCGCATTTACCCACGGCATCGGCAGCGCCGAAGCCGTGATACATTGGAGCCTGTGACCATGCTGCCCGCCGGAACCCTGACCGAGCAAATCGTGATCGAACGCCAGACAGAGACCGTCGCCCCGTCTGGTGCCGTGTCGAAGAGCTGGGCGCCTTGGGTGCAAGTGCGCGCCCAGCTGGTGGAACAGAGCGCGGAAGAATACCTGGCAGGCTTTGGCGAGACGGACGGCGGCAAAGCCCTGTTCCGCATTCGTTATCTGTCCGGCCTGCTGCTTTCCGATCGTATCCTGTTCCGGGGCGAGCGGTACGACATCGACGCCATCACCGAACCCGAGCGAGGCCGCAGCCTAGAGCTGCGCGTGACGAAGCAATGAGCAAGCACCATCGCGGCGTAAAGCCAAAGCTGACCGCCGACACCGACGCGCTGGTGAAGGTGCCCGCCGCACCCAAGCACCTCGACACCCATGCGAAAGCCGAGTGGCGGCGCGTGCTGCCGCAGCTGGTCAACCGGCGCGTAATCACCGCTGCCGATCTGGCGGGCGTAGAAGCCTATTGCGTGGCGGCGGGCGCAGCCAAACAGATCGCCGAGGCGATGAAAGATGCGGGCGGCTTGCCCGACCTGAAACTGGGCGGGCTGCAAATCCGTTATATGCAGACGGCCCGGCAACTGGCTGCTGAATACGGCCTGACCCCGACCAGCCGGGCGCGCATCGGCGCGGTGCAGCCGACCGAGGACGACGACGACAACCCGTTGTCGCTTTGATCTATGGCCAGCACCTACCCCGCATGGATTTTCGACGGCAGCGCGATCCCTGACCCTTTGAGCCATGGCGAACGCGCCGTCACATTCCTGCGGCGGCTGCGGCATCCGGCCAGCACGGCGCCCAAGCAAGGTTTCCAGCTTTACGACTGGCAAGAGCGCATCGTGCGGCGCATCTATGGCCCCCGCCATTCCGATGGCAGCCGGATCGTCACCGACGCCTTTTTCCTGATCCCGCGCGGGAACCGGAAGACCTCGCTGGCAGCCGCCCTTGCCTTGCTGCACCTGATCGGCCCCGAGCGCGTCCCGGCTGGCCAGATCATCTTTGCCGCCTGCGATCGCGAGCAAGCCGGTATCGGGTTCAAGGAAAGCGCAGAGATCATCCGCGCCGACAAGCGCCTGGCGGAAGTTGTGCGCATCTACGACGCTAACAACGCGCCCAAGTCGATCAAATCGACCCTCGACGGATCGATCCTGAAGGCCATCGCCTCAGACGGGCGCGCGCAGCACGGCACGACGCCCAGCTTTGTCCTGATCGATGAAATTCACGCATGGCGCGCCAACGGGCGCGACCTTTATGAGGCGCTGCAATCCGGCATGGCCAAGCGCCCCGGCGGCCTGACGATCACCGCAACCACCGCAGGCCGAGGCCGCGAAGGGCTTGCCGCCGAACGCTATGCTTACGCGCGCAAGGTCGCGTTGGGCGAGGTAGATGACCCGTCTTTCCTGCCGATCCTGTTTGAGCCGGAAGAGGGTGAAGACTGGACCGATGAGGCGCTATGGCACCGCGTGAATCCCGGCCTTGCCCACGGGTTCCTCGACATGCGCAAGCTCAGGATCGACGCCAAGCGGGCGCTGGACGATCCGGCCAAGCAATACGAGTTTCGGCAGTTCCACCTGAACGAATGGTTCGGCAATTCCCGCTTGCCCCTGTTCAGCTTCGACGCCTACGACGCCTGCCGCGCCGAGATCGATGAAGCCGATCTGGAAGAGACGCCCTGTTACCTGGGCATCGATTACGCGCAATCCGGCGACCTTGCTGCAATCGTTCGCGCGTGGCGGCACGACGATGACACCGTGTCGATCAAGCCCACCTTTTTCGTGCCGACCGAAGGGCTGGAAGAACGCGAGCGACTGGAAGACGTACCCTATCGCCGGTGGATCGACGCGGGGCTGATCAAGGCCGTGGAAGGGCCGGTGATCACCCAAGAGGCCGTTGCGGATGAGGTGCGGGAAATCTGCGCCCGGCACATGGTCGAAGAGGCGGCCTATGACCCGTGGCAGTTCCGCCGCGCCGCGACTGAGCTTCTGGAAGACGGCGTGCCAATGCTCGAAATGCGCCAAGGCCCGGCGACGATGGGACCAGCCAATGGCGAGCTGATCCGCGCCGTTAACGGGCGCTTGATCCGGCACAACGGCCACCCCGTCTTACGCGCCCATTTCGCTGGGGTGGCAGCCAAGCGCAATGACACCGGCATGATCTGGATGACCAAGGCCGATCCCAAGCACGGCCATATCGACGGCGCGGTGGCCAGCTCAATGGCCGTGGCGCGCGCGATGGCCGCAGAGTCCCGCCGCAGCGCCTACAGCGGCGAAGACGCCGCTATATTCACATTCTAGGAAAGGATTGAACCCGATGACCGCCACCGATCTGCCCGGCCTTGTCGTTCCGATTGAGGCGCGCATTACCGCCCTTGAGCGCGGCCTGCAAAAGGCCAACCGCGCCCAGCAACGCGCCGCCGCAGAGATGGAAGGCCGGGCCAAGAAAAGCGCCGACAAGATCGGCGACACCTATGCGGCGATGGGAACGCGCCTGGCTGGCGTCATGTCCAAGGCGTTGCTGCCCCTGGGCGCGGCCCTGACCAGCGGCGCAGCCATCCGGGGCGTGGCCCAGATCGCCGAAGGACTGGCGAAGATCGGCGACGAAGCCGCACGGGCCGGACTGGGCGCCGAAGAGTTCCAGCAATGGGCCTATGTGGCAGAGCAAGCGCGCATCCCCGTCGATGCAATGGTGGACGCCTTCAAGGAGTTGAGCCTGCGCGCCGACGAACTGCTCACCACCGGCGCAGGCCCCGCTGCCGAAGCCTTCCGGCGCATCGGTTTCAACGCCACCGACCTGAAGCGCAAGCTGCAAGACCCCAGTGCGCTGATGGATGAGATCATTGACCGCACCGAGAAGCTGGACCGGGCGGCACGCCTGCGCGTCTTCGATGAAATCTTCGGCGGCACCGGTGGCGAACGGCTGGTGCAGTTGCTCGACATGGGCGCGGACAAGGTGCGCACGATGCGCGACCGGGCCGTTGATCTCGGCCTTGTGATCGACGGCGACGTGATCAAGAAAGCCGCAGAGCTGGACCGCAAATTCAGCGAGATCACCACGCGCATTTCCACGTTGGCGAAAACTGCCGTGGTGGAGTTGGCCGAAGCGATTGAAGACGCCTTCACAGTGGACGTTGACGAAATGTTCGGCGGTGCGGAACGCGCGCTTGCCATGCTGGGCGAGGCCAACTACCGGGCGCTCAAGGACGCCCCCGCCATCCTCGACGACCAGAAAGACGCGGTGAACGATCTGCAAGCGGCCTATGCCGAGCTTGCGCGCATCTACAATGATCTGACCGGCCCGACCGGCTTCCGGCTGATGGACGTTGCGGACGTTGACGCGGCGCACGAATTGGCCGGTATCCTGGTCGATATCGACCGCGAGATGCAGGCTTTCGAGAACGGCAGCCAAAGCGCCGAAGAGTTCCAAGGTAATATGCAAGACCTGATCCAAGAGGCCATCGACCTCTTGGCAAATCTCGACGCGGTGGACAGCGCCCGCTTCACCAACGTGATCGACAGCATCAACGCGATGGCCGGGGCATTGGCCAATGCCGCCGCAAAGGCCCGTGAGGCCGCATCTGCCCTTCCGGCTGGCGCACCACCCGAGGGCGTGAACTACGGGCCGCAGAACGGGCGGGGCAGCGTGAAGCCCGCCAGCAAGCTGGCGCCCAAGACCTCGCCCTTGCCGCGCCTGCCGAGCGTGGATGCGAGCTTTGGCTTGCCCGATCCGGCCAAAGGTGGCGGGGGCGGCGGCGGGCGCAGTCAGTCGGACTATGAGCGCGAGGCGCAGAGCATCAAGGAGGAGATCGCCCAGCTTGAGCTGGAAAGCGCGGCATTGGTCGCGGCTGCCATGGCCGGTCAACGGTATGCCGGTGCCATCGAACAAGCCCGCCGCGAGGCCGAACTTTTGGCAGCCGCACAGCGCGATGGCCGCGAGCTGACACCGGCCTTGCGCGCCGAGGTGAGCGCGATGGCTGCCGGGTATCAGCTCGCGGCAGACGCGGCCTCACAGGCCGCAGATCGCATCCAAGCGGTGCAAGACGCCCAAGCCGAGTTGCGCGACACCGCCAAGTCGGCATTCGTCGGATTGATCAACGGCACGTTGTCGTGGAAGGACGCCCTTGCCCAAGTGCTGGCGCAACTGGCCGAGATGGCCGCGAGCCGGGCCTTCGAAATGTTTTTCACCGGCACGCCTTCGACCGGCGGCGGATCGTCTGGCAGCTCAGCAACCGGCGACATCTTCGCGATGATCCTGGGCGCGGTGCTGGGCTTCGACAAGGGCGGCTACACAGGCGCCGGACCTCGCCTCGAACCGGCAGGCATTGTGCATAAAGGCGAATACGTCCTGTCCAAACGTGCCGTCGATCGGCTGGGCGTGCCCGGCCTTGAGGCCCTGCACCAGAGCGCCCTGAAGGGCTACGCAGGCGGTGGATTGGTCACAGGTGGCAACACCCCCACCGTGCCGGGGATGAGCGCCAGCAAGGCCGCTGCCGGTCCGTCGATCACGATCAGCTCGCCCATCACCGTGAACGCCACCGGATCGACCCCAGAGGCTAACACAGACCTTGCCAACAAGATCGCCCGAGCGCACCGGGACCAGATGAAAGCACTTGTGCATGGCGAGCTGCGCGCCGCCCTGCGCCCCGGCGGGTCACTCAACCGAGGCTAGAATTTGATGTTGCCAACCTTCACCCCGCCAGTGCCGCCATCGCCGGGCACTGAGCGCCATCCCCAGGTAGATTTGCGCGACCCGCCGGGCGACCTTGGACTGAGTCTGGCAGCCCCCGCCGGGCTGAACCACATCCGGCGCGTGATCACCCTTAGATGGGACGCGCTCACCCTCGTGCAGGCGCAGGCCCTGGGCACGTTCTTCACCGAGCGGGCCGGGCATCTGCCGTTCTGGTACCAGCCGCACGGCTATCGTCAGCCGGTGCGGTGGACGTGCCGGGAATGGGCCGCGACCATGACCGCGCCAGCGGGGTTCCGGGCCGTCCTGCGGCAGAACTTCACCCACGAGACCTAGGCCGGAACGCAGCCCGGAACCGCGTCGAAAGCCGAGGATGGCCAGCACGACCGCAGCATAATCCTTTCCCCCCTTTAGGGGGGAAAGGATTATGCTGAACCTGACCGGCACGAGCATTAGAGCCGCAGGATGTAGGGTGTGGATTTTTTTGGACGTATTTTATATTTCTCTCTGTCTATATACGTTTACAGTTTAGTTTCTTAAGAAGAAAAAGAGATTGGCCAAAAAGTTCCACACCCGGCTGGGTGTGGAACTTGTTTGGCCAGATATCCCTTCCTCCGGTCATTCACGGGCACGCAGGCACGCAGGCTCACAAGATACGCTCCGGCAAGCGAAGCGGACCCGTTGGGACACAGAGAGGAAGAAACAGTATTCTCCCCCCCCCGGCCCAC
>JAGRMT010000182.1 GCA_020441125.1 Roseivivax sp.
ATGCCGACGATCCAGGTGATCTCGCGCGGGGCCTTGTACGACCCGTAGTAGAGACCGCGGAAGATGTGGATGTAGACGGCGGCAAAGAACAGCGAGGCACCGTTTGCGTGCAAGTAGCGCAGCATGTGGCCACCGTTCACGTCACGCATGATGTGCTCGACGCTGGCGAAGGCCATGTCGACATGCGGGGTGTAATGCATCACCAGCACGATGCCGGTGACGATTTGCAGCGCCAGGCAGAATGCCAGGACGATGCCCCAAATCCACCACCAGTTCAGGTTCTTGGGGGTGGGGATCATGATCGTGTCGTAGATCAGGCCGACGATCGGCAGGCGCGAGTGCACCCAGCGCTCGATGCCTGTCTTCGGCTCGTAATGGTCGTGCGGAATACCGGACATGCGCGCGTCTCCTTATCCAAGCACCAGGGTGGATTCGTCTTCGAAGACCGCGGGCGGAACCGGCAGGTTTTCGGGGGCCGGGCCTTTGCGGATGCGGCCGGCGGTATCGTAGTGGGACCCGTGGCAGGGGCAGAACCAGCCATCGTAGTCACCGGAGTTGTTGCCGATGGGCACACAGCCCAGGTGCGTGCACACGCCCATCATCACCAGCCATTCGCCGGCTTCGTCCATGGTGCGGTTCGCGTCCGAGGCATCGCTGCCGGCCGGCTTGTTGGCGTTGCGCGCAGAAGTGTCGACCAGCTGGTCCATCGTGACCGCGCGGCCTTCCTCGATCTCGGTCGGGGTGCGGCGGCGGATGAAGACCGGCTTGCCCAGCCACTTGACCGTAAGTTGCGTGCCCTCTTCGATGCCCGAGACGTCGACCCGGATCGAGGCAAGCGCGCGAACGTCGGCCGATGGGTTCATCTGGTTGACAAGAGGCCAGACAGCTGCGCCGGTGGCGACCGCCCCGGCTCCGGCGGTGGCGTAGTAGAGAAAGTCCCTACGGGTGCCTTCGTGGTCTTCTGCGTGTGACACGAGGTTACTCCATTGTTCATGGGCCTCTGAGCGGGCCGTCTATAGCGGTCACGCCGCGGTTTACCGCAGCATTCCGAGCCGGTTATTACAAGCACCCCCCGCAGCCGTCCAGCCAGCAATTGGGCGTCTGTCATATTCAGCGCCGTTGTGTCGCGGTTGAACTGGCCTTGACGAAGGGCTTATCTGGTCCCAGCAAGTGTTCATCCGCCATGTGGCGGATCACCCAGGGCCCATGACGGCGTTGGCAATCCGCAATGCGCGGGTGGCTTCGTACCGGACCCATTCGTAGGAGCAAGCGCATGACCCGCACCTTTTCCCTGGCCCTCGCCCTGGCGATGCTCGCAGCGGTGCCGGCACGGGCCGAGATGGAATTCTCGGTCTATACCGGCTGGCAGACCGCGCCGCACAGCCGGGTCAGCGGCAATTTTCCCGGCACCGGCGCGCCGTACGACGCGCTGATCGGATGGGACGGAAAATCCTTTGCCGCACCGCCTTATTACGGCATGCGAGGCACTTGGTGGCGCTCGGAACAGCTGGGATTCGCTCTGGAAATCACCCATGACAAGGTCTACGCGCCCGATGCGGAACGCAACGCGCTGGGCTTTGACCGGCTGGAGTTCACCGACGGCCACAACATCATCACCGCCAACGCGATGTACCGCTGGCCCGAGAAGTGGGGCAACGCCACGCCCTACGTCGGCGCCGGTCTGGGCGTGGCCGTGCCGCATGTCGATGTGCTGACCAATACCGGCTATCGCACCTACGGCTATCAATACACCGGCCCGGCGGCCAAGCTGATCGCGGGGGTCAAGTACGACCTGAACCACCGCTACGCCATCTTCGGCGAGTATCAGTTCACCTACACCAGCAACGAAGCCGACCTTGACGGCAACGGCACCCTGAACACCAACGTGATCATGAATGCGCTGAACGTCGGTCTGTCGATCAAGTTCTGACGAATCACGGCGGCGCGCGTGTCACTGCGCGCCGCCACACGCTTCGGTTGAAGCCGTTCACGGTTTCCCGCCAGTTTCCCGGTCTGGGGACAGCTGTTCGTCCAACCCGGTACAATCCGCCACAATTCCACCGCATTCTTTGAGCCTGCCCTCGCGGCTGTCGCAATATCCGCGCGCATCTGGCGCTGAGGGGTGCGCCAGTTTTTCCAAGTACACGGGGGTACACGATGCCAACTCAATTCGACGACACGATCAGCGGCACGGCCTTGGGCGACCTGATCCTTGCGCTGGAGGGAGACGATTCCGTCCACGGCCTGGACGGCGATGACACGATTGACGGCGAGGCCGGCAATGACGCGTTGCACGGCGATGCAGGCAATGACTGGATCAAGGGCGAGGAAGGCAGCGACACGCTTTATGGCGGCGAGGGCCGCGACACGCTGGAGGGCGGCGCGGGCGACGACTCGCTTTACGGCGGTGACAGCTTCTTTACCCCGGCCGATGACGTGCTGATCGGCGGCGCGGGCAATGACCTGCTGCAGGATTTCTACGGCCACAACCTGATGCAGGGCGGTGAAGGCAATGACCTGCTGAACGCCGGATTCGGGCGCGATTCTCTCGACGGCGGCGAAGGCAACGATTTCCTCTTCGGCCAGAACGGCGATGACCTGCTGATCGGCGGCGCCGGGAACGACACGCTGCGCGGTTACCATGACAACGACACGCTGATCGGCAGCGAAGGCCATGACGTGCTGGAAGGCGGCGATGGCGATGACCTGATGCTGGGCGGCGAGGATGGCGACAGGCTGGACGGCGGCGCAGGCAACGACACCATGGATGGAGAAGCCGGCGACGATGTTCTGGACGGCGGGCTGGGCGATGACTGGCTGAAGGGCGAAGGCGGCCGCGACGTGATTGCGGGCGGCGCGGGCAACGACCGGCTGGAAGGCGGGCTGGATGCCGATACCCTGGACGGCGGCGACGGCAATGACGTGCTGATCGGCGGCGAAGCGCGCGACGTTCTGCACGGTGCAGCCGGGGCCGATACGCTGGACGGCGGGCTGGGCAATGACCAGCTGTACGGCGGCGGCGGGCGCGACCTGATTCTGGGCGGTGAAGGCCATGACCGGCTGTTGGGCGGCGCAGGCCACGACACGCTGGACGGCGAAGCCGGCAACGATTTCCTGTGGGGCGATGCGGGCAATGACTGGCTGAAGGGCGAGGCCGGCAACGACTGGCTGCGCGGTGGCAGTGGCGCGGACAGCCTGTTCGGCGGGCTGGGCGAGGACACGCTGGAAGGCGGCGAAGGTGCCGACACCTACGTGTTCCAGCAAGGCGGCGACGAGGATATCGTGCTTGGCTTCGAAGATGGCACAGACCGGATGGATGTCAGCGGGCTGGGCATCACCGATATCGCCCAGATCGACTTCTACAGCTGGGACACCATCGTTTTTGTCGAACATGCGGGCGAAACCGTCGCCACCGTGTTGAACGCTACGGTCGACCAGTTCGACGCGACCGACTTCATCTTCGCCTGACCGGCATCCCGCAACAAGAAAGGCGCGGCGCCCCGGGGGGTGCCGCGCCCATGTCATGCGCCCTGCCCCGGCCGGGGCGGGCGGTTACTCTGTCCAGCGCACGCCGGTCAGGTCGGTTGCCTGGGTCGGCTGGTTCAGCCAAAGCCCCTCGATCTTTGCGTCAGCCACGGTCGGGAAGGCCAGCTGGAACAGGTATCCGTTGACGTAATCCTCGGCGATCACCGTTTCGGCCCGCTTGATCAACTCGGACCGCTTGGCCGGATCGGTGGTGGCGGTCAGTTCCTTGATCAGCGCCTGGAAGTCCGGGTTGTCATACTGGAAGTAATACTCGGGCCGGGCATAGATGCCGATGTCGAAGGGTTCGGTATGGCTGACGATGGTCAGGCCGAAATCCTTGCCCTTGAACACTTCTTCCAGCCACTGCGCCCATTCGAGGTTGGTGATCTCGGTCTGGATGCCCACGGCGCGCAGTTGGGCGGCGATGATCTCTCCACCGCGGCGCGCGTAAGAGGGCGGCGGCAGCTTCAGCGTGGTGGTAAAGCCGTCGGGCAGGCCCGCCTCTGCCAGCAGCGCCTTCGCCTTCTCGGGGTCATAGCCCGACAGGCCGGTCAGGTCGACGTAATCGGGATTGTGCGGCGCGAAATGGGTGCCGATCGGGGTGCCCTGGCCGAACATCGCACCGTCGATGATCGCCTGCCGGTCGATGGCATGGGCCACCGCCTCGCGCACCAGCTTGTTGTCGAACGGCGGCTGCTTGTTGTTCATCGCCAGGATGGTTTCGCCCTCGGTCGAGCCGACCAGAACCTGAAAGCGCGGATCGGCAGCGAACTGGGGCAGGTTCTCGGGCGCGGGGAAGCCCGAGAACGCGTCGATGTCTTGCGCCATCATCGCGGCAAAGGCCGCGGTCGGGTCCGAAATGAACTTGAACGTGGCATGGGTCAGCGCCGGCTTGGTGCCCCAATAGCCGTCATAGGCGGTCAGGTCGATCTTGTCGCCCTGGACCCAGCCTTCGAACTTGAACGGCCCGGTGCCGACCGGCGCCTGCTTGATATTCTCGATGCTTTCGGGCGCCACGATCACCGCGTCGCCCCAGGCCA
>JAGRMT010000183.1 GCA_020441125.1 Roseivivax sp.
ATGATGCCGTGGATCTCGGCCGGCAAGATGGTCGACAAATCCAAGAACTAAGCGCATGACGCGCTGATCAAACCATGACGGCATGGACCCCGGCCCGCGCGCCGGGGTCTTTGTTTCGGCGGGCGGAGGGGCCGCGATGGAAACGCAGATCACCGCGCGCAGCTGGGCGCAGATTGCCGCGCTTGGGCTGGTCTGGGGCGCGACCTTCCTGGTGATGGAACTGGCGCTGCGCGGGCTCAGCCCGCTGTGGCTGGCCTCGGGGCGGATCGGCTTTGCCGCGCTGCTGACGGTCGCGGTCTGGCTGTGGCGCGGCCCGCGGCTGTTCACCACCGAAGCGCGTGACTGGCCCGCCCTGCTGCTGGCGGCTACGCTGACCACGGCTGTGCCGTTCATGCTGCTGGCCTGGGGGCTGCAACATGTGACTTCGGGCTTTGCCGGTGTGTCGATGGCGGCCGTGGTGCTGATCGTGCTGCCGCTGGCGCATTTCCTGGTTCCGGGCGAGAAGATGACCCTGCGCCGCACGCTGGGTTTCCTGATCGGCTTTGCCGGGATCGTGGTGCTGATCGGCCCCGGCGCGCTGAGCAGTTCTGGCGCCGAGGCCGAGTTGCTGGGCCGGCTTGCCTGTCTCGGCGCCGCAGCCTGCTACGCGATCAGCTCGATCACCGTACGGCGGTTGCCGCCGGTCGATCCCGTCGGGCTGACGGCGGCGACATTCCTTCTGGGCTGCGTCATCGTGATCCCGGCCGCACGGCTGGTCGAGGGGCCCTTGCCCCCGGTCGACGGCACAACGCTGTTTTACGTTGTCCTGCTGGGCATGGTGCCGACGGCGGCGGCGAACCTGCTGCGCATCCTGGTGATACGCAGCGCCGGGCCGGTGTTCATGGGGCTGGTCAACTATATCGTTCCGGTGGTTTCGGTGGTGCTGGGTGCGCTGATCCTGGGCGAGCCATTGCCGCCGACGCTGCTGGGGGCGATGATCCTGATCCTGGCGGGCATGGGGCTAAGTCAGTACGGCGCGCTGCGGCGACTGTTTTCGCGATAGCGCAGCCGGCTCAGGCGGCGAGCGCCGCTGTCCGCCCAGCTGCCATTCGCAACGGTGCGCCGTACCGGGCGCCCCAGTAGAGCCGCAGCGCCAGGCAGATCGCCAGCGTGCCGAAATGGCTGACCACCTGCACCGCCTCGCCCGCCGCAGGGTCAATCGCCGCGCGCCAGATCACGGCGGCCAACGTGCCGTGGATGGCGTTGAACAGGAAGATCATCCCGTTCAGGTGCCAGATCATCGGCCAGTTCGCGTGCACCGGCGTGCGCATCCAGGCAAAGCGCAGCATCGCCCCGCCGTAAATCAGCCCGACGGTCGAAAAGGTCATCGGCAAGACCGCTCCGGTGGCCAGCCCGGCGGCCAGGACCAGCGCGCCCAGTGCAAAGATCGCCGCCCCGGCCGCCTTGAACCAGTGACCGCGAAACCGTGCCAGGTCGCGCTTCCAACGGATCGCCAGAAATGCGGTGGCCGAGACAACGGCGACACAGACCGACAGGTAGACGAACTGGATCAGTTCGGGCGGGGTGAAACTGGTGGATTTCAGCACCGTGACGCCCCCCACAGAGGCCAGCACCGGCACCCAGGACCACAGAAACAGCCGCCCCAGCCGGCGGTGGCGCCGACTGCCCTTCACCTGCGCAAAGGTGGCCCAGTAAAGGCACAGCGTCGCCGTGCCAAGCCCGATATGGGCCAGCGTCAGGGTGTCGAAAGCCATGGTGGACTCCGGTTCGAATGAAAGGGTAACGTGCGTAAACCTTACGATGTCACGGCGTTTTACGCCTGTAAACCCAATTTGTTTAACGGACGTAAAATGACCCGCAAACCGATCTCTGCCGAAACCCGTTCTGCAATCCTGGCCGCTGCCTGGGATCTGATCGTGGCCCGGGGGCGGCTGGATGTCGGCCAGACCGAAATCGCCGCCGCGGCGGGGGTGTCGCGGCAAACGATATTTTACGCCTTCGGCAACCGGGCCGGGCTGTTGCAGTCCATGGTGGCGTTTCAGGACCAACGCTCGCCCAACCTCGCGGCACTGGCGGCGCTGGGCGCGAAGCGCGACACCTCGGTCGAAGCATTGTTGGACATGGTGCGTGGCTGGATCGTGTACCTGCCCGAGGTCTACCCCGTCGCCGCATTGCTGGATGCCGCGGGCCTGACGGACCCAGAGGCGAAGGCCGCAATCGAAAGCCGGATGGTGGGGCAGTTGTTGGCCGGGCTGACCGGACGGCTGAAGGCGATGTCCCGCGCCGGCACCCTGCCCGCCGCCCGCGATCCGGTGCGCACCGCCGAAGAGATCTGGGAGCTGGTCCACTTGCCGTCCTGGCGACTGCTGGTGCTGGACCGGGGCTGGTCACCCGAGGAATACCTGTCATCGCGGCTGGCGCTGGTGCGCAGCCTCGTCAGCTGACAGCGCCGCGCGTTACCGCCTGCCACAGCGCAAGCGCCTGCGCGGTTTCGGCCACGTCATGAACGCGCAGCAACTGGACGCCCTGCGAAACACCGTGCAGCGCCACCGCGACCGAGCCCATCACCCGGCGATCCGCCTCGGCCACACCCGAGATCGTGCCGATGAACCGCTTGCGCGAGACGCCCAGCAGGATCGGACAGCCCAACGAGTGAAACAGCGACAACCGGTTCAGTAGCGCCAGGTTATGCGCTTGGGTCTTGCCGAACCCGATACCGGGATCGACCAGAATACGACCGCGCGCCAGGCCCAGCCGCTCCAGCCCGGCGACCTGCGCCTCAAGGAAGTCGTACACGTCCAGCAGCACGTCGTCATAGCGCGGGTCGGCCTGCATCGTGGCCGGGTCGCCTTGCGCATGCATCACGCAGACCGGAACGCCCCGCGCAGCGCAGAGCGGTGCCAATTCGGTGTCGTGGGTAAAGCCCGAGACATCGTTGACCAATGCCGCGCCGGCCTCCAGCGCGGCTGCAGCAACGGCGGCCTTGCGGGTGTCGATCG
>JAGRMT010000184.1 GCA_020441125.1 Roseivivax sp.
TCGCCCGGCACGCCGGCCGCCTTGGCACGGGCGTATTCGCCGCCCGACACCACGTCCATGCCTGCGCCCAGTGCCGCCAGCGTCTTCAGGATCGCCTGGTTGCTGGCAGCCTTCATCGCGTAGCATACCAGATGCGGCATTCCCGCCAGTGCGCCATCGAACAGCTGGAAATGCCGCTTCAGCGTGGCGGTGGAATAGACGTAAAACGGCGTTCCCACCTGCGCCGCGATCTCTGCGATGGAGACATCCTCGGCGTAAAGCGCGCCGTTGCGATAAAGGAAATGGTCCAAGCCGGCCTCCCGTGCAATCCGCCGTGGTCCTAACGCAGCCGCCCCGCGCGCGGAACCCCGATTCTGGGCCAAGCCATGCAGGGCCGATTGACAGACGCCCTGGGCGGGTTCGTAATCCAGGTTATTTCAGGCAGGGAGAAAGGCGCGATGCCGACCATCACATTCTACCTCAGCCCCAAGCTGGAATTTCCCACCGGCGATCAAGAGACCATCAAGTCAAAGGTTCAGGGCAAAACGCTGAAGGTTCAGCTGCAAAAGAAGGATATCAGCGACAGCAAGGTGAAGTCGGGCTACAAGATGGGTGATGAAATCCTTGACTGGATCAAGGGCTTCAAGCTGTCCCAGCAAGGGTTCATGCTGCTGAAGAACAAGGGCAAGTACGACGGCAAGGTCAAGGACCTGGGCGAGTACGACATGTTTGTCACCGTCAATTCAAAACGCCACAAGGCGACGCTGCTCGTCGAGCCGGCGCGCGGCGTGGAGGTGGCCCCGCCCGAGGCGCCCGAACCGACCTTTGCCAACGCCAAGGTCAGGTCCAACTGCTCGGGCCGGCAATTTCAGGCCAAGATCACGTCGATCTCTCTCGCCGGCCCGACCGAGACAGGGCATGGCAAGATCGAATATCTGGGAAACGCCCTGCACGCCCATGTCACCAACACCGAGTCGGTCGCCTGGGAATGGCACGGCAACAGGATGCACATCGTCGCCACCGGCAAGAAGAACAACCAGAACAAGCAGCAGGCGCGCGGCAGTACCGGCAAGAAGCTGAAAACCGGCCAGTATGACTGGGACGAGGGCTGAGCCCGGCGTAGCCGATCAGCTGCCGTTGCGGCCGATCAGCACCCGCAGCATTGCCTTGGCCCCGTCCGAGGCCCAGTCTGCCTCGCCCGTCAGGCGCGCGACCTCGTTGCCATCGGGATCGACGATCACCGTGATCGGTAGGCCCAGGATGCCCATCGACCGCGCCAAGGCCTGTTTCGGGTCGCGGTGCAGCGGCAGGTTATCGACGCCGATCTCGGCGAAGAAGGCCTGCATCGCCGGCGGCGGGTTACGCCCGGTGGCAATGGTGACCACCTCGAAATCGTCGCCGCCAAGCTCGGCCTGAAGCTCTGACAGCATCGGCATTTCCTTGCGGCACGGCGCGCACCAGGTGGCCCAGAAGTTGACCAGAACCCACTTGCCGCGCCAGTCCGACAGCTTCAACCGCGCGCCGTCGAAGGTGACGAATTCGGTATCGGCCACCGGTTTGGCCTCGGAATGAAAGCCTAGTTTCTTCATGTCGCCATCGCGCAGCGCGGCGGCTGCGGCCACGTCTGCATGACCCGGGTTTGCAAGCCCCGCCAGCGCGGTATAGATCAGCGCCAAACCAAACCGTTTCATTCCAGCCTCCAAGCCGCAGGTGCGTTCATGTCCGACACAACCTCGAACCAGATGTGGGGCGGCCGTTTCGCCGCCGGTCCCGATGCCATCATGGAAGCGATCAACGCCTCGATCGGGTTCGACAAGCGCATGGCCGCCCAGGATATCGCCGGGTCGCGCGCCCATGCCGCGATGCTGGCGGCGCAGGGTATCCTGACTGATAGTGACGCAAAGGCGATCCGGGAAGGGCTACTCACCGTTTTGTCAGAGATCGAGGCCGGCACGTTCGAGTTTTCCACGGCGCTGGAAGACATCCACATGAACGTCGAGGCCCGGCTGACCCAGATCATCGGCGAACCGGCGGGCCGGTTGCATACCGCGCGGTCGCGCAACGACCAGGTGGCGACCGATTTCAAACTCTGGGTGCGTGACCAGCTCGACGCCGCCGAAAGCGGGCTGATCGCGCTGATGCGCGCGCTCCTTGCCCAGGCCGAGGCTGGCGCCGACTGGGTGATGCCCGGCTTCACCCACCTGCAAACCGCCCAGCCCGTGACCTGGGGCCATCACATGATGGCCTATGTCGAGATGTTCGCGCGCGATCTTTCGCGTGTGCGCGATGCCCGTACCCGGATGAACGAATGCCCGCTTGGCGCCGCCGCGCTGGCCGGCACCGGCTTTCCGATCGACCGGCACGCCACTGCGCAGGCGCTCGGCTTCGACCGGCCTTCGGCCAATTCGCTGGACGCGGTGTCTGATCGCGACTTCGCGCTGGAATTCCTCTCGGCCGCCTCGATCTGCGCCGTGCATCTGTCGCGCTTTGCCGAAGAGCTGGTGATCTGGTCCTCGGCCCAGTTCCGCTTTGTCACCCTGTCGGACCGCTTCTCCACCGGCTCGTCGATCATGCC
>JAGRMT010000185.1 GCA_020441125.1 Roseivivax sp.
GATGATGAACATCAGCCCCAGCGCCCCGGCAAAGGCCTGGCCAAGGAAGGCCTGGCTTTCGGCCTGGTCTTCCTGGTCGCCGGTCCATTCCCAGGCGATATCGGCGGGCAGGGCACCGGATTGCAGCCATTTCGTCAGCTCGGCGATCCGCTCGTTGCCGTTGACCGGGATCAGCGCCTGGCCTTTGTCCAGCATCGCCTGCGCGTCGGCGGCGGCGATGCCATCGGCGGTTGCCAGCACCTCGTATCGGGCGGACTCGGCTCCCGTCAGCACGGCAGCGCCGGTGGCGGGCTTGGCATCCCCTTCCAGCAGGCGCAGCGTCACCGCTGGGGCGCCGTCGCGCTCCAGCTTGAACAGGTTCGGCAGCACGTCGGCCTTGACGTCGAAATAGCGCTTCTGGCCGACACGATTGATTTCAGCCAGCTTAGCCACCGGCTTGCGGGTGATGAAGTTGGACAGCGGCACCAGCCCGTCAGGAGTGCGCAGCTTCAGCGTGTCGAGTGTCGACAGAACCCGATATTCCTCGGGCAAACGCACCCGGATCTCGCTTTCCTCGTCGGCGCCGTCGGGGGTGTAGGTGCTGAGCAGGATGCCGCGGGTCACCAGCTGGACCATTGCGCCCACGGTGGCCACGTCGGCGCCGTAACGGCCCGCCTTCTCGACATCCACCTCGATCTGCCAGTCGATGCCGGGCAGCGGACGGGTGTCCTCGATCAGGGTCAGGCCCGGCGTCTGCTCGAACTGCGCACGGGCTGTGGCGGCAGCAGAGAGAAGCTCTTCCCAGCCGTCGCCCTTCAGCCGAAGGTGCACCGGCTTGCCCGAGGCCGGGCCCATGGCCAGGTTCAGGATCTCGGTCTCGATGCCGGGCAGACGTTCAAGCTGTTCGCTCAGCTGCGCCAGGACCACGTCGCCGTCCAGATCGGCACGGGTGGCGCGCTCTTCCCAGGGAATGGTTTCCAGCTGGATCTGCCCAATGGTGTCCTTGGGCGCCTGGGCGCCGCCGGTGTTGCTGTTCAGCCCGCCTGATCCGGCAAAGGAGAAGGCGTTGCGGATGCCCGGATGGTTCAGCACGATGGCTTCGGCCCGGCGCACCAGCGCGTCCTTTTCATCCAGCGACAGGTTGCCCCGCGCCCGGACATAGACGATGGCCTGCTCGGGCTCGGATTCGACAAAGAACTCGACGCCCTTGGAGTGCTGTCCGAAATAGCCGAACACGCCCGCCACCAGCGCGATCACGCCGCCGACGGCGACCAGCGGCATGATCGGGTTGCCGGCGATGATGTGGATGACCCAGCCAAAGGCGGTGCGGCGGTAGCCCGAACGGATGCGCGTCTTGCGCCGCTCGACCTTGACCGCGTCAAGCACGATCGAGGCCAGCAGGCCAAAGACCATGAACAGCACCGTGCCCACGACGGTAACCGCCGTGTTCATCGCGCCTGCCGGGGCAAGCACCGAGGCGTTCAGCAGCATCAGCGCAGAGCCGAACAGCCCGGCCAGCACAACCGGTACCATGACGCCGCGCACCAGCCAGGGCAGGGCGCGCTTCAAGGCTTCGCTGGCGCGGTGCAGGCTGCGCGACAGCCGCCCGGTGACGCCGCCCATCACCGGCAGGTAAACCAGTGCCACCACCAGCGAGGCCGACAACACGAAGATCAGCGTAACCGGCAACATGCCCATGAACTCGCCCGGAACGCCGGGCCAGAACAGCATGGGCAGGAAGGCGCACAGCGTCGTCGCGGTTGAAGAGACGACGGGCCAGAACATGCGCTTGGCGGCCTCGACATAGGCGTGCATCGGGCCGACGCCCTCGTCGATGCGCTTGTCGGCGTATTCGACCACGACGATGGCGCCGTCCACCAACATGCCCACGGCCAGAATCAGGCCGAACATCACGATGTTCGAGATGGAGATCCCCATCATCGCCAGGAAGGCGAAGCACAGCAGGAACGAGGTGGGAATGGCAAAACCGACCAGCAGCGCGGCACGGGTGCCGAGCGAGGCAAGAACCACGATCATCACCAGCGCGATGGCTGTCAGGACAGAGCCTTCGAGCTGGCTGACCATCGAATCCACCACCCGGGACTGGTCGTTGGACGTGCCAACGGTGACCGCGGCCTGAAGCTCGTGCGGCCAGCCGGCGCGGGCTTCCTCGACGGTTTTCTTCACCAGCGCCGCGGTGTCGATCAGGTTGAAGCCCTTGCGCTTGACCACCTGGAGCGCCACCGTCGGCTCGCCGTTGAAGCGCGCGGTGCCGGCGCGGTCTTCGAAGGTCAGGTTGATCGTGGCCAGGTCGCCCAGAGTGACGACGCGGTCGCCGTTGGTCTTGACCGGCAGGTCGTAGACATCGCGCGCCTCGTCGAACGAGGAGGGGATCTTGACGCTGAAGCTGCCCTGCTCGGTGTTCACCTCGCCGGCGGCGATCAGCTGGTTGTTGTTGCGTACGACAGAGATCAGCTCGCCCGCGGTGACGTTGTAGGATTCCAGCCGCAGCGGGTCGATCACCACTTCCAGCATCTCGTCGCGGTTGCCCGCGATCGGCGCTTCAAGCACGGCCTCCAGCGATTGCAGGCGGTCTTGCAGGTCCTTGGCCACGCGCACCATGGTGCGTTCGGGCACCGGGCCGGTCAGGTTTACGATGACGATTGGGAATTCCGAGAAGTTGATCTCGTTGATCATGTATTTCTCGGCGCCTTCGGGGAAGTTCGCCTCGGCCGTGTTCATCGCGTCGCGCACGTCGGCCATGGTCTTGGTCTTGTCCCAGCCGAATTCGAACTCCAGCGCGACGCCGGCATAGCCCTCGGCCGCGGTGGCCGACATCTTCTTGATGCCGTCCAGATCCGCCAGCTCGGTTTCCATCGGCTTGATCAGCAGCGATTCCGCGTCCGCCGCCGAAATGCCGGGGAAGGGAACCGAGACGAACAGCGCGGGAATGTCGATATCGGGCTCGCCCTCCTTGGGCAGCCCGACATAGGCCACGGTTCCGACCGCCAGTGACAGGATGATGAAGGCGATCACCATTCGGGCGCGCGAGGCGGCCCAGTCGACGATACCGGTCATTGGATGATGTCCTCGAAACTCGGGGCGACGGGCACGCCGTCGGTAACGTATTCCTGCCCGACGGTGATCACTGTCTCGGTGTCGGCCAGCCCTGTCAGCCAAACGCCCTCGCGGGTGTCACGCAGCAGCGTGACGGGCTTGAACAGCGCCTTTTCCTCGGCATCGACGGTCCGCACGCCAAGCTCGCCCTCGTCCGACAGGGTCAGCGCGGAGGCGGGCAGCAGATGCGCCATCGCGCCTTCGGACTCGATGGCGATCTCGGCGGTCTGGCCGTCCCGGATCGACAGGTCGGGATTGGCGATGGTGATTTCCACGCGGAAGGTGCGGGTTAGCGGATCTGCGCTGCGCGACAGGAAGGTGACGCGTCCCGCCACCTCTTGCCCGCTGGTCAGCCGGGCACCGCCACGGGCGCCGACCTCGACTCGCGCAACGCTCATCTCCGGCAGGAAGCCGACGATCTTGATCGGGTCGAGCTGGATCACGGTGGCACAATGGCCACCGCTGGGTGCGCTGCCCGACAGCAGCGAGCCGGTTTCTGCCGCATCGCTTTCAAGCAGGCCCGCGAAGGGGGCGCGCACGGTCAGGTACTCGATTTCGGTACGGGCGCGGGCGACGGCGGCCTCTGCGCTTTCGATCCCGGCCTGAAGGCTGTCCAGCCCCGAGCGGGCCGATTTCAGCCCTGCCTCGGCACCGCTGACGGCCGCTTCGGCAGACCGGACGGCCGCCTGCGCGGCCTTCACCCGGGTTTCCGAGGCATAGCCGCCCTCGGACAGCTTCTGCGCGGCGTTGGCGTTGATCTCGGCCTCGGCCAGCTGGGCGCGCGCGGCCTCGACCTGGGCCTGGGCTTCGGGAATGCGTGCCTCGACCTCTGGCCGGCGGGCCCGAGCTTCGGCAAGGCGGGCCTCTGCCTCGGCCAGGTTGGCGGGACGGGTGCCCGGGTCGATCTCGCACAGCACCTGGCCTTGCTGGACAAAGGCGCCGCGGCGCAGCGGCTCTGACACCACGATGCCGCTGGTCTGGGCCTGGACGTTGACCTGGCGGGCGGCCTCGGTCACGCCGCGCAGCACCACGGCGCTGTCGATTTCCTGCGCGACCGATTTCATCGCGATCACGCGCACCGTGCCTTCGGGCAGGGGGGCCTCTGCGGCGGCTGGCGTCGCGGCGGTTTCGGCGGCGGCTACAACAGGCGCCTTGGTGGCGGCTTCGGGCAGCACGGCGGCGGCAAATTCGCCGAGCCGGTCGCGCTCTACCACGATTCCATAAAGAACAAGTGCCACGACGCAGGCCGTGATGATCGGAACGATGCGCATCGGTTTCCCTTCAATACATACCCCGTTCCGCGCGTGCTGCGGTACAAATACGAACGCCAGCCATGTCAGTCAGTCTGATCGAGTTCGCGCGAACAGGTAAACCGTTCGGTTCAGTTTAGGGCTCTCACCGCGCCGCTTCAAGCCGAAGTGGCGCCCCGGCGCAAATATTTTCTGCGCCTGCTGACAAAAAAGGCGGGGTGTCGCGCCCGCAACACGCCTTGGCACGGTTGCGCGCACAAGCTAAGAACACACCCGAGTTCCAGATCAGCCGAGGCCCCGCGTGAGCGATACCGACAGTTTCATCGACGAAGTCACCGAAGAGGTCCGCCGCGACAAGCTGTTCGCGACCTTCCGCAAGTATGGCTGGATCGCCGTTGTCGCGGTGCTGGCATTGGTCGGCGGCGCGGCGTGGCGCGAATACCAGAAGGTTCAGGCGGATGCGCGGTCCCAGGCCTTTGGCGATGCCGTTCTGGCGGCGCTGGACAAGCCCGCCGGGGCAGAGCGCGTTGCCGCGCTGGCGGCTGTCGAGGCGCCGAACGTCGGCGGGCGCGCCGTGCTGGACATGATGGAGGCGGCCGAGCAATCCTCCGCCGACAATCCCACCGCCGCGGCCGAACTGCTGAGCGCCATCGCAAGCAACGGCGAAGTGCCGGCGATCTACCGCGACATCGCCAGCTTCAAGGCGCTGTCGCTGCCGGGCAACGGCCAGAGCGCCGAGGATCGGCGCATCGGGCTTGAGGCGCTGGCGATTCCGGGCAAGCCGCTGCGGCTGCTGGCCGAAGAGCAGCTGGCGCTGATCGAGATCGAAGCGGGCGAAACTGCCGCGGCAATCGACCGGCTGAACGCCATCCTGGTGGATTCCGAAGTGTCGGCAGGCTTGCGTCGGCGCGCCGCGCAGTTGATTGTGGCCTTGGGTGGCATTCCCGACGCCGGGTAACACAGACGGGCCACAGCAGGGCCGCAGCAAAAGGGGGCAAGAGCCGTGCAGACATCGACCGCCTTGGGCGCATTGGTCGCGCTGAGCCTTCTGGCCGCATGTGGCGACCGCGAGGTGATCCTGCCAGGCAAGCGTGAGGGCGTGCGTGAGGTGCTGGGGCAAGAGGGCGACCTGGCCCCGGTCTCGGACGCCGCCAACCGCTCTGTCGCCGCGGCCATGCCGGCGGTCAGCCGCAACGCAGCCTGGACCCAGGCGCACGGTACGCCGTCCAGCCGTACCGATCATCCGGCCTTGAACGCCAACCTGACGCAGGTCTGGTCGGCCAACATCGGCCAGGCGGACAAGCGCCGCGCCCGCATCACCGCGCAGCCGGTGGCAGAGGCAGGGCGGATCTTTACCCTCGATAGCGCCATGACGGTCACCGCGACCTCGGCCTCAGGGGCGACCCTTTGGACAGCGGACCTGACCCCGCTGTCCGACCGGCCCGATCAGGCCAGCGGCGGCTCGCTGGCGCTGGGCGGCGGGCGGCTTTACGTGACCTCTGCCTTTGGCGTCGTGGCGGCGCTGGACCCGGCGACGGGCCAGACACTGTGGACGCAGAAGCTGGGCAACACCGGTACGGGCAATCCCAGCTTTTACGAAGGTGTGGTCTACCTGGTGGCGGGCGACACCACGGCCTGGGCGCTGGAGGCCGACAACGGCCGCGTGCGCTGGCAGATTGACGGGCTGTCCGACATCAACAACGTCGCGGGCGGGCCTGCCCCGGTGGTGACACCGCAGCGGGTGATCTTCGGCTTCGGCAATGCCGAGTTGCAGGCCGCGTTCCGCCAGGGCGGGCTGCGGCTGTGGAACGCCGGTCTGCCCAACCTGCGTCGCGGGTTGGCCATCGCCACCGTCGATGACATCACGGGCGACCCTGTCGCCTATGGCGATACGGTCTATGTCGGCAACCAGTCCGGAGCTTTCGTGGCGCTGAACATCGCCAACGGCGAGCGGCGCTGGAGCGCTCCGATCGGTGCCACCGGCCCGGCTTGGGTTACCTCGGATTCGGTTTACTTGGTCAGCGACGTAAACAACCTGGTGCGCCTGGACGCGGAGACCGGCGAAACCGTCTGGTCTGTCGACCTGCCCGGCTATGTAGAGCGGCGCAAACCGCAGAAGCGGCGCGATTCGTCTTACGTGAACTATGGCCCGGTGCTGGCCGGCGGACACCTGGTGGTGCCTGGCTCTGACGGTACGATCCGGTTGTTCAACCCGGCCGACGGTGCGCTGACCGGCAGCGTGGCGGTTCCCGGCGGGGCGACTGCGGCGCCGATCGTGGTTGACGGCACGCTTTACGTCGTGACGGGCAAGGGGCAACTGATCGCTTTCCGTTGACGGCAAAACCGTGTAACGAACCGGTCTGATTGACCGGGACCCGATCCATGACCTTCTCGCTAGCCATCGTGGGCCGCCCGAATGTGGGCAAGTCCACCCTGTTCAACCGCCTTGTCGGCAAAAAGCTGGCGCTGGTCGATGACCAGCCCGGCGTGACGCGCGACCTGCGCGAGGGCGAGGCGCGGCTGGTTGACCTGCGGTTCACCGTGATCGACACCGCCGGGCTGGAAGAAGCGACCGACGACAGCCTTCAGGGCCGGATGCGCAAGCTGACCGAGCGTGCGGTGGACATGGCCGATGTGTGCCTGTTCATGATCGACGCGCGCGCCGGGGTGACCCCGGCGGACGAAATTTTCGCCGACATCCTGCGCAAGCGCGCCCGTCATGTGATCCTTGCGGCCAACAAGGGCGAAGGCGCCGCCGCCGATGCCGGCGTGCTTGAGGCTTTCGCGCTGGGTCTGGGCGAACCGATCCGCCTGTCAGCCGAACATGGCGAAGGGATGCCCGAGCTTTACTCGGTGCTGCAACCGCTGGCCGACGCCTTTGCCGAGCGGGCCGAGGCCGAGGCGCCCGAGACCGAAACCGATGTCAGCGACGAAGACCCGGACGCGCCGCGCGTGCCGACGCGGGCCAAGCCGCTGCAAATCGCCGTGGTCGGCCGGCCGAACGCGGGCAAGTCGACGCTGATCAACGCCATCCTGGGCGAAGACCGGCTGCTGACCGGGCCCGAGGCCGGGATCACCCGCGATTCCATCTCTGTCCAGACCGACTGGCAGGGCACCCCGATGCGCATTTTCGACACCGCCGGGATGCGCAAGAAGGCAAAGGTGCAGGAAAAGCTGGAAAAGCTGTCCGTCTCTGACGGCTTGCGCGCGGTCAAGTTCGCCGAAGTCGTGGTGGTGTTGCTGGATGCCGCCATCCCGTTCGAGACGCAGGACCTGCGCATCGCCGACCTGGCCGAGCGCGAGGGCCGCGCCGTGGTGGTGGCGGTCAACAAGTGGGACCTGGAAGACGAGAAGAACGCCAAGCTGAAGGCGATGCGCGAAGGATTCGAGACGCTGCTTCCGCAGCTGAAGGGCGCGCCGCTGGTCACCGTTTCTGCCAAGACGGGCAAGGGGCTGGACAAGCTGCACGATGCCATCATCAAGGCCTATGACGTGTGGAACCGCCGCGTGACCACGGCACAGCTGAACCGCTGGCTGACCGCGATGCTGGAGCAGCACCCGCCACCCGCGCCGCAGGGCCGCCGGATCAAGCTGCGCTACATGACCCAGGCCAAGACGCGGCCACCGGGATTTGTCGTGATGTGCAGCCATCCCGACAAGCTGCCTGAGAGCTACAAGCGGTATCTTGTCAACGGCTTGCGGGCCGACTTTGACATGCCTGGCACGCCGATCCGGCTGACGTTCCGCGGCCAGGGTGACAAGAACCCGTACAAGGGCCGGCGCGAGCGCAACGCCGGTGCCTTGAAAAAGCACCTGGGGCGCAACGGCTAGCGCCGTTCCGTTTCCGATGTTGCGCCACAGCGTTCTCTGTGGCGCAACAATATGAAAATGCTTGATATTTTCTGAACTCGCGGGCAAAATCCATAAGGATTGTATGCAAAGCGATTTGAGTCTGCGTGTCCTGCGCCCGCGGATACTATACGTCCGGCCGTTGGTTGAAATTGCCTCTCGTCAAGTGTTGAGTGGGCCTTTACAAAGTGATTTGACATGACACGCGGGGCTTTCATCGGAGTGGATTGCGGCGGCACGCAATGCCGTATTGCGTGGACCGATGGTGCACGCCGGGTCGATTTCATCGGCCGCGGCGCCAACTTCACCAATAGCCCCTCTGCCTGCGCCCGAGCCATTGCCGAGGCAGCCAAGGCGCTGAGCGAGAAATCCGGCATCAGCTATGCCCAGCTGTGCGAGGCCCGCGCCTATCTGGGCGTGGCCGGGATCATGACGGCCGAACAGGCCAGCCAGCTGCGCAAGTCGCTGCCCTTTGCCGATGCCATTGTCGAGGATGATCGCAAGCCGCTGGTTGTCGGTGCGCTGGCGCATCGCGACGGCTTTGTCGGTTCCATCGGTACCGGCTCTTTCTACGCCCGCCGGACCGGCGGCGTGGTCAAGAGCCTGGGCGGCTGGGGTCTGATCCTGGGGGACGAGGCTTCTGGTGCGTGGCTGGGCCGCGGGCTGTTGCGCATGGTGCTGCATGCGCATGACGGATTGGTGCCGCGTACCGCGCTGACAGAGGCGATCCTGGATGAATTCGGCGGGCCGGAGGCAATCGTCGATTTCGCCCGCGACGCACTGCCGGCGGAATACGCGCGGCTGGCACCCGGTCTGGCCGCAGCGGCCGAGGCCGGCGATCCGCAGGGCCGCATCCTGATGAAGACCGGCGCCGACTGGATCGCCCGCGCGATGGAAGCGCTGGGATGGGAGCCGGGGCACCGGCTGGTGCTGCCGGGCAAGCTGGGCAAGGCCTATATCCCGTTCCTGCCCAAGACCATCGGCGCTGCCGTGACCGAAGAGGCGGGCACGGCGCTGGATGGCGCACTGACGCTGGCGCGGCAGGTGGACATCGCAGGGGCCGCCTGAATGGGTGCACAGGGCTTTGCCGCCGGCGCCGTGTTCGACGGAGAAGTCCTGCATCCCGGTTATGCCTTGCTTGTCGAGGATGGCGAAGTCGCGCGGCTGTGCCCACGCGGGGCGCTGGGAGCATCCCTGGTCACCGACCTGGGGCCGGGTATCCTGGCACCGGGATTTGTCGATCTTCAGGTCAATGGCGGCGGCGGCGCGATGCTGAACAACGCGCCCACGGTCGAAACGCTGCGCATCATGGCCGAGGCGCACGGACGGCTGGGCGCGACGTCGATCCTGCCGACATTGATCACCGACACACCCGAAAACACCCATGCCGCGGTTGAGGCGGTGGTCGCGGCCATCGCCTCGGGTGTGCCGGGGATCGTCGGGATGCACCTGGAGGGGCCGCATCTGGACGTTGTCCGAAAGGGTGCGCATGATCCGGCGTTGATCAGGCCGATGACCGACGAGGACCTTGCATTTTACCGCGCCACGGCGGAACGGCTGCCCGCGCTGATGATCACGCTTGCTCCGGAAAGCGCGACAGGAGCCCAAATCGCCGCGCTGGCGGCTGCCGGGATCGTTGTATCGCTCGGTCATTCGGATTGCGATCATGACCGGGCGCGCGCGGCTTTTGCCGCCGGCGCGCGTTGCGTCACCCACCTTTACAACGCCATGTCGCCGCTGACCGCGCGTGCGCCCGGATTAGTCGGTGCGGCGCTGGATTGCGGCGCGGTCGATGCCGGGATCATCGCAGACGCGATACATGTCCACCCGGCTGCGCTGGCGGCGGCGCTGCGGGCCAAGGCCGGGCCGGGGCAGATGTTCCTGGTCAGCGACGCGATGGCCGTGGCGGGCAGCGACCGCCGGGCATTTACACTGAACGGCCGGGTCATCCGCCGGGCAGACGGGCGGTTGACGCTGGCGGATGGAACGCTGGCAGGGGCCGATCTGGCGCTGGACCGTGCGGTGAGGGTGTGTGTGGCTGCCGGGATGACACCGGCGGATGCGCTGGCACGGGCCAGCGCCATCCCGGCGCGGGTGGTCGGGCTGGCGGATCGCCTGGGCCGTCTGGCACCGGGGCGGCGGGCCGATTTTCTCTGGCTGGACGAGGGGCTTGCGCTGCGCGGCACATGGCGCGGCGGCGCCCGGCTGTAACCGCGGGCGCGGCCCGTGCAATCAGTTCAGGTCTTCCAGCAGGCGGCCATGCTTGCGGGTCTCCGCGATGACGTCGCCGAACGTGGCCATGCCGCGCGCCTCAAGCAGTGGCAGCAGCTTGACCAGAACCTCGGCCGTGGCGTGCGCATCGCCCAGAGCGGTGTGGCGCAGGCGGGCGGGAATGGTGATGTCCAGCCGCTCGCACAATGCGTCCAGCGTATGGGTTTCTGACGCGCCGAACACCACTGCCGACAGCAACACGGTGTCCAGGATCGGGTGAGACCACTCCAGCTCGCACCGGGCGGCGTGGCGGCGCAGGAAGGCCATGTCGAAAGGCGCGTTATGCGCCACGATCACCGCATCGCGGGAAAAGTTGTGAAAGCGACGCGCCACAGTGACGATATCGGGCTTTCCGGCCACCATCGCGTCTGAAATCTTGTGCACCCGTGTCGAGGCAGGCGGGATCGGCATGCCGGGGTCGACCAGCTGGTCGATCACTTCGCCCGGCACGATACGCCCGCCGACCACGCGCACCGCACCCAGCTGGACGATCTCGTCCTTGTGGGGCAGCAGGCCGGTGGTTTCGGTGTCGAAGACCGAAAACACCAGGCTGCGCAGCGTCCGCGCCTCGATCGAGGCGGCGGCAGCGGGGTTCATCAGGTCGAAGTCATAGACCAGCGGGCGGGCGGCGTCGGGGGCAATCTCGGCGTGCGAATCCTCGATGATCAGCATGTAGCCGCCACCGTCGAGCGGTTTCATCCGCGCCTCGTAGCTTTGCCGGCCGTCGGCGCTGTGTGCGGTCAGGCGGGTTTCCTTGCCGGTCTTGCGGACGCGCTGCGCTGCCTCGTCCAGGCTGGGGCGCAAGAAGTAGTCGTAGATCGACGCGTTCAGCCGCGGCACGTGGATCTGTGCCAGGACCTCGGCCGCCTGGCCGTCATAAAGCGCGATCTGGCCGATTTCGTTGACCAGCATCACCGCAACGGGGATGTCGGTCAGCAGGGCAGTCAGGCGCGCCTTTTCGGCGTTCAACCGGGCGGTTTCGCGAGCGATCGCCTGCGCGGTGTCCAGCGCGCTGCCCGACAGCTTGCGCGCCACCGCGTCGGCGGCCGGGGCCAGATCGCCAAGGTAGCGCGCCGCCGCGGTGTCCATCTGCCGGTCGACCCCGGCATGGGCGCGGGCCCGCATGTCAGAGGCCAGCCGCTCGATCGGCTTGGCGACGTTTTCATCGAACAGCAGCCAGATGCCGGCGGTCATCGCCACCAGCAGGAACACAGCCACGATCCCGGCCAGCATGAAACCGTTGCCGGCGCCGGTTTCAACGGCGCGGCTGTAGCCGAACCACAGCGCGGCGGTGATCGACAGCGTGCCGCCGGCGGCCAGCAGAACGAAGAACAGGAAGATGCGCAGGCGCAGTGACAGGGCGTTCAGCATGGTCAGGCTCCGGGGCAGACGGCGGCGAGGATCGGGTCGTCGGCGCCGACCTCGCGCCAGACCAGCGGCGCGGCAGGCTCTTCAGACGGATCGGCGCGGCGCTTGCCGGCGCAATCCACCCGCACCTCGACCAGAAGGGCAGGCTGCCAGCGGGCGAAAAGGTACAGAGTGACCAAGCTGTGGTTGATATCGTCTTGCGCGGGCTTGATCGCCGTGGGGTCCAGCGCAATGAACCGGGTGACCAGCGGAACGGCATAGGTCCACGGCCGGTAGGGCGCGCGGGTTTCCACCGTCTGGACGACGACGAAGCCTTGGGGCAGGCCGTCGCGCGTGGCGGTGTACCAGCCGTATTCGCTAGCAACGGCGGTGGCCAGCATCGCGGCACCCGCGGCCAGCGGCACCAACCAGCGCGGCAGACGCCGGCCGGTCAGGCGGTTCAGGCCCATCATCAGGCCGGCGCCGCCGACCCCGGCCACGATCACGGCCACAAGTTGCAACAGCATTTCCGTCTCCTCCCCGCTGCGCCCCTCCCGGCGCCGCGTCTGTCCGCCGTCAGGCCCTGGCGCGTCAGCTGAGCGCGCCGCGCCCGTGACCGACGGCCGATTGCATCGACTTTACGACCACGAAGGCGTCGCGCAGATGACCTCTGTCAAAATCCGACAGGTCGGACGGCGCCAGATAGTTGTCGGGCTTGTTGCCCGCCTTCACCTGCGCCGCCTGATGTTCCAGCCGGGTTTCGGCGATCAGGTCGTAGGCGTCGATCAGGTCGCGCCCGCCTGAGGCCGACAGCACCCCCGCCGCCTGCGCCGCCTCAAGCCGGGCGCGGGTATTGACCGCCCCCAGTCGCGCCTGCAGCGCGTAGACGCGGCCCAGGTCCACCACAGGCACAACGCCGTTGTGCTTCAGGTCCAGCTGGTTCTTGTGCTCGCCCGAGCGGATCGTGGCAAAGCCGCGGATCAGCCCCAGCGGCGGGTGATGTTTCAGCGAATTGGCGATCATGTGGGCGACGAAGATCGAGTTCTTGGACGCCGCCGCCAGCGTCTGTTCCTGCAAGTCCTCGAACAGTGCGACGGTGCCGCCGATCGGGCGCAGGTCGAACATCACGCTGGCCAGCATCTGCGCTTCGGGGTCGGGGCGGGCGATCCAGCCCTCGAAATAGCTGCGCCACACGCGCACGGGCTGGCACCAGCGCGGGTTCGTCGCCATCATCTCGCCCGGACAGTAGACATAGCCGCAGGTGTTCAGCCCGTCGCAGACGAACCGCGCCAGATCGGCGAACCAGCCCATCTGCGCATCGGTCACCGCGTCGTCGATGAACAGGCAGTTGTCCTGGTCGGAAACACCGGTCTGTTCCTGTCGGCCCTGGCTGCCACAGGCCAGCCACAGATAGGGTACCGGCGGCGGCCCCAGCCTGGCTTCACCCAGCGCCAGCAGGCGGCGGGTGCAGGTATCGGCGATGTCGGTGATCAGCCGGGTGACCACCTCGTGGCGGTTGCCGCCGGCGACCAGCTGCACCAAGAGCTGCGGAATGCGCGCCGTCACCTCGGCCATCTCTTCGGCGGTTTCGGCATGGGCGATGGCGCCGACCAGTTCGGCGCTGCTGACGGCCTGGAAACGGGTCAGGTCGGTCTGGGTGACGATGCCCACCAGCTTGCCGCCCTCGGCGATCGGGATATGGCCGATCCGCCGCTCCATCATCATGTGCAGCACGTCAGATCCGACGGCAGAGGGGGGCAGGGTGACGGGATGGGTCGTCATGATGCGTGACAGCGGCGTGTCATAGGGCAGGGCGCCGGCCACCACCTTGCCCGAGATGTCGCGGATGGTGGCGATGCCGGTCAGCGCTTCGCCCTCGACCACGCAGATCGACGATACGTGCGCGTCGCGCATCAGGCGGGCGGCCTGCTGCACCGTCGCGTCGGCGCCGCAGGTCAGCGGCGTCCGGGCCATCAGCGTTTCGACCCGGGTCGTGGCCAGGTCGGACTTGCGCGGCTTTTCGGTGCGGCCGCGGTTGAAATAGCGGGCGGCGGCGGGCTGGGTCTGGACCAGGTGCAGGAAATCGGCGGCGGGCAGCAGCAGCAGCGTGCTGTCGGCGCGGGCCACGGCGAGCGAGAAAGCCTTGCCCTCGCGCTGCAAGCCGCGCTCGCCGAACGAGTTGCGCGGGCCCAGCAGGGACACCGGCACGTCGTTGCGGTCGCGGATTTCCACCTCGCCGTCGTGGATCAGGTACAGCCCTTCCAGCGGCGCGTCGGGTTCGAATATGGCGGTGCCGGCCGAAACGGCCATGGCACGAAAGCGGGGCAGAAGCGCGGTGATCACCGCCGGTTCCAACGCGTCGTAGGGATGCACCCCACTGAGAAACCGCCGCAGCTCGTCTTGCGCAATCGGCATGTCTACCCCCTGTCGCGACCCGTCCCGCCCAGCTTGCTGCGGGCGGGACGGAAAGAAAAGTCAAAGGGGCGGTTTCCCGCCCCTTTTCGGTGTGTTTAGTGATCGACGGCAGAGCCGGCGCCGCGCGGAATGCGGATGCTTTCCACCAGCTCCTGAACGTCGGCCGGAACGTCTTCGGTCGCATTCGAGACCAGGTAGGCGACCACGAAGTTGATCAGCGCGCCGACCACGCCGAACGAAGTCGACTTGATCGAGAACAGCAGCGGATCAGCATCCGAGAAGGACGCGGTCGAAGCCACGAAGAACCAGCCCTTGTGCAGGAAGATGTAGACGATCGTCACGATCAGACCTGCCAGCATCCCTGCCACGGCGCCCTTGTTGTTGATGCGCTTCGAGAAGATGCCCATCATCAGTGCCGGGAAGATCGAGGCTGCCGCGAGGCCGAAGGCCAGCGCCACGGTCTGTGCCGCGAAGCCCGGGGGGTTCAGACCCAGCCAGGTTGCCACGGCGATCGCCACCGCCATCGCGACACGAGCGGCCAGAAGCTCGCCCTTTTCGCTGATGTTCGGGTTGATCTGCGACTTGATCAGGTCATGCGAGATGGCCGATGCGATGGCCATCAGCAGACCGGCTGCCGTCGACAGGGCCGCTGCCAGACCACCGGCCGCCACCAGGGCGATCACCCAGCCGGGAAGCTGTGCGATTTCGGGGTTTGCCAGAACCATGATGTCGTTGTTCACGGTCAGCTCGTTCGCTTCCTTGTCGCCCGAGTAGTTGACCAGGCCGTCGCCGTTCTTGTCTTCGAACTTCAGCAGGCCGGTCTTTTCCCAGTTTGCCACCCAGTCCGGACGGCCTTCGTAGGCGATCGGTGCCTCAGTCGTGCCGTTCGGGTAGAAGGTGGTGATCAGGTTCATGCGCGCCATCGCTGCCACGGCCGGGGCCGTCAGGTACAGCAGGGCAATGAACACCAGCGCCCAACCAGCAGACGAACGGGCGTCTTTCACCGTGGGAACGGTGAAGAAGCGCACGATCACGTGCGGCAGGCCGGCGGTGCCGATCATCAGCGACATGGTGAACAGGAACATGTTCAGCGTGGTGTCGGACTGGGTCAGGTAGGACTTGAAGCCCAGGTCGGTGACCAGGCCTTCCAGGTTCTGAAGCAGCGGCTGGCCGGTGGCCGTCGCGTCCGAGAACAGGCCCAGGGCCGGGATCGGGTTGCCGGTCAGGTTCAGCGAGATGAAGATCGCCGGGATGGTGTAGGCGATGATCAGCACGACGTACTGCGCGACCTGCGTGTAGGTGATGCCTTTCATGCCGCCAAGAACGGCATAGAAGAACACCATCGCAGCGCCGATGAACAGGCCGGTCGAGCTCGACACTTCCAGGAAGCGCGAGAAGGCCACGCCGACGCCGGTCA
>JAGRMT010000186.1:0-209 GCA_020441125.1 Roseivivax sp.
CCTACAAGGCACGTGGCGAGGAGACCGGCGGCGACCGTCCGGCGCGCAAGCCCTACAAGGCACGTGGCGAGGAGACCGGCGGCGACCGCCCGGCGCGCAAGCCCTACAAGGCACGTGGCGAGGAGACCGGCGGCGACCGCCCGGCGCGCAAGCCCTACAAGCCACGCGGCGAAGAGACCGGCGGCGACAAGCCGTTCCGCAAGCCCTAC
>JAGRMT010000186.1:238-15410 GCA_020441125.1 Roseivivax sp.
GGCGAGGAGACAGGTAGCGACAAACCCGCGCGCAAGCCTTACGGCAAACCGCGGGCCGAGGGCGACGCTGCGGGCAAACCCTTTGGCAAGAAGCCGGGCAAGCCGGGCGACAAACCCGCCAAGCACCCCCGCCGGGACAAGACACCGCCGCAGGATGCCAGTGACACTTCGCGCCGGTTCACCCCGCCGGGCCGCCCCGGTGGCGACAAGCCGCGCCGCGGGCCGGGCACTGCGCGCGGCGTCGGTGGCGCTGCCACTCCGCGCCGACGCGACAAGTAAGCCCTAGCGTACCGGGTCCAGCAGGGCGTCCTTCATGGTGCAGTCGCGCACCACGTCGCGCCCGCAGGGCACCGGGGTCAGGTCCCTCGACAGGCAGATCCGCGCCTCTTGTATGCGGCCGTCCTTGCACGTGACGGTCAGCATGTCGGGCTCCAGCGCGGGGTTATCCTTCAGGAAGGCTTCCTCGATCAGCTTGGCTGGCAGGCGCACGGGTTTGTCCAGTTTGCGGAACACTTCGGGACGCTTGATACGCCCGAACGCCTCGCGCGCCAGCGCGTAATAACCTGCCGCGGACAGGCCCGAGCAGCTTCCATGCTTGTTCCAGGCGTGCCAGGCCAGCCCCGATGTGCCCATGATATCGGCCATGGCTGCGGTCATCGTGCGGGTGGGCGGCGGCTCTGACGTGCGGCAGAACGACGGCCAGCCGCGGTTGTATTGCGGCCAGAGCCCGTGCAGCACCCAACCGAAATCGGCTTCGTCCGTGCACTGGGGTGAATTGCGCGCGTCGCCTTCGGTGGCGCACCAGTTGGGTGACCAGCTCAGCGACAGCACGTAATAGTCGAAGCTGCCCGCCCGCTCGCCCTCGGCGTTGGCCAGGGTGGCGACGGTCAGGGTGGCGACGGTCAGCAGGGCGGCGATCGGCCAACGCATTTGCTCTTCCCCTTTTTGGCTTGCGCCCTTATATACGCCGCAAGTTCCCCGACAACGGAAACCTGTCCCGGCCTCCGGGACCTCTCGGACCAAGGTCCGGGGGCGGGGGAAGACTTGCGTGAAGGAGACGAGACAATGATGGGCAAACCGCTGATGGCCAAGGCCACCGCCGTCTGGCTGGTGGACAATACGACCCTGACCTTCAAGCAGATCGCGGATTTCACCGGGATGCACGAGTTGGAAGTTCAGGGCATCGCCGACGGCGACGTTGCGGCCGGGGTGAAGGGCTTTGACCCGATCGCCAACAACCAGCTGGACCAGATCGAGATCGACAAGGCCGAAAACGACCCGCTGCATCGGTTGAAGCTGAAATTCAACCCGGCCTCGGTCGGCGAGGAAAAGCGCCGCGGTCCGCGGTACACCCCGCTGTCCAAGCGGCAGGACCGGCCGAACTCGATCCTGTGGCTGGTCAAGTTCCACCCCGAGTTGAGCGACGGACAGATTGCCAAACTGGTGGGCACCACCAAGCCGACGATCCAGTCGATCCGCGAACGCACCCACTGGAACATCGGCAACATGCAACCGATTGACCCGGTTGCGCTGGGCCTGTGCAAGCAGTCCGAGTTGGACGCCGCCGTGCAGAAGGCATCGAAGAAGTCCACCGAAGGCGTGATGAACGACGACGAGCGCCGCAAGCTGGTTTCGACCGAGCAGAGCCTGGACATGCCGGCAGAACCGCGGATGCCGACCGCAATCGAAGGGTTGGAGAACTTCACCCTGTCCGAGCAGACCGAAGAGCGCGACACCAAGGATTACTCGGACGCCGACAGCTTCTTCAACCTGCCCGACGATGACGAGGATGAAGACGAGGACGATCGTCGCAACTAAGCGCGGCGCGGTGGCGGGCCTGCGCCCGCCCCGCCGTCAGATCGACTTGCGTGCGTTCATCGCCGCGGTGATCGTACCGTCGTCAAGATAGTCCAGTTCACCGCCCACCGGCACGCCCTGCGCCAGCGACGTGACGCGCACGCGCCCCTCCAGCTGATCGGCGATGTAATGTGCGGTGGTCATGCCGTCTACAGTGGCGTTCAGCGCCAGGATCAGTTCGGTGATGCCCTCGGCATCGACCCGCGCGATCAGCTTGGGGATGCGCAGTTCTTCGGGGCCGACGGCATCCAGCGCGGATAGCGTGCCGCCCAGCACGTGATACCGGCCGCGGAACACCTGCGAGCGTTCCATGGCCCACAGATCGGCCACGTCCTCAACCACGCAAAGCTGACCGTTGGCACGGGCTTCGCTGTCGCAGATGTCGCAAATGTCGGCGGTGCCGATGTTGCCGCAGTTCAGGCATTCCCGCGCCGTGGCCGCGACAGTGGCCATCACCTCGGACAGCGGGTTCAGTATCTGCGCCCGCTTGCGGATCATGTGCAGCACCGCGCGCCGGGCCGACCGGGGACCCAGCCCCGGCAGGCGCGCCATCATCTCGATCAGCGCGTCGATATCCCTGGTGCTGCTCATCGCGCGCGGATCGCTGCCGGCTTAGAACGGCAGCTTCATGTCGGCCGGCAGGCCCAGCCCTTCGGTCAGGCGGGCCATTTCGGCCTGCGAGCGTTCGGCGGCCTTTGCCTGGGCATCCTTGATCGCAGCAAGGATCAGATCCTCGACCACTTCCTTTTCATCGGGGTTGAAGATCGACGGGTCGATTTCAAGGCCGGTCAGTTCGCCCTTTGCGGTGGCTGTCGCGCGCACCAGGCCGGCACCGGATTCGCCGACCACGGTCATGGTGTTCAGGTCCTCCTGAAGCTGCGCCATCTTGGTCTGCATCTCCTTGGCGGCCTTCATCATCTTGGCCATATCGCCCATCTGGCCCAGTCCCTTGAACATGCGCTGTCTCCATTTGTCAGGTCGCGTCACAGATACGCGTCGCGCGGCCACGCGGCAAGGGCCGGCGGCGGATCGCTAGCGAAGCGCGCGGCGAAGCGCCGTTTCCAGCGCGTCAAGAAAGCGCGATCGGTCAGCCTTGGTAAAGCCGCGCCCGCCGCCCTGGCGGAACGGATCGGCGGCGCGCAGGTCTGCCATAAGGTCGCGCGTGGCCAGAGCCGCGCCGACGTTCGCCGTGGTCAGCGTGCTGCCGTCCGGGCGCAGCACCTGCGCGCCCGCCTCGACGCAACGCGCGGCCAGCGGCATGTCAGACGTCACCACCACGTCACCGGGCCCGGCGCGTTCGGCGATCCACTTGTCGGCCTCGTCCGGCCCATCGGGTACCACCACGATCTGCACCAGCGGATTGCGCGACGGCCGGATGCCGCCGTTCGACACCAGCATCATGGTCACCCGGTGCCGGCTGGCAACGCGCTCTGCCTCGTCCTTGACCGGGCAGGCGTCGGCATCGACGTAGAGCACGGTCACGCCAAAAGCGCCCCTGCGTGAAAGTCGACGTGATCGCCCATGAAGGTGGAGACGAAGAAATAGCTGTGGTCATATCCCTTTTGCATCCGGAAGGTCCCTTCCTGCCGGCGCGTCGCCATTGCCTGGGCCAACGTCTCGGGCTTCAGCAGCGCAAGGAACTGGTCGTCGGCCCCCTGGTCGATCAGCACTGGCCCGTCAAACCCGTCGCGCGCCATTGCCACGCTGGCGTCGTGCCTTTGCCAGCTGTCTTCGTCTGCGCCCAGATAGGCGGTCAGCTGCCCGCGGCCCCAGTCGCTGCGCGACGGATTGGCGATTGGCGCAAAGGCCGAGACCGAGCGGAAGCGCCCCGGATGGGCCATCGCCAGCGTCAGCGCACCGTGACCGCCCATTGAATGGCCTGTGATCGCCTGCCGGCCCATGTCCAGCGCGAAACGGTCGCCCAGCAACGCCGGCAGTTCTTCGGCGATATAGTCCCACATGCGGAAATGCGGTGCCCAGGGCGCCTGCGTGGCATTGACGTAAAAGCCCGCGCCCTGGCCCAGATCATACGCTTCGTCATTGGCAACGCCCGGCCCGCGCGGCGAGGTGTCGGGAAACACCACCGCGATGCCCGCCCGTGCGGCGTGTCCCTGCGCGGCGGCCTTCGTCATGGCGTTCTCATGGGTGCAGGTCAGTCCGGACAGGTACCACAGCAGCGGCACGGGCCCCTGCGCGGCCTGCGGCGGCAGGTACAGGCCAAAGGTCATGTCACAGCCGCAAGCATGCGAGGCATGGGAATAGACCCCCTGCACCCCGCCAAAGCACCGGTTTTCCGAAATCGTCTTCATCGTGCCCTCCATTCTGCTATGGGGTCCGCCCCGGCCCGCGCCGGATCAGCTGCCGGTGACCCAGGCGATCACCAGGCTGACCGTCAGGATGCTGACTGCGGTCGAGATCAGGATCGACGCCGACACGCGGTGCGGTGCGATCTTGTAATGCTGGGCCAGGATGAACACGTTGCCGGCAACCGGCAGCGCCGCCGCCGATACCACCACCGACGCCTTGAACGGGTCAGCGGGAAACAGCACGTATAGCCCGACAAAGACCAGCGCCGGATGCAGCACCAGCTTGCAGAAAGACAGCCACGCCGCGATCTGCACCCGTTCGGCCGACTTGGTCGCCAGCGAGGCGCCGATGGCGAACAGTGCGCCTGGCGTGGCCGCGTTGCCCAGGATGGTCAGGAAATCGTTCACCGGCGCCGGCACCGTCAGCCCGCTCGCCGCCACCCCAAGCCCCAGCGCGATGGCCACGATCATCGGGTTCTTGGCCAGGCCCACGGCCACGGTGCGGATGATCGACAGGTTCATCGCCCCTTGCCGCGCGCCCACCACCAGGATCACCAGCAGCGAAGAGAACACGATCAGGTCGATCGACAGCACCAGGATGATCGGCGCCACCGCGGCCTGCCCCATCAGCAGCGCCAGCATCGGCACGCCAAGAAACCCGGTGTTGCCGATGGCGGCGCATTGCGCCTCTATCGCGGCGGTTGGGGTGTCTGTGCCGCGAAGGAAGGCCACGGCCATCGCCACGCCATAGACGAAGGCCGTGCCCCACAGGTAGCCGGCCGCCACGCGCGGGTCGAAAATCTCGCCGATGGACAGGTTCGCGGCAAACCGAAACAGCATCGCCGACAGCGCGAAGTAGAATACGAACTTGGTCAGGTACGATGTCGCTTCCTCGGTGAAGAACTGGGTGCGGCCCGCACCGTACCCCACCCCGATCAGGGCAAAGAATGGCAGCGTCTTCAGGAAGATTTCCAGCATCGGGTCGGCGCGTTCTTACAGTCGGTCGGCGAAGGCGTTCAGCACCTGCGCATAGACGGCGCGCTTGAACGGCACGATGTTTTCCACCAGGTCGGCAGGCGGCAGCCAGCGCCAGGTGCTGAATTCGGGATGATCGGTGTCGATCCGCACCTGGTCGTCGCGGCCGTGAAAGCGCAGCAGGAACCACTTCTGCTCTTGTCCGCGGTACTTGCCCTTCCAGATCCGCGGCACGATCTCGTGCGGCAGGTCGTAGGGCAGCCAGTCGGCCGTTTCGGTCTCGACCGTCACCAGGTCGGCGGTCACGCCTGTTTCTTCCCACAATTCGCGCAGCGCCGCGTCACGCGGTGCCTCGCCCTTGTCGATGCCGCCTTGCGGCATCTGCCAGGCGGGGATTTCGGTGTCGATCCGCTGGCCGACGAACACGTGCCCGGCCGGGTTCACCAACATCACACCCACGCATTTGCGATAGGGCAGGCGGGCGATTTCCTCGGGGGTGGGCGTTCCGGTCACGTCATCAATCCTTGCGCGGGCCGGATCATGCCGGTCTCGATCCCGCGCCGGTTCAGGATCGGCGCGTTCATCCGTTTCTTGGTCGCCGGATGCTCGGCGTCAAGTACGCCCAGTCCGACAAGGATCGCCGCCAGCGCGCATTCGGCGGCCCGGGTCGCCCCGTCCGCGGCCTTCAGCGCCAGGCCCATCTTGCGCTCAGGCAGGATGGCAATGAAATAGCCCTCGGCCCCGGTCTTCAGCGCAACCGGTTCTTTCGCGGCGCGCATCAGTTCGGTACAGGCGCGGCCTTCGCCGGCGACCATCACCGGATGCGCCATCATTGCCGCGGTCAGCCGTGCCGCGGCCGTGGACAGCGTGCCTGTACGCTCGCGCGCGGCGGCGAACCAGGCCATTGCCCGTGCCATGCCGTGCATCGTGCAGGCGAAATTGGGTGCCGAGCAACCGTCGATACCAAAACCGGGGCTGGTCTCGCGGGTGACGGTCTCGAACGCTTCCAGCACGGCGCGCTGGACCGGGTGATCGGGATCGACATAGTCCGGTCCGGCCTTCAGATGCTGCGCCAGGGTCAGAAATCCGGTGTGCTTTCCCGAGCAGTTGTTGTGCAACTGGCACGGGGCTTCGTCTGCCTTGACCATGGCCCGGCGCAACGCCCCGTCGCGCGATACTTGCGGGCCGCACAGCAGATCGCTCTCGCCCAGACCCAGGTCTGCCAGCCACGCGCTGACCGCGTCGACATGCACTGTCGCGCCCTGGTGGCTGGCGCAGGCCAGCGCCAGACGCTCTGTGCTCAGCCCGCGCGCATCGGCCGCGCCTGAGGTAATCAGCGGCAGCGCCTGGATCATCTTGGACGAACTGCGCGGCAGGACCACGGCATGCGGATCGCCCCAGGCGCGCACGATCTGGCCGGTGTCGTCACACAGAACGGCATGGCCAAGGTGGTGGCTTTCGGCAAAAGGGCCGCGCCAGATTTCGCAAAACGGGGCTGGGGTCAGGGTCATGGGCGCTCACAAACCGGCGAATTGTTGCCAAGAGGGCTTTCTTGCCCTTGGTATTTCAGTCTATTGTGCCGCCGTCGAGTGAAAACCGGTTGCAGCGCCGCCCCAACAGGCCGACAGAACCGGAAGCGGCCCGCGAAGGCGGGCATGAACAGAGGCGAAGGACAGCTGGAGGCTGGACAGATGGGATCATTCTTTGTGCGCGCGGCGGCCGGGCTGACAATGCTGGCAGCAGCGACCATGGCAATGGCGCAAGAGGATAGCACCAACCAGGTCAACGCCGTGACGGACTGGAGCGTGTTCGAGGAAAAGGACCCGCGCCAGTGCTGGGCGGTGACCACCTACAAGGAAAGCCTGAACACCGACGCGCAGGGCGTTGCCAAGTCGGTGACTCGGGGCGAGATCCTGCTGATGGTGTTCTTCCGGCCCGATGCCGGTGCCGACGGGCAGGTCGCCTTTACCGGCGGTTATCCTTTCGCCCCCGGTTCCACCGTTTCGTTCGAGGTTGACGGCTCGACCTATGAGCTGTTCACCGAGGGCGAGTGGGCCTGGCCGGCCTCGCCGCAAGACGATGCCAAGATCGTCACCTCGATGAAGCGTGGCGCAAATGCGGTGCTGACCGCCCGCTCCTCGCGCGGGACGATCACCAAGGACACCTTCTCGCTGCTGGGCTTCACCGCCGCGTATGAAGACGCCGACAAGCGCTGCGACAGCTAAGCCGTCGCAGCGGTAATCGTCAGGGCAGGAAGACCTTCCGTACATAGGACGGCACGTCCATCACGGCGATGATTTCTTCGCTGCCATTCAGCACGCCATCCAGGCCGGCCCCGGTGCCCGAAAGGGAATAAGTGCCGCTGGCCGGCTTGCCCAGGCTGGTGCTGACCACCAGGTCAACCATCTGTTCGTACCGGTATATGCGCGAGAATTCCGGCGTGGCGGCCGAGAACGGGAACGCCTCGCCCGGCGACCAGCTGCGCTTGCCGGTGGTGAAATCCATCGAGAACGTTACATCTCCGCCCTCAGCCGGCGTGATCTGCCATTGGTCTGATACGGCACGCGGACCGTTGGCCGGACCGCTGATCGACAGAGTGCGCGCGATGTCTGCGGGCCGAGCCACGCCATAGGGGTTGCGTTCGGGTACGGTCGTCAGGATGTCCAGGATGAAAAGCCGCACCGCGTCGCCGTCGGTCTGCTTGGCCATCCCGGCCTGGACCAAGGCCCGCATGCTGGCAGGGTCCAGCGGCTTGCCCTCGGCATCGAGGTCGATCGACCGGTCAATCAGAATGAGCAATAGGTTGGCCCCTTTCAGCGGCCCGGCGGGAAACGGTACCGATGTCCAGCCTTCGGGCATCATCGCCTGTACCCCGTCCGGCGATGCCTTCAGCCCGACCAATACCCGGCTATCGACATTCGAGCCGACATAGCTTTCTGCCCGGACGGCGCCGGGCACGGCCAGCGCTGCCACTGCCCAGACGGACAGCACCAGGCGCAAGACCAGGGATTTTGCAGAAGTCATGTGTGTCTCCTCCCAGAATTGCCCCGTTCGCACGCAGGTCAAGTCTACGAGACTGCGCCGGTATTGCGTTGACGTTTATCAACGGCGCGTCAACTTGGCAGAACCCCCGCCGAACGAAACTGCGCAAACGCGGATTTTGCACTTCCTTCCAAAGCCTTGTAGGAAAGCCTGGCGACTTTCCCGGAAACCCTGCCGTGCAACCCGCCGCCCCGATCACCCGAACCGTGGTGCCCCTTTCCGCGCAAGGCGCCGGAGCGGCCGAATGCCGTTCCCTGGCTGAACCGCCAGGCGCAGCCCAACACGCCGTGCGGATGCCCGCGCGGCCTTGCAAGGAAGACTGAACCGACGTGACGACTTACAGCTTGCATGGCTTTGCCGTCGATTACGACGCCTACGGCCGTTTCCTTGGTGTCGCCCCCACAACCCTGACCTTCACCGACCTGGACGGCGGAAGCGCGACCTTTCACTACGGCATTCCGAACCTGCCGATGGACAGCAACGATCTGCCCTACGGTTATCTCTACAAGGGCGTGCACAGCATCGCGATCGAAGGCGTGGGCACGCTGTCCGGCACAGCCGGGGTGTTTGTCCGTTACCAGTTCGGAGAAATCCATTGGTCGAACAAGACGACCTATGTGTTCCGCTATGCCGATGAATCCAGCACAGACGGCAGCGCGTCTGTGCATACCTTCGTGCTGGGCGGCGCACCGCTGCCCCCCATGACAACGCGGAACGAAATCGCCAGTTTCGATTCCACCCACCCCACGGCGACACGCGCCGCCGCAGGCAGCGGCTATGCCTCTGGCGATATGATCGACATCACCAAGATACCGGGAATCACGGTGTCAGAGGATGATCTGATCGCTCTTCAGGACGGCGACACGCTGACCGGCGGTAAGGGTAACGACACCATCGTCTATTACGGCGGTCTGGCGACAATCGACGGCGGGTCGGGCTCCGACACGTTGAGTTTCGCATACGACCGTATCTCTGACGTGCAAACCTTTACCGTCAATTCCGACGGCAGCGTGACACTGGGCCTGTTCCTGCCCATTCACGACGCGGTCACGGTCACTGGTGTCGAGACGTTCGAATTTGCCGGCTCTGCCCAAACCTTTACCCTGGCTGAACTGTCGGACGCGGTTCGCGGCCCCGTCGTTCTGGCCATCGGCGCCCCCGGGCCCGACAGCCTGATCGGCGGCGGCAATGACGACCGGCTTCTGGGCCGCGACGGTGCAGATACGCTGAACGGGCAAGACGGGAACGACCTGCTGCTGGGCGACGGATTGCAGGCCGGCCGCTTCCCGCAGATCGAGGCAAGCGTCTACCGCCTTTACCAGGCGACGCTGGGACGAGAGCCCGACGCAGCTGGTTTTCTCGACTGGGCCGACCGGATCGGCACCTCCGCGATCAGCGTTGGTCAGGCCGCGGCGGGCTTTGTCGGCAGTGTCGAGTTCCAGGCGGTCTACGGTGCTCTGGACAACACCGCCTTTGTCACCTTGCTGTATCGCAACGTTTTGAACCGCGCGCCCGACGATGCCGGGCTTGCCTCGTGGCTGGTGGCACTGGACGGCGGCGCCAGCCGGTCCAGCGTCGTGCTGGGCTTCTCGGACAGCGCCGAATTCATGGCCGCGACCGCCGCGAAAGCCGCCGCCTATGCAAGCGCCACGGATCCGGCTTCGTGGTCCGGCGCGGTGTACCGTCTGTACCTTGCCACGCTGGGGCGCGAACCCGACGCAGGCGGCTTTGTCAGTTGGTCGGCACGGTTGGCAGCGGGCGCCGATGTCACGGCTGTGACCAGCGGCTTTGTCGCCAGCCCCGAATTCCAGGCGCGCTATGGCGCGCTGGACGACAGCGGTTTTGTCACGCTGCTATACCGCAACGTGCTGGGCCGCGATCCTGACTCCGCCGGCCTGCAATCCTGGGCCGACAGCCTGGCCGCCGGCACCAGCCGCGCCGCCGTGGTGCGCGGCTTTTCCGACAGCCCCGAATTTATCGCCCGGACGGAAGCCGCGCAGGCCAGCTGGATGCGTAGCGCCGCCGCCGATGACAGCCTGGTCGGCGGCGCCGGCGACGACTTCCTGGCCGGGGGTGCGGGTGCCGACACCTTTACCTTCGACGTGTCCGATACCGGACAGGACGTGGTTCTGGATCTCGAACCCTGGGACACGCTGCGCTTTACCGGCTTTGGCTATCTCGACGGGGCCGACGCACGGCTTTACCTCAGCCAGTCCGGCTCGGATGTGCTGTTTTCCGACAACGGGGTCCAGGTCTTGATCCGCGATTGGCAAATGTCTGAGATCACCGACCAGATGCTGGCTATCTGAACCGCACCGCCAACCGTACAGGCTTTTGCATTTCGCCCCGAATCCTGTATGAGAGGCGCTTGTTTTGCCATGAGGACTCGCCATGGAACCGACCGCTCCGATCACCCAGGACGTGATGACCATCCCGCGCAAGGCGCCGGAGGGGCCGCAGAACATCGTCGGGCTGACCCGTGAGGGGCTGCGTGATGCGCTGATCGCCATCGGCACGCCGGAAAAGCAGGCGCGGATGCGTGTGGGCCAGATCTGGCAGTGGCTGTATCACTGGGGCGTTCGCGATTTCGACGCGATGACCAACCTGGCCAAGGGCTATCGCGCCCTGCTGGCCGAGCATTTCGTCATCGCCATCCCCGAAGTCGTTTCGCGCCAGGTCAGCGCCGACGGCACGCGGAAGTATCTGGTGCGCATTGCAGGCGGGCACGAGGTCGAGGTGGTCTATATCCCCGAGGAAGACCGTGGCACGCTGTGCATCTCTTCCCAGGTCGGCTGTACGCTGACCTGTTCGTTCTGCCATACCGGAACGCAGAAGCTGGTACGCAACCTGACCGCGGCTGAAATCGTCGGCCAGGTGATGATGGCCCGAGACGATCTGGGCGAATGGCCGGAACCCGGAGTCGGCACTGGCGAGGCAGGTCCGCGGCTTCTGTCCAACATCGTGCTGATGGGCATGGGTGAACCGCTGTACAATTTCGAAAACGTCCGCGATGCGATGAAGATCGTGATGGATGGCGAGGGTATCGCTCTGTCGCGGCGCCGGATGACCCTCTCTACCAGCGGCGTGGTGCCCGAGATTGCCCGCGCCGCCGAAGAGATCGGCTGCATGTTGGCGGTGTCCTTCCACGCCACCACCGACGAGGTGCGTGACAAGCTTGTACCGATCAACAAGCGCTGGAACATCGAGACGCTGCTGAACGAGCTGCGCGAATACCCGCGCCTGTCGAACTCGGAACGCATCACCTTCGAATACGTGATGCTGAAGGGCGTGAACGACAGCGACGCAGACGCGCGCCGGCTGGTCAAGCTGATCGCGGGTATCCCGGCCAAGATCAACCTGATCCCGTTCAACGAATGGCCCGGCGCCCCGTATGAGCGCAGCGACTGGTCGCGGATCGAGGCGTTTGCCGACATCGTCTACAAGGCCGGCTATGCCAGCCCCATCCGCACCCCGCGCGGCGAAGACATCATGGCCGCCTGCGGTCAGCTGAAATCGGCAACCGAGCGCGCCCGCAAGAGCCGCGCCCAGATCGAAGCGGAAACCCGCACCGGTTAACCTCGGGGCGCGATCTCGATCGTGGTCAGCTGCCGGTAGGGTGTTTCAGGCCCGTGTAGCACCGATGGAAAACCGTGCGTCATCGCATCGGCGTGGTCCTGCGCCTCAAGGCAGATCGCGGTCATCGGCTCATGCGTCTGGCCAGGCAGGGCGGCGCCCTGCGGGCTTAGCCAGGGCGTGGTGTAGATTTGCAGCGTGGGCCGGTCTGTCCACAGTCGCAGGCCCATCCCGTTCGGCGCGCTCAGCGTTGCCGCCGGCCCGGCACCGCTGTCCAGCACGACGCTGGCATCGCAACCGATGCGCTGCGGGTCGGCATCGGTCAGGCTGCGCGTGGTGCGGTAGTCATAGCGCGTGCCGTCCACCGGCAGGATCTCTCCGGTGGGCGTGTTGGTGCCATCGACCGGCAAATACTGCGCGGCGGCCACCTGAAGGCTGTGATCCATCACCGAGCCGGTGCCCATCAGGTTGAAATACAGGTGCTGCGCCAGGTTGATCGGCGTTGGCCGGTCGGTTGCCACGCGCATGTCGTAGCGCAGCGCGTATCCGTCCAGCGTGATGCGCACCTCGGCCCGGGCAGTGCCGGGAAAGCCCTGGTCGCCATCCTCGGACACCAGCGTGAATCGGGCCTCGGTCTGGCTGACCGGCTCCAACTCCCACAGCCGGTGGGAAAAGCCGGGGCTGCCACCATGCAGGCAATGCGGTGGCAGGTTCGCCGGCAGCAGGTAAGTTTCGCCGTCCAGCGTGAACCGGGCGTTGGAAATCCGGTTGGCCACCCGGCCCACGATGACCCCAAGGTAAGGCGCGTTGCGGATGTATTCGGCCGGATCGGCATAGCCCAGCGTCACGTCCGTGCCCGCCACCTGCCAGCGTTGCACCGCGCAGCCCAGCGACAGCAGCGTGACCTGCACCGCGTCGTTGCGCAGGGTGTGAGAGCGGATCTGGTCGGGTGTAACGGGCGGCGTCATGGCGGCACTCCTGCTGGCGCGGCAACCTTTGGCCGCGGCGCGGCGCTTGTCAAATCCGGCATGTCGGATGTCGCATCCCGGCTTGGCACCGCGTTGGCCGGCGGTCTAGGCTGCGGCCATGACGGACACCCCCTTTGACAGCCGCTATTCCTGGATCCGACTTGCGATCACCTTGCTGATTGCCGTCGTCGGCAATGTCGGCATGTGGTCGATCATCGTGATCATGCCGTTGTTGCAGGACGATTTCGGCACAACCCGCGCCGAAGCGTCGCTGCCCTATACCGCCACGATGGTGGGCTTTGCGCTGGGCAACCTGCTGATCGGACGCGCGGTCGACCGGTTCGGCATAACCCGCTCGCTGATCGGCGCGGGAATTCTGACCGGTCTGTGCCACGCCCTGGCGACCCAAGCGCCCAGCATCGGCGTCATGGCGCTGGTGCAGGTGGCTTTGGGCTTTGGCACGGCTGCCAGCTTTGGCCCGCTGATCGCCGATATCTCGCAATGGTTCCTGCGCCGGCGCGGCATCGCGGTGGCCATCGCCGCCTCTGGCAACTACCTGTCGGGCGCGATCTGGCCGGTGGTGCTGGGCTGGCTGGGGGCGGGTGAGGGCTGGCGCTGGACCTATACCACGCTGGCGCTGGTGTCGCTGGCAGTGATGACAACCTTGCCGCTACTGCTGCGCCCCCGGGTGCCGGTCGAAGCCCAGCAACAGGCCGAGGCCGCCGCCGCCCTGCGCCGCAGGGCCAGCGGGTTTTCCCCGGCCCAACTGCAATGGATGCTGGGCCTGGCGGGCATCGGCTGCTGTGTCGCCATGTCGATGCCGCAGGTCCATATCGTCTCGCTTTGCGTCGACATGGGCTTTGGCGCTGCGGTGGGCCGCGAGATGCTGTCGCTGATGCTGCTGGGCGGTGTCGCTTCGCGCCTGGTTTCGGGGATGCTGTCCGACAAGCTGGGCGGTATCCGGGCGCTGCTGATAGGCTCTACCCTGCAATGCATCGCGTTGTTTCTTTACCTGCCCGCGGGCGGGCTGGTTTCGCTCTATGCCGTCAGTCTGGTTTTCGGGCTCAGCCAAGGCGGCATCGTTCCCAGCTACGCCGTGATCGTGCGCGAGTATATGCCGGCGCGCGAGGCGGGCGCGCGCGTGGGCTTCGTCATGATGATGACGATTGTCGGCATGGCTCTTGGCGGTTGGTTGTCCGGAGCGATCTACGACTGGACGGGCAATTACGAGTGGGCTTTCGTCAACGGCATCGCCTGGAACGCGCTCAACATCGCGATTGTCGCCACCATCCTGGTGCGCGGACGCCGCAGCGGTCCGCAGGCGGCCGTTCCGGCCTGAACCGCGCTCAGCGCAGGATCGGTGGTTTGTCCGGATCGGAACCGGGCGCGGGCCGCTCCAGCGGCTCGGCGCTTGGTGGTTCGGGCAGATCGAAGCGCAGTGCCACGCGGGCCAGCTGCGCTGCCGCCGGGTCGCTGTCGGACAGGAACAGAACGTCAAGCGTGCCTGCCTCGATGCCAGAGAAGACCAGCGCCTCGTTGATGGCCTGGGCCAGCGCGGCCTCGGCCCCGGGCGCGGCGCCGGTGATCCCGATCACGTGGTTGCGCGCGCCGCTGTCATAGGCGGCTTCGGCCAGATAGGCCTTGCGCGCCAGCCCGGCGGCCGAAGCCAGCCGCGCGTCCAGCGCGCCAAGTAGCCCCTCGGGCAAGGAACCGGGCGCGTGGAAGGCGCTGACCCTCGCCTGCGCTTCTGCGGGGCGGTGCGATACCGTCTCGGCCAGCCAGTCCACCGCCTCGGCCGGGATCAGGATGGACGAAGGCGCCACCTCAAGGTTCAGCCCCAGCCCGATGGCCTGACCCGCCATCATCTGCACCAGCGCCCGGCCCGACAGCGCCGCGTAGGGCACGATCCGCCCGGCAAATTCGGCCAGCCGCGCCTCTGTGTCGAAAACCAGTACAAAGCGCGCGTCGCCCAGGTCGAACAGCTCGGGCTCGATCGCGTCGTCCAGCGGTTCGCGCTCCAGCATCAGGAACAGCTCACTGCCTGACAGACGGTCATAGAACCGTAGCCGAGCTGCGGCGTCTTCCGGCGCCGCTTCCATCGCCGCATGGGCCTTGTCGAGTTCGGTCATTGCAGAACCTCGCTGACGCGCTGGCGCAGGACGGGCAGCAGCTCGGCCTCGAACCAGGGGTTGCGTTTCAGCCATCCCGTATTGCGCCAGGACGGATGCGGCAAGGGGATCGCCCCCGGCAGATGGTCGCGCCAGTGCGAAACCGTCTCTGTCACGCCGGTTCTGACGCCAAGGTGGTAGCGCTGGGCGTAGCCACCCACGATCACCCTCAGCGCCAGGCCGGGCAGGGCCTGCATTACCGCGCCATGCCAGGTGGCGCGGCAAACCGGCGGTGGCGGCAGGTCGCTTCCCGCCGCGTCATAGCCGGGAAAGCAGAAGGCCA
>JAGRMT010000025.1 GCA_020441125.1 Roseivivax sp.
ACGGTGCCGACCACGTTGATGCCCGGGTAGTTGCCCAGCACCTTGTTCATTTCCTCGATCCAGATGTTCTGGTTCGTGGCGGTGGCGGTGGCCGACAGCACGGCCACGTCGCCGCCCTCGGGCAGGTGATCGGCGGCCAGCTTGACGATCATGTTGCCGATCAGCGCGTTGGACGACGGGTTCAGGTGCATCTGGCGGCCCTCAGGCGCGACGCCCGAGTCCCAGCTGATGACGGTGATGCCGCGGTCCATCGCCTTTTTCAGCGCCGGAACCAGCGCGTCGGGGTCGTTGGCCGAGATCGCGATGGCGTTCACGCCCTGCGCGATCAGCGAGTTGATCACCTCGATCTGGCCTTCGGCGGTGGTGTCGGTCGGACCGGTGTAGATGATCTCGACGTTGCCCAGCTCCTTGGCGGCCTCTTCGGCGCCCTGCGCGGCGGCTTCGAAGAAGCCGATCCCCAGCGCCTTGACCACCAGCGCGATGCGCATCTTGTCCTGCGCCATGGCGGTGGAGCCCATCAGGCTGGCGGCGAGCGTCAGGCCCGTGACCAGGGTCGTGAAAGTACGGCGTTTCATGTGCAAACCTCCCATTTGCGTGTGATCTTCCGGGGCCCGGTTAAGAGGCGGCCCCGACCTCTTGAGCGGCGCCCGCCTGGGCGACGATCAGATTGACTCCGGCAGCGTCCAGCATGGCCGCCGCCTTGTCCGGTATCCCCTCGTCGGTGATGACGGTGGTGATCCGCGACAGCGGGCAGAGCACAAGGCTCGACCGCTGGTCGAATTTCGAGCTGTCGGCCAGCACGATCAACTCGTCCGCCTGGCCGATCAGCTTGGTTTCGGCCTGGATCAGCAGCGGGTCCGTTTCCATCAGCCCCAGCGGCCCCAGCCCCTGCGCACCCATGAACATGCGCCGGGCGCAGAAGTTGCGCGTCACGTCGTTGTCAAAGGGCGACAGGATGATGTTCTGCTCGCGGTAGATGGTCCCGCCCGACAGCATGATCGTGTTCTTGGAATGCTTCAGCAGGTGTTCCGCGATGGGGAACGAGTTGGTGAAGACCTGCATCCGGCGCGAGGCCAGCGGGTGCACCATCTGGAACGTGGTCGTGCCGCCGTTGATGATGATCGCATCGCCATCGTCGCACAGCGTCACGGCGGCGCGGGCGATGGCCTGCTTTTCCTTGATCCGCATCGTTTCGTTAATGGCGAAGGGCCGCCCGGCCAGGCCGACGAACTGCGGCGGGCTGATCGCCTCGGCCCCGCCGCGGACGCGGCGCAGCTTCTTCTGCATGTGCAGGGTGGCGATGTCGCGGCGGATCGTGGCCTCGGACACGCCGGTCAGGTTGCAAAGGTCGATGACGGTCACGATGGGGCGGTCCTGAACCGCCGACAGAATGATCCGATGCCGTTCCGTTTCGTGCATGGCCGCCTCCCTGATCGTTGAAGCTGCGCAGATTCGGGCGTTCTGTCAATCAATAACGATCACGTTCAATCATTCTGCGGTGCAGCATGATTGAACGTGACTGAACGTGATTGACAAACGGTCGCAGTCCGCGCAGCTTTCGCCGTGACACAGCGGCGCGCGCGCGCCGGGCGCAGGGAGAACGCGATGCACAAAACCGCAGGAAAACAGCTGCTTGAAAACCGCTGGGACGCGGTCGCCGCGAAGGGGATGAGCGAATCCGACCTGCTGCTCTACCGGTCCAACATCCTGGGCTCGGACAAGCGGGTGACCAACTACGGCGGCGGCAACACCTCTGCCAAGGTGATGGAGACCGATCCCCTGACCGGCAAGCCGGTCGAGGTGCTGTGGGTAAAGGGCTCTGGCGGCGACATCGGGTCGATGAAGAAGGACGGTTTTTCCACCCTCTACATGGACAAGCTGAACGCGCTGAAGGGGCTGTACCGGGGTGTCGCGTTCGAGGACGAGATGGTCGGCTACCTGCCGCACTGCACCTTCAACCTGAACCCGCGCGCCGCCTCCATTGACACGCCGCTGCACGCCTACGTGCCGCGCAAACACGTAGACCACGTCCACGCCGACGCGATCATCGCCATCGCCGCGTCGGAAAACTCGCGCGAGCTGACGCAACAGATCTTCGGCGCCCGCATCGGCTGGCTGCCGTGGAAGCGCCCGGGGTATGAGTTGGGCCTGTGGCTGGAAAAGTTCTGTCTGGAAAACCCCGATGCCGATGGCGTCGTGCTGGAAAGCCACGGGCTGTTCACCTGGGCCGACACGGCCAAGGCGTGCTACGACACCACCATCGAGATCATCAACATCGCCACCGCCTGGCTGGCGGAACGCACGGCCAAGGCCCCGGCCTTTGGCGGCGCGATCCATGACAGCCTGCCCGAAGAAGCCCGCTGCGCCGTCGCCGCACGGCTGATGCCGGCGATCCGCGGCTTTGTCAGCGGCCAGTTTCCCATGGTTGGCCACTTCAACGACAGCCCCGAGGTGCTGGAGTTCGTGAACGCGCGGGACATGCCCGCCCTGGCGGCGCTGGGAACGTCCTGCCCGGACCATTTCCTGCGCACCAAGATCCGCCCGCTGGTGATCGGCTTCGATCCCAAGGCCGGCAACCTTGACGCCGTTCTGGCCGGGTTGGCGGACCAGATCGCCGCATACCGCGCCGATTACACGGCCTATTACGAGCGCTGCAAACACCCGGACAGCCCCGCGCTGCGCGACCCCAACGCGGTGGTCTACCTGGTGCCCGGCGTCGGCATGATCACCTTTGCCCGCGACAAGGCCACCGCCCGCATCTCGGGCGAGTTCTACGTCAACGCCATCAACGTGATGCGCGGCGCCTCTGCCGTGTCGACCTATTGCGGCCTGCCCGAGCAGGAAGCCTTCGACATCGAATACTGGCTGCTGGAAGAGGCCAAGCTGCAACGCATGCCCAAGCCGAAATCGCTGGCCGGGCGCGTGGCGCTGGTGACGGGCGGCGCGGGCGGCATCGGGTCGGCCACGGCCGAACGCTACCTCGCCGAAGGCGCCTGCGTGGTGCTGGCCGACATCAACGAAGACAACCTGCGCGACGCCCAGGCCCGGATCAGCGGCAAGTACGGCCGCGACGTGGTGCGTTCGGTCGTGATGAACGTCACGGACGAGGCCGCGGTGGACGCCGCCTTTGCGGAAACGGCGGTAGAGTTCGGCGGCATTGACATCCTGGTGTCGAACGCCGGGATCGCGTCCTCGGCCCCGGTCGAGGACACCACGCTGGCGCTGTGGAACAAGAACATGGACATCCTGTCCACCGGCTATTTCCTGGTCAGCCGCGCGGCCTTCCGGTTGATGCGGGTGCAGGACATGGGCGGCTCCATCGTCTTTGTCGCGTCCAAGAACGGGCTGGCGGCCTCGCCCAACGCCTCGGCCTATTGCACGGCCAAGGCGGCGGAAATCCACCTGGCCCGCTGCCTGGCGCTGGAAGGGGCCGAGGCAGGCATCCGCGTGAACGTGGTCAACCCCGACGCGGTGCTGCGCGGATCGAAAATCTGGGAAGGCGAGTGGCTGGAACAGCGCGCCGGCACCTACAAGACCGACAAGGAAGGGCTGGAGGAAATGTACCGCCAGCGGTCCTTGCTGAAACGCTCGGTCTATCCCGAGGACATCGCCGAGGCGTGCTACTTCTTCGCCGCCGAGACCTCTTCCAAGTCGACGGGTAACATCCTGAACGTGGACGCCGGCAACGTGCAGTCCTTCACGCGCTGAGGGGGGAACAGACATGAGCTACGCAAGCGCCAAGGCCGCCTATGCCGACTGGGGCGTCGACACCGACGCCGCGATCGCCCGGCTGGGCACGATCCCGATTTCCATGCACTGCTGGCAGGGCGACGACGTCGTCGGCTTTGAAAAACGCAAAGGCGCGTCAGGCGGCGGCATCCAGGCTACCGGCAACCACCCCGGCCGCGCCCGCACCCCGGACGAGCTGCGCGCCGACCTGGACTT
>JAGRMT010000187.1 GCA_020441125.1 Roseivivax sp.
AGCTGGGTCATGATGACCTCGGCCGCTGACACGCCCTCTCCGGCGTGTATATCGACAGGGATGCCGCGCCCGTTGTCGCGCACCGACACGCTGTTGTCGGCATGGATTTTTACATGAACATAATCCGCATGGCCTGCCAGCGCTTCGTCGATACCGTTGTCCACGACCTCGTACACCATGTGGTGCAGGCCAGAGCCATCGTCCGTATCGCCGATGTACATGCCGGGGCGTTTGCGAACCGCCTCCAAGCCTTTGAGAACCTTGATGGAATCCGCGCCGTATTCGTTTTGTGCGCTTGCCGGTTCGGACATGCAGTCTTCCTTCGTCTTTGGTGCGCGATATATACGGGTTTCGCTGCAGGATGTCACGCGGGTGACACAAGATTTAGGGGTCGCGCCGTCGCGTAGCCCAGCAGTTTCGGCGCTGCGGCGGCGTGCTTTCGCCAGTGCGGCGCGAAAGCGGTTTTTTGCGCAGCCTTCCTGACCTATCGCGAATCAGTTTTCCGGTTCGTAAACTTCACATAAACACGCTGCATTATGCGTTTTATCCTTGGTTTTCTCGGGGTCATCGCGGCACTTGCCGCCATCTGGTTCATCGGCCGCGATCTCATCCCTCCTAAGCACATGACCCTGGCCGCAGGCGGCCGGGGCAGCGGTTATTGGCAGATCGCCGAAGAGTACCGCACGATCCTGGCGCGCGACGGTATCGCGCTGACTGTGCTGGAAACCGCCGGCTCGGGCGAGAACGCGCAGCTGCTGGAAAGCGGTGCCGCGGATGCGGCGATCGTGCAGGGCGGGGTGCCGGTGGGCGGCAAGACCGAGGCGCTGGCCGCGCTGTTCCACGAGCCGGTGTTCTTCTTCGTGCGCAACGATGCCGAAGTGCCGGGCAACCCCGGGCGGTGGGCCGGGCTGCGTATCGCCGCGGGGGGCGAAGGTTCCGGCACACGGCTGGGCTTCCAGCAGTTCCTGTCTGCCGTCGGTCTGACGGCCAAGGGCAACACCCTGATGCCGCTGGGCGGTGCCGCGGCGGCGCAGGCGCTGCTGACGGACGAGGTCGACATGGCGGTATTCGTCGCGCCCTTGGGCGCGCCTTACCTTCAGCCGTTGTTCCAGGCGTCCTCGGTTTCGATCCTGCCGCTGGAAAACGTGCCGGCCATCGTTGGGCACCTGGATCATTCGGTCGATGTCACCTTGCCCCGTGGGGGCATCGTGATCGACCCGCCGGTGCCGTCTGCCGATATCCCGATGGTGGCGCTGGACGCGCGGCTGGTGGCGCAGGCCGACCTGCATCCGTCGCTGGTTGACCGGCTGGTCGAGGCGGCCCGACAGATCCACCGTGACCGCGATCCGATCACCGCGCAGAACAGCTTTCCCTCGGTCGATACGCTGACAATGCCGGTCGATGTCTATGCCGGCGACCTGCTGCGCAACGGCACCAGTTCGCTGCAACAGTACCTGCCGTATTGGGTGGTGGCGCAGATCAACCGCGTGGCGATCCTGCTGCTGCCTATCCTGTTCCTGCTGGTGCCGCTGCTGCGGGCACTGCCGGGGCTGTATTCGTGGCGGATGCGATACCGCGTGTTCCGTCATTACCAGACGCTGCGCGAGATCGACCAGCAGGTGCGCGAGGCACCGCTGTCAGAGTTGCGCGGCCTGAGCGACCAGCTGAACAGCATCGACAAGGACCTGGCCAATCTGCGCCTGCCGCTGCCTTATCGCGAATACGCCTATACCACGCGGATGCATGTGGAATTGCTGAAACGGCGCATCGTCTCGCGGCGCAAGTCGGCGCTGCGAGAGATGAAGCAGCGCCGGGCACAGGCCCGGGCGCTGGGTTTCAAGTAGCGCGTCAGCGGGCGGCGCGGCAGCTGGCCAGCTGGGTCTGGTAGGTATCGGCGCGCTGCGCCACTTCGGCCGAGACACGCATCAGCCACGACTTGCTGCGGTGGCTGCCCCGGCTGAAGCCGCTGCGTCCTTCGTGGTAGGCCAGGTAATGGCTTCGCGCATCGGTCAGCGGGATGCCCAGCGTGTCGCGAGAGCCGGCCATGTACCAGCCCATGAAATCGGCGGCATCGCTGATGTCGTCGCGGCGCGCGCCCCATTTCCCAGTTTCCTTGCGGTATTCGTCCCAGGTGCCGTCCAGGGCCTGCGAATAGCCGTAGGCAGAGCTTTGCCGCCCCATCGGGATCACCCCCAGCGCAAAGCGCAACGGCGTGCGTGCGTTGGCGATGAACTTGCTTTCCTGGTAAATCGTGGCCATCTGCACATGCACCGGGACGCCCCAGCGGCGCTCGGTTGTCTTGAAGGCGCGGATAAAGGACTTGCGCTGCGTCAGGATCGAACACGCGTTGTCCATGTTGTGCGGCGCGGAATAATTGCTGCTGCCGCAGGATGCGACCAACAGGACAATCAACAGCGCGCGAAGAGATCTGCTCATCTGCCTCTCGCTCTTGTCTGGTGCGGTTCGTGCCGCTTTTGGTGCAGTCTAGCGAAAACCGAGGCAGGGTTAAATCACGTTTTCGCCCTTGTGCGACGCCTTGCCCATGGTTCGGGCAGTCACTGTGTGCTCGGCGTCCACAATCTGTTTCCGTCAAAATCGTGTTCAGAATTGGACAACGCAACTGAGAAATGACAAAAAAATGCCTGAAAGGGATACCGAAAATGCATGCACACCGCGCGAAATATCATCTGGGTCAGATCGTACGGCACCGCAAGCATCCGTTTCGTGGTGTTGTTTTTGATGTTGATCCCCAATTCAGCAATACGGAGGAATGGTACCAGGCCATCCCCGAGGACAGCCGCCCCCGCAAGGAGCAGCCGTTCTATCATCTTCTGGCCGAGAACGACGAAAGCTACTACGTCGCTTATGTCTCGGAACAGAACCTGATCGCCGATTATTCGGGCCAGCCTGTTGACCATCCGGACCTGCCCGACCTGTTCGGCAAGTTCGAAGATGGCTCATACGCGCTGCACTTCCAGCTGAACTGACAAACGGGCACAGGCCCAGCCAGGACACCGCCCCGCGCCCACCGCGGGGTGGTGTCGTTTCTGGGTACCCCGTCAGTAGCCGATGGCGCATCCGTCCTTGCGCGGGTCCGATGCACCCTCCAGCACGCCGGTATCGTGGATGACGATCGCCTGCGCACCGCCGATCGGACCGTCCGGGATTTCCACCGTGTGCCCCTTGGCCGCCAGCGCCGCGCGCACCGCGTCGGAATAGCCGCGTTCTACCTTCAGCACTCCGCCATCGGCAAAGCTGCGCGGCGCGTCCAGCGCGGCCTGCGGCTCCATGTGGAAATCGGCGATGTTGGACAGCACGCGCGCGTGGCCATTGGGCTGGTACTGCCCGCCCATCACGCCAAAGGGCATGTGCACCTTGCCGTGTTCGCGCAGCATGGCCGGAATGATGGTGTGCATCGGGCGTTTGCCGCCCGCCAGCTGGTTCGGGTGTCCGTCGGCCAGGGTGAAGCCGGCGCCACGGTTTTGCAGCAGGATGCCGAACTTCTCTGACGCGATGCCGGATCCGAAGCCGTGGAAGATCGAGTAGATCAGCGAGACGGCCATCCGGTCGCGGTCGACCACGGTGATATAGATCGTGTCCTTGTGCACCGCTTCGGTCAGCGCGGCGGGGGCCGGCATGGCGCGGTCAGGGTCGATCAGCGCTGCCAGCCGCGCCGCGGTTTCCGGCACCAGCATATGCTCCAGCCGGGCGACATGGCCGGCATCGGCAATGAACCGGTTGCGCGCGTCGTAGGCCAGCTTGGCTGCCTCGGCCTCGATATGCGCACGCTCGGCGCCAAAGGGATCCATTTCCTCGATGTCGAAATGCTTGAGGATATTCAACAGCAGGATCGCCGTGGCGCCTTGGCCATTGGGCGCGTGCTCCAGAAGTTCGCGCCCCTGGTAGCTGCCGCTCAGCGGGGTGCCGGGGGTACAGGCGGTGGCGGCGAAATCCGCCGGGCCGTGTGCCGCGCCAAGCGACGACAGAACCGCCAGCATGTCTTCCATCACCTCGCCTTCATAGAAGGCAGCACGGCCCCAGCGGGCGATGCGGCGCAGTACCTCGGCCTGACCGGGCAGGCGGAACAGGTCGCCCACCTTGGGCGCGTGGCCGCCGTTCAGGTACCAGCGGCGGGCATGGCCCTGCAAAGTGCCCATGCCTTCGTGCCAGTCGAAGGCGACGCGCGGCGCGACCGGCACGCCATCGTCGAAATAGCGGATCGCCGGGGCCAGGCTGTCGGCCAGGCCCAGCTTGCCCCAGTCTTCGGACATCCGGCAGAAGGCATCCACCGCGCCGGGTACCGTCACCGCCTCGGCGTGATAGACCGGAACGGTCTCGTGCCCCATGGCGCGCAGGCGTTCCGCACTGGCGGCGGCCGGGGCGCGGCCCGATCCGTTCATCGCCAGAACCTCATCCGTGCCGGCCGGGGAAACCAGCGCGAAGCAGTCGCCGCCCAGCCCGGTCATCTGCGGTTCGCACAGGCCCAGCAGCACGGCGCCGGCAATCGCGGCGTCCATCGCGTTGCCGCCGATTTGCAGGATGTCGATTGCGGCCTGGGCGGCCAGCGGGTGCGACGTGGCGCACATGCCGTTGGTCGCGAACACGGCCGAGCGGCCCGGCAGTTGGAAATCGCGCATGGGGGTATCCTTCCGTTGTAGCGGCAGGATAGGCACGCGGCGGGCGGCGTCAATCGGGGGCTGATGGAAACCCCGGTGCCGCGTACTGGGTGGGGGCTGTAAACGACGCGGCACCGGGTGAAGCATTTGCAGCTTGCATCCCCTGTGTGACGCCGGATTCGGGCTGTACTTGGGGGCCAATCGGGCCGTTTTGCGGCGCAAGCGTCGAATGCGTGCGAAGCGCGCTGCGGCCTGTTGCGATGCTGATGGGGGGGATTGGAGCCTCGACGCCGAGTACTGGGTGGGGGCTGAAACGACCCGGCGCCGAGGGAAGCTTTTTGCAGCTACAGGATCAGATTGCCCCCGGTTCGGGGCGGGACTTGGGCGGAAATCCGTGTTTTTCTGGGTATTTACGCCGGGTCCGTTAACGCTTTCGAAACATTTACCAACAAATCCTGAGATTGTCGGCGAAACGGGTGGTTCATGGTCTCTGTCGCGTACACAGTCGCGTTCGAGGGCGTCGAGGCGCGCCAGATCGAAGTTCAATGCGCCGTCATGCCGGGCCTGCCGTCCTTTGGCATCGTCGGTTTGCCCGACAAGGCGGTGAGCGAGGCGCGCGACCGCGTGCGCAGCGCCCTGTCGGCGCTGTCGATCGCGCTGCCGTCAAAACGGATCACCATCAACCTGTCGCCGGCCGACATTCCCAAGGAAGGATCGCATTTCGACCTGCCGATCGCGCTAGCCCTGCTGGCCGAGTTGCAGGTACTGCCGGGCGACGCGGTGGCGCAAACCGTGGCGCTGGGTGAGCTATCGCTGGACGGAACGCTGGTGCCTGTCATCGGCGCGCTGCCAGCGGCGATGACTGCGGCCGAGGAATCGCGCACGCTGCTGTGCCCGCGTGCCTCTGGCGCAGAGGCGGCCTGGGTTGGCGCGACTCAGGTTATCGGCGCGGCGACTTTGCTGGAGGTGGTGCGCCACTATACCGGCCAGCACCCGCTGACGCCCTGCGAGCCGGGCGAGGTGCACGCCCCTGTCACCGCACCCGACCTGCGCGACGTGCGCGGACAGGAACGCGCCAAGCGCGCGCTTGAAATCGCGGCGGCCGGGCGGCATCACCTGTTGATGGTGGGCACCCCGGGATCGGGCAAGTCGATGCTGGCGGCGCGGCTGCCTGGTATCCTGCCACCGCTGACCGCGGTCGAGGCATTGGAAACGTCGATGGTGCATTCGCTGGCCGGGCTTCTGGACGAAGGCGGGATCACCCGTACCCGGCCGTTTCGCGAACCGCATCACACCGCCAGCATGGCGGCGATCGTCGGCGGAGGGCGCGGCGCTCAGCCCGGAGAGATCAGCCTGGCGCATAACGGCGTGCTGTTTCTGGACGAATTCCCCGAGTTTCCCCGCGTCGTGCTGGAAACCCTGCGCCAGCCGATCGAGTCCGGGCAGGTGATGGTGGCGCGGGCCAATGCCCATGTCACGTATCCGTGCCGCTTTCTTCTGATCGCTGCGGCGAACCCGTGCAAGTGCGGCTACCTGTCCGACCCCAACCGCGCCTGTTCCCGCGCACCGATCTGCGGCGAAGATTACCTTGGCCGTATCTCCGGCCCGCTGATGGACCGGTTCGACCTGCGGGTCGAGGTGCCGCCGGTCGCGTTCTCCGATCTGGACCGCCCGCCCTCGGGCGATGACAGCGCCACAGTCGCCGCGCGAGTCGCCGAGGCACGCGCGGTTCAGGCACAGCGTTACGCCAGCCGGGACGGGGTGCGCACCAATGCCGATGCCGGCGGCGATGCGCTGGAAGCCGCAGCGGCCCTGGACGAGGGCGCTCGGGCGTTGGTCCTGCGCGCGGCCGAGCGGATGGGCCTTTCGGCGCGGGGCTATACACGGGTGCTGCGCGTCGCGCGCACCATTGCCGATCTTGACGGCGCCGGCAGTGTCGAACGCCCGCACATGGCCGAGGCGCTGAGCTATCGCCTGGCCGCCGCGAAGGACGTGTGAACGAAGCGCGCCGCCTCGGTCAGGCTGGCGCGCGCCTCGGGCAGCCAGCCGTCGAACAGCTGCCAGACATGCGGCGCTCCGGGGTGCACCTGTTCGGTGACCGCCACGCCTTGCGCGCGCAGGCGCTGCGCCATGCGCCGGCAATCGTCACACAGGATCTCGGTTTCGGCATATTGGATCAGAACCGGCCCGGCCCCGGCAAACTCCGCATACAGCGGCGAGGCGCGCGGGTCGCGCCGGTCGGCGTCCTGAAGGTAGATCTCGACCAGTTCCTCGATACGGGCGACGGGCAACAGCGGGTCGGCCGCGGCATTGCTGCGCAGGCTGTCGCCGGTCATCGCCAGATCGGTCCAGGGCGAAAACAGCACGCAACCCGCCGGCGCCTGCCCGGACCTCAGCGCCCAGGCCAGGACCGATAGCGCCAATCCGCCGCCAGCGCTGTCGCCGCCCAGCACGATGTCGCGCGGGCGATAGCCCTGCTCAAGCAAGGCGCGGTAGGCGGCAACGGCATCATCAAAGGCGGCCGGGAAGGGCGCCTGCTGGGCCAGGCGATAATCGGGCAGGCACACCTCGACCCCGGCCAGCAGGGCCAGACGGCCCAGCATCGCCGCATGGGTATCCGGTCCGCCGGCGACATAGCCGCCGCCATGCAGCCACAGGATAACCCGCCGCCGCGCACAAGGCCCCACTTGCAGCCAGTGCAGCAGGCCGCGGTTCAACCGGCTTAGCCCAGGCGGTACGCGGGCAAACAGCGCGGCGGCCAGCGCCATGTCGTGCGCCGCCTCGGCTGGGCCGGGGGTGCGTGCCAGTCGGGGTTTCACAACCCGGCGCAGCAGCACCGACAGCGTCGCCAGTTGCCAGCTCATGCCCGGCGCGCTTCCACCGCCTCCCAGATGAGGGCTGCCGCGTTGGTTCCGTCAAAGCGCTCCAGCTCCTGGATGCCGGTGGGCGAGGTTACGTTGATCTCGGTCAGATAGTCGCCGATCACGTCGATACCGACAAAGACCTGGCCCTTCTCGCGCAACACCGGGCCGATGGCGGCACAAATTTCGCGGTCGCGCTCTGTCAGGCCCACCTTCTCGGGCCGCCCGCCCACGTGCATGTTCGAGCGGGTCTCGCCCTTGGCCGGCACGCGGTTGATCGCGCCAACCGGTTCGCCATCGACCAGGATGACCCGCTTGTCGCCCTTGGTGACGGCGGGCAGGTATTTCTGGACGATCAGCGGTTCGCGGCTGAACCCGGTGAACAGCTCGTACAGCGAAGACAGGTTGCGGTCATTCTCGTCCAGCCGGAAAACGCCTGCGCCGCCATTGCCATAAAGCGGCTTGAGGATGATGTCGCCGTGCCGCTCCTTGAAGGCCCGGATCGTTCCGATATCGCGGGCGATCGCGGTGGGCGGGGTCAGCTGCGG
>JAGRMT010000188.1 GCA_020441125.1 Roseivivax sp.
GCGCCGACCTGGACTTTGCCTATTCCATGATCCCGGGCCGCCACCGGCTCAACCTGCACGCGATGTACATGGACACGTCCGACACGCCGGACCGGGACGAGATCGAGTACCGTCATTTCACGCCCTGGGTCGACTGGGCCAAGGGGCAGGGGATCGGGCTGGACTTCAACCCCACCTTCTTTGCCCATGCCAAGGCCGACGACAACCTGACGCTGGCGCATCCCGACAAGGGCATCCGCGATTTCTGGATCGAGCACGGCAAGCGCACGCGCGAGATCGCGGCGCGGATGGGCCAGGCGCTGGGATCGCCCGCCGTCAACAACGTCTGGGTGCCCGACGGGTTCAAGGACATTCCCGTCGACCGCGCCGCGCCGCGCGCCCGGCTGGAAGCGTCGCTGGACGCGATGTTCGCCGACCGGATGGACCCGGCCCACCTGCTGGACGCCGTGGAAAGCAAGCTCTTCGGCATCGGGGTCGAGGCCTGTACCGTGGGCAGCCACGAATTCTACCTGGGCTACGCCATCCGCAAGCAGACCTTGCTGTGCCTTGACGCCGGGCATTTCCACCCGACCGAAAGCATCGCCGACAAGCTAAGCGCGGTGGCCCTGTCGGTGCCGCGCGTGCTGCTGCACGTCTCGCGCCCCATGCGCTGGGACAGCGACCACGTGATCCTGCTGAACGACGAGCTGCTGACCATCGCACATGAACTGGTCAGCGCCGATCTGCTGGACCGCACGCACATCGGGCTGGATTTCTTCGACGCAACGATCAGCCGCACCGCCGCCTGGGTGATCGGCACCCGCAACATGCAAAAGGCGCTGCTGCGCGCGTTGCTGACGCCTTGGGACCGGCTGCGCAAGGCCGAGACGGGCTTTGACTTCACCGCCCGGCTGGCGCTGACCGAAGAGCTGCGCGACCTGCCCGCCGCCGCCGTCTGGGGCGAGTTCTGCGCCCGGCACGACCGGCCCACCGGGCTGGCGCTGATCGGCGAGCTGGAGTGCTATCAGGCCGGGGTGGCCGGGCGGGGCTAGGTCTGCCTCGCGGCGCCCTTAGCGCGCGCCCCAGGTATCAGACAGCTTGTAGCCTCCGGGCCATGGGTCTGACGGGTCCAGCATGTGCTGATGAATGCCGGTGATCCATCCGCGCCCAGAGATTTCGGGGCGGATCGCAGGCCGGTCGCCGACCTGCGTCTCGCCGAGGATCCGGCCGGAAAAGGTAGAGCCGATGACCGAGCGGGCGGTGAAACGGTCGCCGGTCTTCATCCTGCCACGGGCGTGCAGCACCGCCATGCGCGCCGACAGGGCCGTGCCGGTTGGCGAGCGGTCGACCTTGCCCGGCTGGATTGCCACAGCGGCGCCGGCCTCAAGCCCGTCAGGGCCATCCGAAAGCGCGCCGGCAAACAGGCAGAACGAGAAGTGCCGCCAGTCGGGGTTGGTCGGGTGCTCAAATCCCAGCTGGGCGTTGGCGGCGTTGGTGATCCGCACCCCCAGCCGGGCGATGTCATGCGCCTCGTCCGCGTCCAGCGCAAAACCCAGCGCCGGGGCATCGACGATGACAAAGCTGTCGCCGCCATAGGCGGTGTCGACGGTCAGGGTACCCAGGCCCTCGACCTCAAGCGGCTGGTCCAGGCTAGCGGCAAATGACGGGACGTTCTCGACAAAGATCCGTTCGGCCTTGCCGTCGCGGCAGTGCGCGCGCACCCGCACCAGCCCGCCGGGCGCTTCCAGCACCAGCTGGGTTTCGGGTTCCTGCATGGGTACCAGCCCGCCGTCCAGCAGCACCGTCGCGACGCAGATCGAGTTGGAGCCGGACATCGGCGGCGTGTCTTCCGGTTCCATGATGATGAAGGCGGCCTGCGCCTCGGGGTGCCGGGGCGGGACCAGCAGGTTGACGTGGCGAAACACCCCGCCGCGCGGCTCGTTCAGCACGAAGTTGCGCAGGGTCTTGTCGCGGGCGATCCAGCGGCTCTTCTCCCACAGCGTCTCGCCGGGCGGGGGCAGGACGCCGCCGACGATGACGTCGCCAAACTCGCCCTCTGCATGGGCCGAGATGACATGAACGGTCTTGGTCGATCGCATGGCGCGCCTCGCGTTGGGGGTGCGGTCACCATGGCGGGATCGCGCAACGGTCGCAAGTGCGCAGGCGCAGCGTGAAAATCCGGCAGGCGGGCTTGATGCGCGGCCGTTCCTGTGCGCGAGTTGGGCGTATCGTTATCAGCAAAGGCAAGCACGATGGACAGCAGCATCTTCACCGGCACCGTTCCGGCCCTGATGACGCCCTGCAAGGCGGACCGCACGCCGGATTTCGACGCGCTGGTGGCCAAGGCGCAAGAGCTGGTCGGGCTGGGCATGTCCGCCGTGGTCTATTGCGGTTCGATGGGCGACTGGCCGCTGCTGACCGACGTCTGGCGGATGGAGGGGGTGGAGCGGCTGGCCAAGGCCGGGATCCCGGTGATCGTGGGCACCGGCGCCGTCAACACCGCCAGTGCCGTGGCGCTGGCGGCCCATGGCCAGACGGTTGGTGCGAAAGGGCTGATGGTGATCCCGCGCGTGTTGTCGCGCGCCACGGTTCCGGCGGCGCAGCGGGCGCATTTCAAGGCCATTCTGACCGCCGCCCCGGAGTTGCCGGCGGTGATCTACAACAGCCCCTATTATGGCTATGCCACCAAGGCCGATCTCTTCTTCCAGATCCGGGCCGAGCATCCCAACCTCGTCGGCTTCAAGGAGTTCGGCGGAGCCGCGGCGCTGTCTTATGCCGGCGAGGCGATCACCGCGGCCGACCCGGCCATCAAGCTGATGATCGGCGTCGATACTGCCGTCTATCACGGCTATCTGAACTGTAACGCCGATGGCGCGATCACTGGCATTGGCAATGTGTTGCCGCGCGAGGTGCTGCACCTGACCCGGCTTTGCCAGGCCGCTATGACGGGAGACAGTACCGCCCGCCGTCTGGCGCAAGAGCTCGACAGCGCCATGCAGGTGCTGTCAGAGGTCGATACCGGGCCCGACCTGGTGCTGTTCTTCAAGCACATGATGACGCTGAAGGGCGAGACGGCCTACAGCCTGAACTTCAACGAAAGCGACGCGCTGACCGCCAGCCAGAAGGGGTTCATCGAACGGCAGTTCGCCCTGTTCAACGCCTGGTATGCCGATTGGGCCGCGTCGCTGGACGGCCGCCACGCGGCCTGATGCGATGACGGACGTGATCGTGATCGGGGCCGGTGTGGTGGGCCTGTCCGCTGCGCTGGCGGCACAGGCCCGTGGGCTTTCGGTCACGGTATTCGACCGGACCGGACCGGCTGCGGGCGCATCGGCGGGCAATGCCGGCGCTTTTGCCTTTACCGATATCCTGCCGCTGGCCTCTCCGGGGATCATGCGCAAGGCGCCGGGCTGGCTGCTCGATCCGCTTGGGCCGCTGTCGGTGCCGCCGTCCTATGCACTGGCCATCGCGCCGTGGCTTTACCGGTTCTGGCGCGCCTGTTCGCCGCGCGCGGTGGCGGCCTCGACCGCGGCCCAGACCGCACTGATGACTTTGTCCCGGGCCGAGCTTGAACCGTTCCTGGCGCGAACCGGCACCGCGCCCATGCTGGCCAAGCGCGGCAACCTGCAGGTCTACGAAAGCGAGGCCGAGTTTCGCGCCTCGCTTCCGGGTTGGCAGGCGCGGGCCGATCACGGCATCGACTTTCAGCACTTGGATGCCGAGCAGATGGCCCAGGTACAGCCCGGATTGTCGCCGCGCTTTTCCCGCGGCACTTTTACTCCGGGCTGGTTTTCCATCGACGATCCAAAGACCTACACGCTGGCGCTGGCCGAGAAGTTCCGCGTCGATGGCGGCCGGCTGGAGATAGGCGAGGTGACGGCCATCGCGCCGGCGCCCACCGGCGCGCGGGTTCTGCTGGCAGACGGCACGTCACACGAGGCTGGCAAGGTGGTGCTATGCGCCGGGGCGTTTTCGCACCGCATTGCGCGCAGCCTTCACGAGCGCATCCCGCTGGAAACCGAACGCGGGTACAACACCACGCTGCCCGCCGATGCTTTCGACCTGCGCACGCAGGTGACCTTTGGCGGGCACGGGTTTGTCGTCACGCGCCTGTCGACCGGCATTCGCGTTGGCGGCGCGGTAGAGCTGGGCGGGCTGTCGCTGCCGCCGAACTATCGCCGGTCACAGGCGATGCTGGCCAAGGCAATGGCATTTCTTCCGGGGCTGAACCCGTCAGGCGGGGTGCCGTGGATGGGATTCCGCCCGTCCTTGCCCGACAGCCTTCCGGCCATCGGCACGGCCCGCGCCACGCCCGATGTGATTTATGCCTTCGGCCATGGCCACCTGGGCCTGACGCAAAGCGCGGGTACGGCGCGGCTGGTGGCCGATCTGCTGACCGGTGCCAGCCCGGCGATCGACCTGGCGCCGTTCAGCCCGCAGCGGTTCTGAGTCGCCGGCCTGCGGCCAGCCTTTGCAAAATGTCGCAAAATCGCCTGCGCGCTTCGCCATTGCGACTGTCCCGTCGCGCGATCCGATCCCTGATGGCCCTGACCAAATGTCAGGAGCGCCCCATGACCGACGTTGCCAGAACTGCCCGATCCGGTGGCCGCGGCGCCCGCCGCGCCATGCGACTGGCGCCGGATTTCGAGATGCTGCCTGCACTGGCGCGCGGTATCCCGGTTTGCGAGGTGATGGATCCCGCAAGGGTTGAGCAGATCGACACGGCCTCGATGGCAATTCTTGAGGATGTCGGCGTGGTTTTCCGCGACGAGATCGCACTGGCGGACTGGCGCCGCGCCGGGGCAAAGGTTGTCGGTGACCGGGTGTATCCGGATCGCGGGCTGGTGCGCGAATTGATCGCCTCTATCCCATCGGGCTGGACGTACCGCGCGCGGAACCCGGACAAGAGCCTGCCGTTTGGCGGCAAGCACTCGATCTTCGTGCCGATGACCGGCGCGCCGTTCCTGCGCGACCTTGACGATGTGCGCCGATGGCCGACGATCGCCGACCTGAACATGTTTCACAAACTGTCGCACATGGCGCCCGCGCTGCATTCCACCGCGCATCACATTGTCGAGCCGATGGATATCAAGGTCAGCCACCGGCACCTGCACATCACCTATTCGTCGATGCGCTACTCCGACAAGACCTTCATGGGCATGACGACCTCGGGCCGCAACGCCGAGGACGTGATGGACATGTGCGAGATCCTGTTCGGCGCCGAGGTGATGGAACAGACACCCGTCGTGACCGGCAATTGCAACGGCAATTCGCCGCTGGTGTGGGATGAAACCATGCTGTCGGCCATGCGCGCCTTTGTGAAGCGCAACCAGCCGGTGCTGTGCTCTCCGTTCGTGTTGGGCGGCGCGAACACCCCTGCCTCGGTCGCGCCGGCGGTGGCGCAACTGAACGCCGAGGCGCTGTCGGCGCTGGCCTATACACAGGTGGTGCGCAAGGGCGCGCCGGCGATCTACGGTCACTACCTGTCGACCGTGTCGATGAAGTCGGGCGCGCCGATGGCCGGCACACCCGAGATTTCGCTGATGAATTTCATGATCGGCCAGATGGCCCGGTTCTACGATGTTCCCTGGCGCACCTCGAACCTGCTGGGCGGGGCCAAGACCTTTGACGCGCAGGCAGGTTATGAATCGGCGATGACCATGAACGCGGTGCTGCACGCCGGGGCCAATTACCTGTGGCATTCGGCAGGCTGGAACGAGGCGGGAATGCACTGTTCCGTCGCCAAGTTCGTGGTCGATGCCGAGATGTGCCAGATGGGCTATCGCATGGCCGAGGGCGTGCGATGGGACGATTTCGACATGGCCATGCAGGCGGTGCGCGACATCGGCCCGGGCGGCCACTACCTGGGCCACCCGCATACGCTGGCCAATTTCGAGCGGGCGTTCTTCATGCCTCGGCTGTTCGACAACAACTCGATCGAGCAGTGGCAGTCCGAAGGGGCGATCGAGATCACCCGGCGCGCATTGGACCGGGCGCGGCAGCTGCTGGACGAGTACCAGGAACCGAAGCTGGACACCGCAACGGACGAGGCGCTGCGCGACTATATCGCCCGGCGCGAGCGCGAGATCCCCGCGGTGGACGCGCTGAATACCGAATACTGAGGCCGGCCGGACTGACCGCCCACACAGGCGGCAATGCGGATTTCCAGTTTGAAGGAGACAGACAATGAACGATCTGAGGGGCAAGAAGGCGCTGGTCACCGGCGCGGCGGGCGGCATCGGGGCAGCGGTGGTCCGGGCCTTGCAGGCGCAGGGGGTGGCGGTGGCGGCGGCTGACCGCGACTTATCCGCGGTGAAGGCCGAGGCACACCTGCCGGGAAACCTGCTTGAGCCGGCCTATGCCGACGGATTGCCGGCGGCTGCCAAGGCCGCGCTTGGCGGGCTCGATATCATCGTCAACAACGCCGGCGTCATCACGCGCGGGCCGGTGGATGAAACCTCGGACGCCGACTGGGATCTGTCTGTCGGCGTCAACATCGAGGCGCCGTTTCGCATCTGCCGCGCGGCGATCCCGCTGCTGGCGCCCGGCAGCGCCATCGTCAACGTCGCTTCGTGCTGGGGGCTCAGGCCCGGTCCGGGGCACGCGGTCTATTGCATGACCAAGGCGGCCATCGCCTCGCTGACGCAGTGCATGGGGATGGACCACGCGCACCTGGGCATCCGGATCAACGCCGTCGCCCCGAACGAGGTGAACACGCCGATGCTGCGCACCGGTTTCGTGCGGCGCGGCTTCGACCCCGACACGGCGGTGGCCGAGCTGGGCAAGACCGTGCCGCTGGGCCGGATCGCAGAGCCCGAGGACATCGCCGACGTGATCCTGTTCCTGGCCTCGGACGCGGCGCGCTACATGTGCGGCGCGATCGTCGAGGTGAACGGCGGGAAACCCGTCAAATGAGCCGGTTCGCGGGCAAGGTGGCGCTGGTCACGGGCGGGCGCACGGGCATCGGGTTGGCCATCGCGCGGCGGCTGCGCGACGACGGCGCTCGGGTCTTCACCGCGCAGCGCGGCGCCGATGCGGAATTCGAAGGGATCACGGCGGATCTCGCCGATCCGGCGGTGCCGGCGCAGGTGGTGGCCGAGGTCGCGGCGCGCGCCGGACGGCTGGACATCCTGGTCAACAACGCCGGCATCATGCAGGAAGCGCGGGCCGAGGACATGTCGCCCCAGGACTGGGCCCGCATGCTGGCCATCAACCTGACGGCGCCCTTCCTGCTGATCAAGGCGGCGCTGCCGCACCTGCGCGCCACGCGCGGCGCCATCGTCAACATCGGCAGCATCGAGGGGATCGGCTGCAACCCGCATCACGCCGCCTATTCGGCCACCAAGGCCGGGCTGCACGGGCTGACGCGGGCCATCGCGGTGGATCACGGGGCCGAGGGCATCCGGTGCAACGCCGTGGCGCCGGGGTGGATCGACACCGAGTTGGCGGAGATTTACATCGACAGCTTTCCAGACCCGGCCGCCTTTCGCCGCGACATCGCGCGCATCCACCCTGTGGGGCGCACCGGCAAGGCCGAAGACGTGGCCGGGCTGGTCGCCTGGCTTGCGTCCGACGAAGCGGCGTTTGTCGCCGGGCAGGTCTGGACCATCGACGGCGGCCGGATGACCAAGCTGAGCCTGCCGCAATAGCGGCGGCTCAGGCCCAGATATCGCCCAGGGTAAAGCCCTCGGGCAGCGGGTCGTCGGCATCCAGCACGAAGCTGCAAAAGCCGGAAATCCAGCTGCGCCCCGAAAGGGTGGGCACCACGGCGTGCCGGCCGCCGATGGTGGTCTCTTCCACCAGCCGCCCGGTATAGACGGTGCCAAGTATCCCCTGGTGGCGGAAGTCCTGTCCCACGGGCAATTCGCCCTTGGCGTTCAGCACCGCCATCTTGGCGCAGGTGCCGGTGCCGCAGGGACAACGGTCGATGGCTCCGGTCCAGGTGGCGGGGTCGTTCCAGTCCAGCGGGCCGGTGGCCATGGTGACGGCATTGCGCCAGTCGGCGCGCGGGTCTTGGGTTGGGCCGGAAAGCTGGGTTATGGTGATCCCGACGCCGGGGTAGTCAGGATGCGCCACGGGCAACTGCTCGACCGCCGCCTGCCGGATCAGGGAGGACACGCGCGTGATCTCGCGCCCATGCGACGGGATCAGTTCCAGCCCCTTGAACTGGCGCACGTCGGCGATGACGTAGAACATCCCGCCCCAGCCCACGTCGACCGTCACCTTGCCCAGGTGCGGCACGTCGATCACCGCATCAAGGTGCGCGGCAAAGGCGGGCACGTTGCGAAAGGTCACGGCCGTGACCTTGCCGTCCTTGCAGTCAGCCCGCACCCGGATCAGCCCGGCGGGCGCCTCCAGCGTCAGTTCCGTCACAGGCTCGACCATCGGCAGGATGCCGGTTTCCAGCAGCACGGTGACGACAGAGATCGTGTTGCCGCCCGACATCATCGGGTATTCGACCTGCTCCATGATGATGTAGCCCGCGTCCGCCTCGGGATGGGTCGGCGGCACCAGCAGGTTGCAGCAATGGGCCGGATAGCCGCGCGGCTCGCGCAGCATCAGCTTGCGCAACTGGTCGTCGTTGGCTTCCAGCCAGCGCATCTTGTCGTGCACGGTCGCGCCGGGAATGTCCGGCACGCCGCCGGTGATGACGCGCATGGGGATACCCGAATGGGTATCGACGGCCTCGATGCGGCGGATGAAGTCCATGGCTACTCCTGCGCGGCGCGGTGTTCCTTCCAGCGAAGGAACAGGTTGGCGCCGATGGTGGAAAACGGTTGCGGCGGCAGCCGCTCGGGCTCTGCCTCGGCGTCGAAATGCCGGGTGATGTCGGTCTGAAGCCCCAGCGCGCGCTCGGCGGCGGCGATTCCTGCCAGGGTCGAGCGGGTGGTGCCCAGGCCGTTGCAGACCGCGGCGGCATAAACGCCCCGTTCCAGTTCGCGCGCAACGGTGACCGCGTTCCGCGTCAGGCACAGATGACCGGCCCAGGTGTATTCCTGCCGGACCCCTGCCAGCGCCGGGAAGCGGTCGGCGAACTTGCGGGCATGAACGGCGGCGGTACGGCGCAGGTCGGCCTGTGACGCCTCCATACCCGGCAGGAAGCTGGCGCAGGTCCGGGTGACGATGCGGTTGCCGCCCAGCGCTGTGTCGATCCTGCGCATGGTTGTGCCCATCGGATCGGACGGGGTCACGCCCCAACGCGGCCTGCCGCCTAGCGCCTTGAGCGCTTCGGGCCCAAGGTCCACGGTCATCGAAGCGAAGAGGAATACGTGCATCAACCGGTTGCGGGCAAAGCCGAAGCTTTCCAGGTGGCCGTTGTTGGCCAGGATCACCTGGCCCGCGGTCACCCGGCCCCTGGGCGTTGTCACGCTCCACCCGGTACCGGCCCGGGCAAAGGCAGTTACCGGGGTCTGTTCCCAGATGCCGACACCGGTAGCCCGCAGCCCTTCGCCAAGGCCCCGCACGAACCCGGCGGTCTGCAGCATTACCGTGCCGGGCGTATACAGGCCCGAAACATAGTGGCGCGAGCCGGTCAGCTCATACATGCCCTGCGCGTCCAGGTGTTCGTTCGGCTCTCCCAGTCCGGTCAGGTGTGCGGCATATGACCGGTTCAGCGTGTCCGCCGCCTGAGATGCCGCGCCGTTCACCTTGCCTGCCGGGTCGAAATAGTCGGGCTTGATGCCGTATTCCGCGACCGCGTCACCGGCAAAGGCGATGGCGTGGCGGTTCAGCGCGATCATGCTGCGGTCGTCGCCATGCCCGGCGTAATCGTCCGATGTCAGCTCGTGCGGCAGGTCGATCATGAAGCCAGAGTTGCGGCCCGAAGCGCCTTCGGCCAGGCGCGAGGCTTCCAGCACCGCCACCTTCAGCGCCGGGTCCAGCTGGCGCAGTCGGCGCGCGGCGGCAAGGCCGGCATAACCGCCGCCCACGATTGCCACGTCGACAGTCAGATCGCCAGGTAGCGGCACGGGCGCGGGCTGGCCGGGCAGGATGGCAGACCATGCGGCCGGTCCCCTGTGCACAGGCGTGCGGCGCGCCGCAAAGGTGGTCATGTCTGCCCCTCGTTCGTGTCGTCCAGTCCCAGCCGGGTGCGGAAACCGTCCAGGCCTTCGCGCAGGTCGTTCTTGGCAGGGGCCATGGCGGCGCGCAAGGTCGCGTTCAGTCCGCCTTCGGTGGATAGCTGGGCCAGTGCGCTGGCAAGCTCGCCCCTGGATGCGCGTTCGGGCAGGTAGCCGCGGATCATGGCGGCGACATAGGCTTCGGCCGCCTCCGGATTGCCGGTGAAACCGGCCAGCCAGTCCGCGGCGGTCAGCAACTGGTCAAGCACGGGCGAACACAGCGCCGATACCCCCAGATGCGCGTTCAGCGCCGCCTCGGACGGCTGCGGCAGGATCAGGTTGCGGCGCCCGAACAGCGCGTCCAGCGCGGGCGAGGCGGGGTAGACGGGCAGCGGGCAGCCCCCGCCGGCGATGGGCGGCAACGGGATGGTTATGGCGATTTCGCGGGCCGGCGCGCAAAGGCGGCGCAGGTTGGCAAGCGGCGCATCGACCATGACAGAGATCACGGTCTGATCTGGTCGGAAGGGCAGGCCGGGCAGGACCTCTTCGGCGGTGCGGGCGAGCAGGCACAGAAAGACCACGTCTGATCCCGCCACCAGCGCGTCATTCGGGGCGATGGCGACTTCGGGCAGTTCGGCGGCAAGGGTTGCCGCCGTAGATGCATTGCGGGGTGAGACCAGGATCCGGTGACCCTGGCCGGCAAGCCCGCGCACCATCGCCGCTGCGATCGCGCCCGTGCCCAGAAAGCCCACGCGCATGGTCAGTCGACCGCTTCGTCGGCATCGTCGGCCAGGTCGACCCAGATCGTCTTGATCTGGGTGTACTGGTCATGGGCCTGAATGCCATTGTCGCGTCCGCCAAAACCCGATTGCCGGAAGCCGCCAAAGGGGGTTGAAATGTCGCCCTCGCCAAAGGAATTGACGGTGACGGTTCCGGCGCGGATGGCGCGTGCCCCGCGGATGGCGCGCTTGACGTTGGCGGTGAAAATGCTGGCGGCAAGGCCGTATTCGGTGTCGTTGGCCAGCGCGATCGCCTCGTCGAAACTGTCGACCGTCAGCACCGACAGAACAGGGCCGAAGATCTCTTCGCGTGCCTGCCTGGCGTCGCGGGCAACCTCGAGGATGGTCGGTTCGACAAAGCCGCCTTCGGCCTTGCCGCCCATCACGATCCCGGGGCCGGTCTCGAGATAGCTGCAAACCTTGTCGTAATGCGCCCGGGACACCAATGCGCCGACCCGGTTCACCGGGTCCAGCGGATCGCCCACCGGCCATTCGCGGGCATGGGCCACGATGCGCGCCAGCAGAGCATCCTTGACGCCCTTCTGCACGATCAGACGCGACGAGGCCGAGCAGTTCTCGCCCATGTTCCAGAACGCGCCGTTGACGACATGCGCTGCCACACGGTCGAGGTTTTCGGCATCGTCCAGAACCACGGCGGGGTTCTTGCCGCCCATTTCCAGCGTGACTTCCTTGAGGTTCGACTCGCTGGCGTATTTCAGGAACCGGCGCCCGGTTTCGGTCGAGCCGGTAAAGCTGACGGCGTCGATGTCCATGTGCCGTCCGATGGGTTCGCCGACTTCGGGGCCGGTGCCGGGAACGACGTTGAACACGCCTGCCGGAATGCCGGCCTCCATCGCCAGTTCGGCCATGCGCAGCGAGGTCAGGGGCGTTTCCTCGGCGGGCTTGACGATGACCGAGCAGCCGGCGGCCAGCGCCGGACCGATCTTCCAGGCCAGCATCAGCAGCGGGAAGTTCCATGGCAGCACCAGGCCGACCACGCCCACCGGTTCACGCACGATCATGGCAATGTGGTTGTCGCTGGCCGGGGCGACCTGGTCATAGATCTTGTCGATCAGTTCGGCGTGCCAGGTCAGGCAGTTGACGGTTTCGGGAAGGTCGACCTGTTCGCAGTCGTAGATGGTCTTGCCGCTGTCGAGGCTCTCCAGCACTGCCAGCTCGCGCGCGTTGCGCGCGACCAGCCTGGCCAGGCGGATCAGCGCCTCCTTGCGCTGCTTGGGGTGCAGGCGCGACCAGCGGCCGTCTTCGAAGGCATCGCGGGCCTTGGCGACGGCGAAATCGACATCCTGCGGTCCGCAGGCGGCCACCTGGGCCAGTACCGTGCCGGTGGCCGGATTCACTGTGTCGAACGTCTTGCCAGAGATCGCCGGGCGAAAAGCGCCGTCGATGAAGGCCTGCGTCGGGAAGGTGAGCGTTGCGGCAATGGCCTTGTATTCGTCATGGGTCAGCAGGGACATGGCCTTACTCCGCTTCGATCTGGGCGATGGTGGTCTTCAGGACGCGGACAACCTGTTCCAGCTGGCGCTTGTCGTCCTTGTTCAGCGGTTTCAGCGGCGGGCGCGGCGGGCCGGCGTATTGGCCGGCCATCTCGCAGCCGTGCTTGATGCACTGGATGAACTTGCCGCCCTGTTCCAGCACACGCATCAGAGGCATCAGGGCCGACATGATCCGGCGGCCCTTGGCAAAGTCGCCCTCGACCGCGCAGGCGCGGTACAGCGCCAGGTGTTCCGCCGGCAGGAAGTTGGACCCGCCGCAGACCCAGCTGCGCGCGCCCCAGGCGAAGAATTCCAGCGCCTGGTCATCCATCCCGCAGGACATCTGGATATGCGGATAGTCGCGCGCCAGAAGATGCACCCGGTTGATATCGCCCGAGCTTTCCTTGACCGCGCAGAAATTGCGGCTGCGGCCGACACGGTCCAGGAACTCCTCGCCCATGTTGATGCCCATGCGGCCGGGGTAGTTGTAGAGCATGATCGGCAGGTCCGCCGCCCGGTCGATGGCCAGCGCGTTCAGCGCGTTCTCGCGCTCTGTCGGCACGGCGTAGGGGGGCGAGCCGATCAGGATCGAATCCGCCCCGATCTTCGCCGCGTGTTCGGCCATGGCGATGCTGTCTTCCTGGCGGATCGCGACGGTGCCGATCATCAGGTGGACGCGGCCCTTGGTCAGCTCGCGCGCGAAGCTGGCCATGTCCTGCCGTTCCTGCATCGACTGGGCGTAATATTCGCCGGTCGAGCCGCCGTTGATCAGGCCATGAACGCCCGCGGAAATCAGGTACTCGACCTGGGCGGCGAACGCGTCACGGTCGATGCTGCCGTCATCGCGATGCGGGGTGATGACGGGGGTATAGATGCCCTCGAACTTCATGAGGCTCCTCGTGTCTCGGCCGTGCCCGGCGCGCGGCCGAGGGGCACATTGATGCTTTCCGGGGTGACAAAGCTTTCGATCTGGGCGCGCGACAGTTCCCAATGCGATACGGCCAGTGCCGCTGCGGCATCGGCATCGCCGGCTTCGATCAGGTCGATGAACTGGTCGTGCTGGTCGGCTGCCAATTCGCGTTGCGGCGCCAGTTGCAGCTTGCGCGGGTTGTAGAAGGTCATCCCGATGCGCGTATGGTCGATCAGCAGGCGCCGCAGCGACGGCGTCAGGTATTCATTGTCGGCCATTTCGCCGATGATGGAATGAAACCGTTCGTTGCCCAGCGCGCGTTCCGCGGCATCGCCCGTCTTGATCGCCTGGCGGAAGGCCCATTGGCATTCCTTCAGCTTCGCGATCTGTGCCGAGGTGGCGTGTTCCGCCGCAAGCCGCGTTGTGGCGGCATAGATCATCGGTGCGGCGACAAAGAAGTTGCGCAGCGTCTTGTGTGTCATCGGCGCGACCTGCGCGCCGCGGTTCTCGTGCAGCACCAGGTAGCCTTCGCCGGCCAGTTGGCGCAGCACTTCGCGCAGGGGCGGCCGGGAAATGCCATAGACCTCGGACAGTTCGGTCTCGTCCAGGTAGACACCCGGTTCCAGCGCCTCGGTCAGCACCTTGCGGCGAAGGTCCTCGATGCACTGGGTCTTCTTGCTACGCGGGGCAGTTTCCACAACTTGGCTCCTTGATGATCCAATCGGACTTTCGGCCAAATTCAGCAGGTTTAGCAAGGAAGTCATAGCGCCTCCATGATACGGCGCAGCGTCACCTGGCCCATGGGCTTGCCCGTATCGTCGACGACCAGCCCGGCAGGGCTGTCCGAGCCCGAGAACCGCTTGACCGCGTCTTCCAGCGCCATGCCGCTGGCAAACCGCGGCAGGCTGTCGTCCGGCGCTGCGGTGACCGGCTCCATCAGGCTGTCGACCTTGATGAAACGCCCGCGGTTCACGTCCTGGACAAAGCGCCGGATATAGTCATCGGCGGGGCGCAGAAGGATGTCCTGACCGCTGCCCTGCTGGATAATCGAGCCGTCACGCAGGATCACGATCCCGTCGCCCAGCCGCAACGCCTCGTCCAGATCATGGGTGATGAAGACGATGGTCTTTTTCAGTTCCTTCTGCAGCTCCAGCAACATGGTCTGCATGTCGGTCCGGATCAGCGGGTCCAACGCGGAATAGGCCTCGTCCATCAGCAGGATCGCGGTATCGTTCGACAACGCCCGGGCCAGGCCGACGCGCTGCTGCATCCCGCCCGACAGCTCTGTCGGGTAGCGGTTCTCAAAGCCTTTCAGTCCGACACGCTCGATCCAGCGCATGGCGGCATCGCGTGCCTTGGCCGCGCCGACACCGCGGACCTCAAGGCCGAAGGTGACGTTGTCCAGCACAGAACGGTGCGGCAGCAGGGCGAAGCGCTGGAAGACCATCGCGGTGCCACTGCGGCGGAACTCGCGCTGCTCGGCTTCGGTCATGGCCAGCACGTCGCGCCCGCCGATCGTGATCGCGCCCGATGTCGGTTCGATCAGGCGATTGATATGGCGGATCAGGGTCGACTTGCCCGAGCCGGACAGCCCCATGATCACCTGTATCTTGCTGGCCGGCATCGAAATGCTGATGTCGTTCAGACCCAGGATGTGGCTGTGCTTTTCGGCAAGTTCGGCCTTGCTCATGCCGTTGCGGACCTGCTCGACCCAGGCCTTGGGGTTCGATCCGAAGATCTTGTACAGCGAGCGGATCTCGATGGCGGTTTGCTGGTCAGTCATGCGAGGCGCCCCGGTGCTTTTGCAGCCGGTTGCCATAGGCCTGGCTGGTGCGGTCGAAAATGATGGCGATGCCGACGATGGCGAAGCCCGAGAAGATGCCTTGGGTAAAGTACTGGTTGGCGATGGCCTGAAGAACGTTCAGCCCGAGCCCCTGCACCCCGATCATCGAGGCGATGACCACCATGCCCAGGGCCATCATGATGGTCTGGTTGATGCCTGCCATGATCGTCGGGATCGCCAGCGGCATCTGCACTTTCCAAAGTTTCTGCGAGGACGAACAGCCGAAGGCGTCGGCGGCCTCGAGCACTTCCTTGTCGACCAGGCGGATGCCCAGGTCGGTCAGGCGGATGATCGGGGGCACCGAGTAGATCACCACGGCGATGAAGCCCGGCACCCGGCCGATGCCCAGCAGCATCACGACCGGGATCAGATAGACGAATGGCGGCATGGTCTGCATGACGTCCAGGATCGCCTGCATCGCCTTGCCGACACGGCTGTAGCGGTTCATCGCGATGCCCAGCGGTATGCCGATGGCGATGGAAAAGATCGTGGCCGTGAACACCAGCGAGATCGTCGTCATCGCGTCCTTCCACAGGCCCAGCAGCCCGATCATGGCCAGCGTGACGATTACCCCCACAGCGACCTGCCAGCGGCGCGAGGCGAGCCAGGCGAAACCCGCCATGACCGCGATCACCACAAGCCAGGGCGCGCCCGTCATCATCTTTTCGAAGAAGATCAGCACGCGTTGCAGCGGATAGAAGAAATCCTCGATCGCCGTGCCGTAGCTTCGGGTCAGGGCCTTGAGCGAGCCGTCGATGAACCGCTTGACGGACAGAAGGTGCGCCGGATCAATCTGGGGAAAGGTGAAGAGCCAGTCCAATGTCGTTCGCCTTCTTGCTGGTGGGCTGCGATGCCGGGGAAGCGCCGCCGAAGCGGCGGCCGGTGGCGAAGGCTTCGGATTGCTCCGAGGCCTTCGCGCCGGCAGGCGAGGCTTAGAGCGCCGCCTTGATCTTCTCTGCGACGTCAGCCGGGACCCACTTGGTCCAGACTTCCGGCATGTTGGCCAGGAACCACTTGGCACCGTCTTCGCCATTGGCCTGGTTGTCCGTCATCCAGGCCATCACGGCGCTGACTTCGGCCTGGGTCCAGCTGCGCTTGCCGATGTACTCGGTCGCCTCGGCACCGAGCTTGTCGGTGGCACCGGCGCTGGCCAGGGTCACCATCTCGGCCTCTTGCCAGTAGTTCGGCTTGGGATCGGGGCAGTCCTGCACCGAGGTGCAACGCGCCCACTCCTCGGGGTCATGGGCCATTTCCAGGCGCAGCATGGGGTATTTCACCAGCAGCGAGGTCGGGGCCCAGTAAGCGGCGATATAGCCTTTTTGCTGCTCGTAGGCCTTGGCGATCGCACCGTCCAGCGCTGCGGCAGACCCCGACGGAACCAGCTGGAAGCCGTGGTTGTCGAGGTCCAAAGCCTTGTAGAGCTGCGCGGTCACAACCGTGTCGCCCCAGCCCTGCGGCCCCTGGATGACGCCACCCTTGGACGGATCCTCGGGGGCGGGGAACAGTTCGGGATGCGCGACGGCGTCCTGCACTGTCTTGATCTCGGGATGGGCGTCCGCGATGTACTTGGGGATGTACCAGCCAGAAACCTGGCCATCGCTGATGGCAGTGCCGATCTGGCTGATCCGGCCTTCGGCCGCGCCGTTCTTGTAGACCTCGCCCAGAAGGCTGGGCGTCGATTCCGACGAGATATCCGGCTGGCCCTTCTCGATCATCGAGGTGATCGTGGGCACCGTGTCGCCGGCGATCACGCTGGCGTTGCAGCCGTAGCCGTTGTTCAGGATGAACTTGTCGACGTTCGACATTGCTTCGGCCGACTGCCAGCTGAAAACAGCCAAGGTGATGTCGCCGCAAGCTGCGTAAGCCGAACCACCGCTGAGTGCGGCTGTGACGAAAGCTGCGGATAGTAGCAGGCGCTTCATGTTTTTCCCTCCCTGGGCGGGTGACGTTGTTCGCAAGAGGCCCCGACGAACGCCCACCGCCAGATGCGCCCGCATCGGCGGTACGATGCCCCGCTGCGGGTGTCGGCAGACACGCCCGATCGGTCTTTGCCCTCACGCATAGGGAGGTTGCACGCTGTCTGATTCTGGTCAAGAAGTTTGTAGACAAGGTGTATTATGCTGTGTTGAATCCTGTGAACCGGATGCAATCCGGAACAGATTCGGCAGGCGACGGCCTCAGGGCCATGACGCGAGGGGACGAGGGCGGTCGTGACGGCAACAGCGCATTTCACGTTTTTCCTGCTGCGGGATTTCACCCACATCGCGTTTTCCTGCGCGCTGGAACCCTTGCGCATCGCCAATCTCGTCTCGGGAAAACCGCTCTACAGCTGGAGCCTGATCAGCGAGGACGGCAAGACCGCCACATGCTCGAACGGGTCGGTCACGCTCACCGATGGCGGGCTGGATCAGGTCCGGCGCACCGACCGGCTGTTTGTCATCTCGGGCTCTGGCGTGCAGTGCCATACCTCGGCGCCGGTGCTGAACTGGCTGCGGCGCGAAAGGGCCCGCGGCACGCCGCTGGGCGCCATCTGTTCGGGCGCTTACGTGCTGGCTCGGGCCGGGTTCCTCGATGGGGTAGAGACCGCGGTGCACTGGGCCTGGCACGACCTGTTTGCCGAAGAATTTCCCGACGTGCGCCTGGTGCGGAACATCTTTGTCGCGCGGGAACGGATCATCACGGCCTCGGGCGGGACGGCCGCGGCAGACCTGATGCTGCACCTGATCGGGCAGGCGCATGGCCAGGACCTGGCGACCGAAGTCGCCGACCAGATGGTTTACACCGCGGTACGCGAGGGCACGGCGGCGCAGCGCGTCTCAATCCAGTCGCGCCACGGGATGCGCAACGATCACCTCAAGCGGGCTGTCGCGATCATGGACGACACGCTGGAAACGCCGGTTTCGCCCAGCGTGATCGCGCGCGAGGTGGGCATTTCAACCCGCCAGCTGGAACGGCTGTTCGGGCGCTACCTGAACGCGACGCCCAAGCACTATTACATGGAAAAGCGCCTGACCCGGGCGCAGAACCTGCTGGTGCAGACCGAGAACTCGGTGACCGAGATCGCGATGGCCTGCGGCTTTCAGTCAACCTCGCATTTCTCCAAGGTCTACCGCGCCCATTTCGGCCGCTCCCCGGTCTCGCAACGCGCGGTGCTGGGGTAGGCGGGGCACAGGGGCCCATGCCCCGGGTGCGTGCAATGACCCGTGCCGGGTGTCCGGAGGAGGTTGTGCCAATGCTGTTGGCCAACCCGCCAAACTCACGATGGCTTCGACTCCTGATAAGGAGTCGTTCGATTTCAGTAGCTTAGGATTTTTTGGCTCCGGCGGTAGGGGCGGGTGCCAGCCAGCAAACACCTCTGAAATCAAAGGAAAATTTGCTTCGAGTCCGGACCGAATCCGGCGGTGTGTAGTCAGGTATGCCGTACCCTGTGCACGTCGTCAATTGGTGCACATGCCTGTGGGGCGACTTCCGAAACCCCGGGCTGGACGGAACGGCTTGCCAAGCGCCAGGTCCGCCACGAGACCATAGAAGCGATGTCTCCGACAGCGGTCGAGCGAATTCCTGGAGTTGGCTTGCGTGGCAAGGGTCACTGCGGCGTGTTGGATGGGTGGACGCCTATGGAAGCTCGACCGGTTGCGCGCCACGACTGAGGCGGGGGCCGAAGCACGATAAAAGGCGGCGGCTTCCGATGAATAAATCGGCGCGACCCGCGACCGTCGGGTCGGGGCCGAGGCACGTGCGAGAGCGGCCAACGCACGCGCTGCGCGGCGGAGCGACAGTCCAAGGTCAGGGACGCGGACTGTTCTGCGCCGCCTGTTCCCCTGAAGCTCCCTCACCACGTCATCCAGCCCTTCCTTCTTGGCGGCTTGATAGCTCTTCCGCCAAAACTTCATCTCGCCGCAGCTTTGGCTGGGTGATATCGTCGGCACATGGGTCATCGCATCCTCATATCCCCGGAGCTCCTTACAAATGCCGAACTCGAGGCGCGGCTGATGTCCGGTCCCGAGACGGTCTGGCGAGAAGGCGAGCACTGGCGCCTGTGTCGATACGTGAGCGCGCACGACGCGATCCGGCTGTTGCGGCAAGGCTGGGAGCTGTTCGAGGACGGCGAGGAGGAGACATGACGCAGATCGCTGCTCACTTGGTCGTTGCCGCGCTGTCCGGATCTGGTCTTCGACTGGATGCTCTGGCCCTGGTGGCCGCGAAAGACAGACAGAGGCGTAGACCTCGAGGCATTCGTCCGAGACGCGCCCTATCATCTGCTCGATGACAAAGGCTGAGGAATACTACCGCCGGTGCGCGGACGACATTTCCGACCCTGAGTTCCGAGAGCTCGGCATGTCAGCGCATGAGCTTCTGCGTGTCCGGAGCCTGCAGTAGCCGGCTCGCTGCGAGGTGATCTCGGCCTTCATGTTGTCGGTGTCGAGGGGAGGTCTGAGCGGGTGCGCCATGACGGTTTGGCTCAGCGCCCTCGACAGGTCTCGGATACTCGACGACTGACTTTGGGAGGTCAGCCCTGATGCCCTGGAAACCCACCGCCGATATGACCCGCGAGGAGCTGGTCGCGCACGTCGAGCAACTGCGCGCCGCGGTCGATCGACTTGCTGCTCGGACACTCAGAGACGAGCGCGGCCTGGTCGATCTGCTCGCATCGTGGGAGCCTCTCTCCGACGAAGACGCTATGCTGGATGTGGATGGAGAGGGGCAGCATATGCGGATCGTCAATAATCCCGAAATACGCGGCGGCCGCCCGTCGATCCGGGGCATGCGCATCACTGTGCCCGACATCCTCGACTGGCTGGCATCAGGCATGAGCGAGGCAGAGATCCTCAAGGACTTTCCGGAGCTGACACAGGCTGATATCCAGGCGGCGCTGGATTATGGGGAGAGCAACGACGCGAGATTCCGCCGTGCACTCCGCCGGGCCCGCGGCACCGTGCCGGATGACATCGACCTCGGTATTGGAGAGGACGATGCATATCGAGATTGACCCGGCCTGCGTAGAGTTCGAGGTCTTGGAGGACTTCGGGCATATCGTCTCGTATCAGACAGTCTATCGCGACTACCGGTTCGGTCGCTTCTTGGCGCGTCCGGGCGACGGCAATCCCGGCAGTTCCCAGTATACTGCCCTGGTGATTGTCGCCTGTCGGCGGATCGAACGTGGAGTCGCCGCCATGTCCGCCCATGAGCGTCTGGCCTTCTATGCAGCGACCCAGGCAGTCACTACCATCTCCGAGTGACCCCGAGCCCGAAGAGATCCGATCCGCCTCGCCCAAGGAGTGCTACCGAAACATGACTGCCAGCAAGCTTAGTTGCGGTTCCATATGCAGGAACCACCTCATACATCATACGCGTCGAAGATGTCGTCGATCTCTTTCCCGGCTGCCGCGAGCGAGGCCTGTTTGGCGCGATCCCCGGTGTATTTCTTCCGCGCCTGCTGCGAGGTGTGATCGTTCATCAACATCCCGGCCAACGTCGCATCCTCGCTGATCGCGAACACGACATCGTAGACGATGGATCGGCATATGTGAGCGCCGGTTCCAAACTCGGTTGACCAGACCTGCGACACGTAATTCTCGGCAACGAGCGCGCCGTCAGGATGCACGAATAGCGGCCACTCTTCTTTCTCCGCCGCGTCGCGCAGGGCATCGAGATATTTGGGGTCATCGTCCTGAAGCAGGCGGGCATCGACGAAATGCTGCATGCTCGGATGAACGGATCCTGGGTATTCCTCCCGACCGGGATGATGCCGGGTCTTGCGGAGCTTGTAGTCCCGCAGGCGATAACGGCCCTCGGTCCAGACCAGATCGCGACCGAACCTGAGATCATGCCATTCTCGTCGAAGGGGTGTCAGTGGGGGCACCGCTATCGCCAGGGCTCTGTTGCGTTTGATGACACGCTTTGCCGGGTTGGTTTGCTTTGCCACGTTTGCGAGGACTGCTTCGGCGCGCGGATGAATGGTCGTGATGTCGATCGCGGCGAGGGCCGCGAATTTCTGCGCCGTCTCCACGCTGGCCCGGTCCCGCAGCTTCTGGAGAAGCTTGTTGATTTGCTTGACCAAGGGCTTCGGGTAGGCTTTCGAGAACCGCAGGAAATCCCTGAGGTCGGCGAATGTCGCGATGATGGTTGAGGTGCTCAGTGGCGCGCCCCGGGCGGAAATTCTCGTTGTCTCATAGGTATAGAATTTCCGGAGCGACGCGATCTCGAAGTCCAGCCCCAGCCCGCTTTCCCGCAGGTACCGGCCGTATTGGCAAAGCTTCTGGGTCATTCGGTCGTAGAGATCCGGGGCCAGCTTGATCTCGCCATCATCCCTCCGGTCCCGGATCCGGGCCAGGTGCTGTTGCCATTCCGCCGGAAGGTCTTCTGGATTGAGTGAGATGGTTCGTTCATAGTGGCGACGCGGCTCACGCGAGATGCCGGCGAAGCGCGCGCAGGCGGTCAATGTCTGTTCTGCAGCACGCAGGGACGCAAGCGGCAGGGCTTCGGGACCGTCGGTCTTGATCATCGCTGCGATGGCATGCTCGATCGCGGCGGTGTCAGTGTTGAGGCGGGCCCAGACCCGGCAGTCGGTTGGCGTGAGTTGGGTGCAGCCATGCTCCGTCATGAATTCGACCAGGCTGTCGAGTGCCTGCAACTCCGCAAGCGGCATGTTGAGCAGGATCGGCGACGCGGCGTTGGGTTGCCAGTGCGGCTTCGCGAGGATGACGTGGCGGGTCATTTTCCGGCCAAGGCCTCCGCCAGGAGATCCTGTACTTCCTCGAGCTTCTGCCGCTTGTCGATCCACCCGTAATAGGTGTCGAGCACGCCGACCGAGCAGCCGAGATAGGCGGCTGCCCGCCCCCGGTTGCTCCAGGACCGCGCCAACAGAAGCGTCGCGAAGCCATGCCGGAAATTGTGCGGGAACATCGGCAGGCCAATCTCCGCGCTGCTGCGGGTGAGCCATTTGTAGAGCATGGACCCGGCCAGAGGACGGGCCGATCGCTCCGAGACGAAGAGATGCGTGGCCCTCGCGCATTTCTCTTGCTCACAGAACTCCGGGTTGGCGAAGTCGAAGAGCGGCCGCGCCGTCTTCAGATACCAATCGAGCACTTCGTAGCCGCAATACTTGTCATCCCGAATGTGGATGGGAGGCAGCTCAACATACTCGCCTTTCATGTCCTTGATGGGGATCCTAAGTTCGAAGAACTTCCTTTCGCCTGTCGTCTTGCGGAAAAAATTCTGCCCGGTGCCACTACACTCTGCAGCCAGCGCACTGCCTTTCCGCAGGCCGGCGCCACGGATTGCCAGCGCGGAGAAAGCGGCGCAGGTCGAAAGACGCCGCGCCGCACGCAGCTGCGATGTGGTGAGAGCCTTGTCTGTCGCGAGAATGTCCTTCGCGCGCTCTTGGTAGAGCACGTGCTGCCGCAGAAAGGTTCGGACATCGGCGGGATTGTGAATGAGGCATTCGCAGAAGGTCCGGTTCTTGGCGGACATCTTCTCCCCCGACGCATGTCCCTCCTGCAGGTGGGGGTTCTTCTTCAAGTTCTTCAGCCACTTCTTGGTCTTGAGGCCGTTGGCCTTTCCAATTTGTGCAATGATGCGGACGTAATCCGCCGCGGTCCGAAGACTGAACCCGGCATCCGTTTCGGACCGGTCGATCCAGTGGCGGATTGCGGCGATGCGAACCGGCGTATCGAACAGCGAGTCGAGACAGTTCAACGAGGCCAGGTCCGCAGCGCCGGTATCCTGCGCGGCCCGGGCCAGGGCGATCAGCGCGGCGCCGTAGGTCGCGGCCGTGCGCGCATTGAAATTCTCGCTGCAACTCTGCGAGACATCATCGTAGGTGCTCTGGTCGTGGCGTGCCGTCTCGACCATGTCGGCGATCATCTTGCGCACGGGCTCGGGCACGGGTGCGCGAACCGCCGGAACGAGATAGGTTGGGTCGAAGTCTGGTGGCAGATGTGCTGCGATCTGCGGGAAGACGCGGTGGCGCGCAAGCGCCCTGATTGCTGTCGCGGAAGCCGCGCGCTCGTGGGCCGGCATTCCGTCCAGGAAGGCCGGAACGATGTCAGGGGTCAGGTCCATCGGGTCGAGGCCGGCCGCCCGTGAACGGTCGGAGAAGGTTCGGATCGCGCCGAGTGTCCCCGGATGCACGGGGCCGTGGTCTTTTGAGAGGTCTTCCAGGAGTGCCAGGAAAGGGGTCCAGCCGTCGACGCGCTCCCGCAACGCCTTCTTGGCGACGACGACACCGAGGGTGGTCCTGATCCTGCGGCGGACGACCTCGCGCCACTTTGCATAGCTGCTCTTGGACTGCCAGAAACTGCGATCTGCGCCCGGCAACGGTCCCGCACCAATCTGCTTGAGTGCCGGGAAATTTGTGTCGAACCAGGCCAGGAGGTCGACCTCGCCCCCATCGAGGGTCGAGAGTGGTGCGTTGAAATACTCGGCCACTCGGGCAATGCGAGTGCGTTCGGTTTCGTTGACTGTCTCGTCGAACACCGTCTGCATGGTTTTTGAGGCGGGCACGGCCTCGGACATGGCAACCTGAGAGGCACTGGAGAAAAAACCCATTCGGTATTCCTTATCGGGTTGTAGGGAGGCGGCCGCCGTCCCGGAGGCGCCGCGTGATTTCGGAGTCAACCGGACTTAGGGTTCGATGCGGCCTTACGGAAATTCGCGTAATAGGCTCTCGTGCGCCTGACATCAGTGTGCCCGAGAAGCTGGGCTGCCGGGATCGGGGAGTGGGGGTGCGCATGTGTCTGGGAGAGGAGGCTCGCCTGGACGTGACGGATGCGCATGACGGACGTGCCAAGCGTGTAGACGTACCGCCTGTTGGCGCGGCGGACGGCGTTGCGCCAAGCCTGGTAGGCTTGGGCACTGGTCCAGAGCGCCTTGGCACCGTCGAAGCCGCCGCTCGGAAAGTGCGCATCGAACCAGTCGATGTCCGCCGGCATAGTACCGAGGGGGGGCGCCGAGGGCAGTCTCGAGGCCCCTCAGGGCGGACTGGAGACGCCGATCAGGTTCGTGCTCGAGCACCTCCCGAAGAGTGAATGGCGCCTGTGCGGGCAGGTTCACGACGATGCGATTGAGGTTTTTCCTTTTGGGAACCATGGGCTTTCCTTTCATCGGGTTCATGGAGAAGATTGGTCGCTTGGCGTGCAGACGAAGCGAAAATGTGCACTCGAGTCGAAATATCCGGGAACTAAGCAACGCCTTTTGTTCCCGACAGTTTCGCCTCGACCGGCGCACCGTGCAGGCCATCGCCTCGGCGTGCATTTGCGCCGGATCCTGTGCAGGAGAGCTGCGTTTCGGCTTGGGCGGCAGCGCGGGCCGTGGTCTCCGCGAACAGGCCGTCAGGCGCGCCGACGGTGGCGCCAGGCGCGACTTCCGAGCCGTCTTCGATTGTCTCCTCGGCCCGGGGGTCTTCCTCCGTGACGCGGTCCTCACCTGAGGACGCGAGCCTGTGCGCCACGTCCGAGAGGATGTAGCGGACGCGTCCCCGGCTGATGATGCGCGCGGGCAGAACGTCCTTGTCCGCGAGCATCGCGTCGATCCGGGCTTGCGGAACCCCGAGGGTCCGCGCCAGGCGCGAGGCGGGCAGAGCATGTCCAGGGATCGGGTCCAGGCCATGAAATGCGTTTCTGGGGCTCGCCAGAAGCTGCTCGACCTGCGCCCTCAGCATCAGATTCCGCTTTGGCCCCAACGCGTAGAGCGGGGGGTATGCATTGCCGGGCGCGCGGAGCTGGTCCAGGAGAACGTCGCCGGAGACACCGAACCACTCCGCGGCCTTCGTTGCTCGCACCAGACCCCAGCCGAGCATGTCGTCTTCAAGGGGGTCTGATGGGGTTACGCCGAGCAGTTGTTCATAAACTCTCAGCATCGGGAATTTTCGACCGAGCGGTTGAATGGCGAACCGGGCGAGGAAGGGGCGCACCTCGTTGCGCGAAAGCGTCGACCAGGCGCTCAAGTCGAGGAGCGTCGCAGCATGAAATCGGGTGAAGGGAAGCATGGGCATCTCCTGTTTTGCAGGAGATGGTTCCGATCGCAGAGTGACAAAAAGAACCTGGGGTATCCGCGGCTGTCGGCGACAACGAGCCAGCCATTCCCCGCCAGGCCTGTGCACGGGCCATGATCCCGCAGTTCGTCATTGCGGATCGACATCCGATCGACATCTCGATCCGCGGCTTCGAGCACAAGGACTCGGACCCGGGCTACTATCAGACTGAGTTGACCAACCTCCGAAGGGTCTACGACCGAGAGATCCGGGGGCGCTTCAGGGCCAGCACCGCTGCGGCAACCGGCAAAAGGAAGGAGACCGGCAATGTCTTGACCCAACAGTGACCCTCTCAGCATAACCTCGAGGTGGGTCACTTCTCGATGGAAAACCCGGGTCAGTTCCGGGTGGAAATCAACAAGCCATGACCAAATTTCGCGAACAGATGCTCGCCGCACGCCCTGAGATCGCAGAGCGCGAGAGGGCGAACGCTGAGAAGGGGCGTCAGGCGATGGAGCTTCGCCGCCTGCGAGATGCCGCTGCCCTGACCCAGGACGAGCTCGCAGCGGCCGCCGGCATCGAGATCGCCGAGGTGCGTCGGCTCGAGTCCTTGGTGGGCCCCCTCCCGTCCCAAGCTGAGGTCGACCGCTATCGGGCGGCCTGCGGCACATCCTAATCTGGAACGGCAAGCATGAGTTCCGTTACACAGCAGGCTGTAGAGCTACTCCGTCAGCGACTGCTGGGTGATCTCCTGACTCACCGACAAGAGGGAGATTTCATCTCGCTCGACGAAGGTGAGTGTCGAACCCAGGCAATGAGGCCCGGAAGAGAGCTGATCGCGATATCTGCCGGCCGTGACGGCGTGGCAAGCGTCCCATGATGCAGCCCACATGCCGAGAAACCGCTTAGAACGTCGTGATCGACCAGGACATTCGTGGAAGAATCAGTTGCTCGGGGGCGCGGGTGTCGGGCGTTCGCGCTCGGCGGCGAAGGCCAGGGCCGCCCTGATGTCGGCTTCGGTCAACTCCGGGAAGTCCTCGAGGATCTCTGCCTCACTCATCCCCGACGCCAGCCACCCGAGCACATCGCCCACCGTGATGCGCATATCGCGTATCACCAGACGCCCGCCGCGGAGGCCCGGAACCATCGTTATGATCCCCTTCCAGGCGGGTGGTGTTTCGAACTTCGTCATCAGCGACCTCGACTTCCCCTCAGAGTGCGGAGCGTCAAGCGTATCCGCCGTCAGCAATCCGCTCGATATAGGCCCTCACCGCATCAGTACGCCCTTGGCGCACCAGCGTGGCTGCGGTCACGTTGCCGAAGGATGGCAGGGGCTCGGTGTCATACCAGGCAACGGCTTGGGCGTGGGAGCCAGTCCAGACTTCGATGAGTTCGAGGATATCCGCCGCCCCGTCGATTTCGAGGTCGAGATCGGCGGGCACACGGCCCTGCGCCCGCTCCGGCTGGCGATCGGCCAGGTCAGAGCGGGACTCGCTGTGCTTCTCGCGAAAGGGTGTGGATTTCTTTGGCATGGCGGACACCTCGAGCATCAACGCGCAGCATAGCAGAGGTATTTACTCCCGCGAATGGTTCTACGCATTCCCGCAAGCTATCCATGGGAAACACACGTTAGGTCACATGCAGCACGCGGACTTCCTGGAGATAAGCGCCGGCGCGGTATTCTACGTCATCGCCGACCTCGGCATCGAGCAGCGCCTGCCCGAGGGGCGTATGGACGCCAATCATGCCGCGATCGGCATCGTGGCCCTCCTCGACGAGGGTCACTTCGAGCTTGCCGCCGCCATTGCCGAGCTTCTCGAGGCGCACAGTGCTGCCAATGGTCACGATGCTCCGCGCGCCGTTGCGCTCGGCGACGGCGAAGAGATCGTTGTCGTCGAGGTCGAATCCTGCCTGGCGCGGCCGCTGGTAGTCGCTGGCGGTGGCCGCAGCGGAGGGCGCTGGAACGGGGTCCGCCTCTTGCCGCGCAGCCGAGCCGCGCCCGGAGGGGGCGCCGGACGCCTCGGCAGCCGGTTCCGGCGTGGTATCGACGGTGTCCGTGGGTGTGAGGGCGGACGTCTCGGTCGCCGGTTGGCTCGCCGGTGTGGGTGTATCAGCCGTGTCGGCCGCTGCCGCGGGCGCGCCCGGCGCGGGACTGCGTTCCGAAGACGCAACCACGGGGGTCGGATCGGAATCCTCGGTCGCGCTGTCGACCAGGATGGTCTCTGTGAAGCGTTCGTCCATGGCGGCCGCACCGATCGGGGTGATCTCCAGCCGATCGAGCGTGTCGCGCAGGTTCCGCCACCAGAAGTCGCGGTTGGCCTTCCACTGGCTGCCGAAGACCCGCCAGAAGACCCAGCCGGCACGCTCGAGGGCAGCCTGCCGTGTCATGTCGTCGTCCCAGACGTCGGGGCCGTGATACTGGTCGCCGTCGAGCTCGATGGCGAGCCGCCGGTCCTCGGGGCCCTCGACCACGAGGTCGATCCGGAAGCCGCCGGCGGCGACCTGCGGCCGCACGCGGTAGTTGGCCTCCATGAGTGCCTTCAGGACCTCGCGCTCGAAACCGCTGTCGCAGCGATCCATGAGATCCTCGACCTCGCCAAGGGTGGCGCCGCGCCCGTCGGGCATCGGGTCGGCGAAGTGCTGGAGGATCTGTGCCTTGATGTCGGCGGGCTTGAGGTCCTCGAGCTGGACCGAGCGCACGAGGTAGAGGCGATCGCGGGCCCGGCTCATCGCCACGTTGATGCGCTGCTGGTCGGCCTTCATGGTCTGTGCATGGGCATGGCCGGGGGTGGCGACCATCGACAGGAAGACGATGGAGCGCTCCTGGCCCTGCATGGTGCGGGCATCGCCGTAGATGATACGCCGCTCCTCGATCTTTTCCGGCCCGACGCGCGGGTCCTCGACCAGCATACGGCCGATTTTCTCGGCCTGCTCGGAGCCGATCAGGGAGATGACGCCGATGTCACGACCCTCGTGGGCGGGGTCCTCGATCAGGCGGGCGATCTCGTCGACGATCCAGCGGGCCTCGAAGGGGTTGGTCTTGCCTTGGCGCGTCGCACCGGGGATGTAGACATCGGCCAGTGGCGGATCGAAGCGCTCGGAGGCCTTCGGCACGCGCAGCGGCACCAGCGCGTTGTTGTAAAAGCGCGTCGAGAACTGGATGATCGGGGCCACGCAGCGGAAGTGCTCGCGGAGCATGACATGGCTTTCGGGATGCATCCGCTTGGTGATCTCGAAGATCGAAGTGTTCTCGTCGATCAGGCCGGAGTTCGGCAGACCGTCGAGGAACTCGGCGCGAAGCGCATTGATTTTCTGCACCGGCACACCGACGGCCGAGGGGCTGACCTGCTCCTCGTCGCCGACGACCAGGATCTTCTTGCCGCGGGCGAGGGCGGCGAGCGCGGTGATGTCGCTCTGCGAAGCCTCGTCGAGTATGACGAGGTCGAAGTCGCCGAAATCGGCCGGTAGCTGTTCGGGGATCTTGTATTCAGGCATGATCCAGACCGGCGCGGCGGAGGAGGCCTGCTTGGCGGCATCCCGGGCAGCCTTGATAAAGCGCGGCGCCTTCTTTCCCTTGCCGGTCCCGATCTTCGAGACCGCCTGCGTGAAGGCTTCCATCGCCTGGCGGATCGAACCGGTCATGCGCCGCTTCAGCCCGAGCAGGGTTCGGGTCCGGATCAGTTCCTCGAAGAGGCGGCGGCGCCGTTTCATCGCTTCGGCCTTGGTCTGGCGATGGTCGTCGCCATTGCCGAGCGAAATGATGCGGTCGACGCGGCCCTTCATCTCCGCCCAGCTCCAGGCGTCGCGCCAGGTCTCTGGGATCAGCTCAGGGGCCTGGTCGGGTGTCTCTTCCAGCCGCGCAGCCCAGTCGGGCGCACCCGCTTCGCGCAGCGCCTCGAGATCCCGTCCAAGGGCCTCGAGGTCCTTGGCCACCTCGGCGAGCCGGGTCAACTCCTCGGTGATCTCGCCGCGGGCCTCGACGATGTCCTGCGGGTCGGTGTCGTCCCGTCCGAGCGCATCGGCCAGTTGACGGATCGCAGCCTGGATGGGCAGCTGGCTCGCGCCGGGAATCGACCGAAGTCGCTCGAGGGGCTCGGGTGAGACGTAGCTGTCGGGAAGATTGCCCCGGACGGCGAAGATCGCCGCGTCACAGTCGAGGCTCGCGCGCATTTGCTCCGTGTCGAGGCCGTACGGAAAGAGGTCTTCGAGAGCGCGCAGGACGGGGGTCATCCGGTCCGCGATCGCCAGCCCCGCCGCGAGCTCCGCCTGCCGCTCTTGCAGGTGCCGGGCGATGTCCCAGGGAGTCTCCGGGAGGGCGGTCATCAGCTTGGCGCTGACGAGCGGTCGGATGGTGTCGCCGATCTCCGCCTTGCCGCCCTCGAGCCGGCAGGCTTCGAGCACCGCCAGCCAGTCGTCGGCATCCGCGGGCGCCTTGCCGTCGATCCGGACCGAGGCCACGGCTGCCTTGAGGCTGCCATTGAACAGGCCGAAGCCTACGGGCTTCTGGCCCGAGGCGCCGCGAACGACCGCGCTCTGGAACTCGTCGAAGGCACATTCACCGAGATCGAAGCGGATGCGCGCAATGGGCTCGAGGGATTTCTTGCTGCGCAGAAATCTCGAGATGCTGTCGAGCGCAGCGTGATCAATCGGTCCTTCGTCGCCGAGCGCGCGGACAGCGAAGCTGCGGGCACGGGGGTCCATGTCTGCGAGGTCGTGGGAGAGGGCCTCGAGCTCTGCGAGAACGGCCCTGGCCTGCACATCGGCACCGGCGCTGTCGCGGGCCATGCGGGGCGCCGCGCTGTAATCGACGACCTCGCGCGTATTCCAGGCCAGCTCGGTCCAGTGGGCCGAGATCAGATCCGCGGTGCCGGGCAGGGCGGCGGGGGCGGGCAGGTCCGCGCCGGCATAGACGATGTCGGCAGCGAGCCGCGGCAGGGTCGTCCGGAGACGTGACAGGACCTCGTCGAGCTGGGCCGGCGGTTGCTTCTCGGGGCGGTCGGTGAACCAGTCGTGCCGGTCCTCGCCCTCGCTGAGGATCTCGACCAGCTCCATCGGCGTTGGCCGCGCGCCGTTCCAGTCGATCTGGACGAGGTTCGCGCGGGCGATTTCGGAGAGCTTTCGATCGGCCTCGGCCGCGATCTCGTCGCATTCGACGATCTGGGCTTCGAGGCGGGCGCGCTCGGCCTGCGCCTGGTCGGCGTCGAGGCTGACAACTTCGCGGGAGAGCTCCTGGACGGCGTCCTGGAGCTGTTGTGCGCTCTCCCGGTCGGTGCCGACCGAGGCGATGACGAGGGGTCGTAGCGCCTCGGGCAGCTTTTCCCTGACCGCGGCAATGGCCTCCGGGGTTCGCGCGGTGACGAGAACGCGCTTTCCGAGCGCCATCTGGTGGCTGATGATGTTGGCGATCGAGTGCGACTTGCCGGTTCCCGGCGGCCCGGAGACGCAGGCGACATGGACCTTCGGGTCATCGATCATGTCGGAGATCTTGCCCTGCTCACGGTTGAAAGGCAGGGGGAAGAAATGGACCTTGCGGGTCTTGTCCTCGGCGGGCCGCGCCGTGCCGGCGCCGGGAACCGGACGGTATCGTCCTTCGTCGCGGGGTGGCGACGCTTGTGGCCTGGCCACGGCGCCGCCGAGTACGGCGTCGTCGAGCCCGAAATCCGAAGGGTCTTGGTCTTTCTTTTCGGGAGGTGGCGCGGCATAGCCGCGGATCGATGACGGAATCTCCGCCTCGTCATCATCGACCTGTGTGCGCAGGGCCTTGAGGTCGTCGAGCCTTGCCTCGTTCGAGCGCGGCCGCCCGAAGATCGCCCAGCTCGAGGTCAGCCGCAGATCCTCTGTGGCAGGGGCGAGTGCCTGGCCCTCGTCGAGATCGGCGCGGGTGACATGCAGGGCGGTGCTGGAGAGCTTGCTGGCAGCGTTGTCGAGCAGCGGTGTTGATTGTCACTGAGAACT
>JAGRMT010000189.1:0-1565 GCA_020441125.1 Roseivivax sp.
CGGCGGTGATGAAGCACATGTGCGCCCCGGCCAGGTGGTCGATGATCTGTTCCAGGCTTTCCTCGGCGGCGGCGGCGCCGATAGCGGCCTTGGCGCCAGCGCCCAGCCCTTCGGTAACCTTAACGCCCAGTTGCACCTTGTTCGGCGCCTGGCTTTGCTGAAGCGCCTGGGCGTCGGTGTTGGCCACCACGAAGTCGACGCCTTCCAGGTTCTTCTCGATCATGTTGTTGACGGCGTTGCCGCCTGCCCCGCCGACACCGAAAACCGTGATCCTCGGCTTCAGCTCCTCATGTCCCGGAATAGAAAGATTCAATGTCATCGCTTGTCCGCCTGTCCTGATTAACGCCCCCGCCGGGGCCGTCCAACACCTGATCCCTTTAGTATTTACCGTTCCTTCACAGGAAGGTCACGCAAAAAACGCCCTTTTTCCACAACATCTTGATGACCTTGGGCGTCACCATTCCATATTTCGCCGACCACTCAACCCCTTGCGGTCACCAGTTATCACGAAACCAACGTACAGCCCGTTTCAGCGATCTGACCGGATACTTGTCCGCGGGTATTTCGAAGTCCCACCACTCGTCCTGTGGATGTGCGGCGAACAGGCAAAGCCCCACCGCGCTTGCGAATCCAGCCCCTGTTGCCGCTTGCGGCAGGCCGTGAACGCGCAGCGGGCGGCCCAGCCGCACCTGTTGGCCCAGAATACGGCTGGCCAGCCCGTCCAGCCCCGGTATCTGGCTGGCGGCGCCCGTCAGCACGATCTGCTGGCTGGGCAAATGGTCGAACCCGGCGGCATCCAGCCGCGCGCGCACCTCTTCGAGGATTTCCTCGACGCGCGGGCGCATGATGCCGATCAGTTCGGCCCGGCTGACGCTGCGGCGGTCGTGTTCCCAATCGCCGGTCTCGCCCTTGATCTCGATCATCTCGCTGTCATCGCGACCGGTGGCCACGACACCGCCATGGAATGTCTTGATCCGCTCTGCCACGGCGGTCGGGATTTGCAGGCCCAGAGAGATATCGCCGGTGACGTGCTCGCCGCCCATGCGTACCGCGTCGGCATAGATCATGTGCTTGCGCAGGAAGATCGAAATGCCGGTAGACCCGCCGCCCATGTCGATACAGGCCGCGCCCAGCTCCTGTTCATCCTCGACCAGCGCCGAAACGCCCGAGACATAGGCAGAGCTGGCAAGCCCGGCCAGCTCCAGGTCACAGCGCTTGATGCAATGCGCCAGGTTCTGGATCGACTGGTGGTCGACCGTGACCATGTGCATGTCGGTTGCCAGCGCCTGGCCCACCTGTCCGCGCGGGTCGATCAGCCCAGAGCGGTGATCCAGCGCAAAGTTCACCGGCTGCGCGTGCAGCACCTCGCGCCCGTGGCCGATGTCGGGCACGTCGCACGACGACAGCACCCGCGCCACGTCCTGTTCCGTCACCGAAGAGGCGGCCACGTCGACCTTGCCCGACAGCCCATAGCTGCGCGGTGCGGCCCCGGCAAAGCAGGCAATGACGTGGTCGACGCGCTTCTGCGCCATTTTCTGCGCTGCCTGAACGGCGGTGCGGATCGC
>JAGRMT010000189.1:1635-5611 GCA_020441125.1 Roseivivax sp.
ACCCGGAATCCCATCTGCCCGGCCAGCGAACCGACACCGTCTTCCTCACCCGGCTTGGCGCCGTCGAACTGAAGCACCAGGCAGGCAATCTTGGACGTGCCGACGTCCAGGATGGCGACAACGCCGCGCTGCATCGCCGCCCGGCGCATGTTCCGCATTGCCCGCTGTGACTGGTATAGTTCGATCATTCCGACTTCTCTCCGGGCACTGGCATGGTGGTTTGCCACAGCGTCTGCATGGCTTCGGGGCTCATCCGTACCGTTGGGCGATCCGGCAGGCGCAGGTCGACCACGGCGATATCGTGTTTCAGCAGGTCCAGTGCCTGATCCATGGCAATGACCCGTTCCAGCGCCTGAACCGGCTTGGCCTCTGGCAGCAGGATGCGCTGGTCGCGGTCCAGCACCACGTCCCAGCGCCGCTCGCCCATGCGCACAAGCCCGCGCATCCGCTCTTGCAGCGGCGCGGCGGCGGCGATCAGGGCCAGCGCCTCGGGCACGGCCTTGTTGGCGCCCTGCCCGGCGATCACCGGCAGGTCGGCTCGGTCCTGGCGCGCGGCCAGCGGGCCGACCATCACACCGGTGGCATCCATCAGTTCCAGCCCCTCGGCATGGCGCCAGACCAGCGCGGGGATGCGTTCGACCACATCCACCTGCAACACCCCGCCCTGGGTGATGCGCAGGCTGGCAGACTTGACCGCGTCCAGCCCGACGACAATCTCGCGCAGGCGTTCAAGGTCCAGCTCGAACGAACTGACCGGGAAGTCCTGGGGAATGATCTCTCTGATGTCCTCGGCCACCGATTGGGAGGCGCCGTCGATTGCCATCAGGTTGACCATGAACTCGGGGCGCTGCTCGATCTCGGTGCGGATATCGTTGACAAAGGTCAGGAACGCCTCGCGGTTGGGCTCCTGCGCGAACCACAGCGAGGCGCCACCGAAGGCCAGCCCGAACGGCACGCCGACGCGCAGCACCAGCCAGAACAGCGGCGTCAGCATCAACCGCTCTAGCCGGTACTTCAGCCGCGAGGGCGCCGGATCGGGGCGGGTCATCGCAGACACGATGCGTCCTCCACCATCCAGCGGCACAACGCGCCAAAGCTGATGCCCACGTGCTGTGCCTGTTCGGGCACCAGCGACGTCGGCGTCATGCCCGGCTGGGTGTTCACCTCCAGCAGGATCAGCCCGTCCAGCCCGCGGCTTTCGTCCCAGCGAAAATCGGTGCGGCTGACACCGCGGCAGCCCAGCGCATCATGCGCGCGCTTGGCGTAGTCCAGGCAGGCGTCGAAAATCTCGGCAGGCAGATCGGCCGGCAGCACGTGGCGCGAGCCGCCAGGCTTGTACTTGGCGTCATAGTCGTACCAGCCGTCGGTCAGGATGTCGGTCACCGTCAGCGCCCGGTCGCCCACGACTGTGGTGGTCAGCTCGCGCCCCGGCGCGAAGGCTTCGACCATCACGACGTCCGGCATGGTCTCGGCCAGCTGCGGCGGGCTGTTTGCGGCCTCGTACACCAGGTACACGCCGACAGAGGAGCCTTCGTTGTTGGGTTTGACCACGTAGGGCGGCGCCATGACGTGACGCGCCATCACATCGGCCTTGGGCGCAAGAACGCTGTCGACAACCGGCAGTCCAGCGGCGCGGAACGCCGCTTTCGACCGCTCCTTGTCCATCGCCAGGGCCGAGGCCAGAACGCCGGAATGGGTATAGGGGATGCGCATCCATTCCAGGATGCCCTGCACGCAGCCGTCTTCGCCCCAGCGGCCATGCAGCGCGTTGAACACCACATCGGGGGCCACGTCGACAAGACGGGCAACCAGATCGGCGCCCGCGTCGATTTCGACGACTTCGTATCCTTCGCCCCTCAAAGCAGCGGCACAGCCCTTGCCCGTGCTCAGCGAAACCTCGCGTTCAGCAGAGGGTCCGCCCATAAGTACCGCCACTTTCGGGTTTGTCCTGCTCGACATACCCAAAACTGCCTCAATTTGTCGGACCATTCGGCCCAATCATTATTATGTGCAACCTGCCTGGTCGCCGGGATCGCTTGGCGCGCCCCTATTTATTGCCGCCCGGTTCACCAATGCGGATTACTTCCCACTCTAACTGTATTCCAGAGTGTTGGAAAACCCTTTTTCGGACTTCCTCGCCCAATCCTTCAAGATCATCGGCGGTTGCCTGCCCAGTGTTCACCAGGAAGTTCGGATGCTTGGGCGACATCTGCGCCCCGCCCCGCGTCGCGCCGCGCAAGCCAGCCTCGTCGATCAGTTTCCAGGCCTTCAGTTCGTGCGTGTCGTCGGCCTGCCCGGTCGAGGAAAAGCCCGCCGGGTTGCGAAACGTGCTGCCTGCGGTGCGGTCCTTGACCGGCTGCGTCGCGTCGCGCCGGGCCAGCTGATCCTCCATCTTCTGCGCCAGCGCCTGCGGATCGCCCCGCGGCGCGTCAAAGGTCGCCTCGGTCAGCACCCAGCCCTCGGGCAGATGCGCCTGGCGATAGGCAAAACGCAGATCGTCGGGGGTCAGGGTGACCGCCTCGCCGCTGCGGGTGATCGCCCGGGCAGAGACCAGCCTGTCGGCCACATAGGTACCATAGCAGCCCGCGTTCATCCGCACCGCCCCGCCGATTGCGCCGGGGATGGTGCGCAGGAAGGTCAGGTCAAGCCCCGCCTCGGCCGCCTTGCGGGCGACATGGGCGTCCAGCGCGGCGGCCCCGGCGGTGACGCACGTGCCGTCAATTTCGATGGCGTTGAAGCCACGCCCAAGCCGGATCACCACGGCGCGAATGCCACCGGCGCGCACGATCAGGTTTGATCCGACGCCGATCGGGAACACCGCGCAGGCAGGGTCCAGCGCCGCCAGAAAGGCGCGCAGATCCTCGGTATCCGCCGGCTGGAACAGCCAGTCCGCCGGTCCGCCGACGCGCAGCCAGGTCAGCTCGGCCAGCGGGCGGTTTTCGGTCAGCGTGCCGCGCACAGGGGGCATCGGGGTCATTCGCGCCTCTCAATTGGATTGGGCAGTGCTTATGCCAGCCGGGCCCGATTGAAAAGCCGCACAGCCTGCCCCGGCCATGCTACGCCTGCGGGGGAAAGCGGGCGGAGAGGGCCATGGCAGGACTGATCGGGGATGCACGCACCTATCTGGCAGAGCTGGACGCGCAGAACACGCGCGACTGGTTCACCGCGCAGAAAGCGCGGTACGAAACGGCGCTGCGCGATCCGGCGCTGGCCCTGCTGGAAACGCTGGCGCCGCAGATCGCGGAAATGGCGGGCGCTCCGGTCACGACCAAGCTGTTCAGGCCGCAGCGCGACGTTCGGTTTTCCAGGGACAAGACGCCCTATCACACGCATCTGCACATGATGTGGTCTGCGCCCGGCGGCTGCGGCTGGTTCTTCGGCATCGCCCCAAGCCATGCCACCGCCGGGGCGGGGGTGATGACGCTGGAGGGCGCGGCGCTGGACCGATGGCGCGCCGCCGTGGACAGCGCCGAAGGGGCGCAACTGCAGGCGGCAGTGGCCCAGGGCGGCTGGCGGGTGGATGAACCGGCGCTGAAACGGGTGCCCGCGCCGTATCCAGCCGATCACCCGCGCGGAGCGCTGCTGCGGCACAAGGGATTTGTCGTCTGGCAGGACGGGCTGGCCGATGCCACGGGCGCCGCCGATCTGGCGGCAATCTTCGCGGCGATGGCCCCGGTCACGAAATGGCTGGGCGATCACGTCCTGGACTGAGGTGCGCCGCCGGGGATGGCCCGGCGGCGCGGGGTATCAATTGGCGACGTGGCGCGTGTCGGGATGTAGCGCGGTGCCCAGGATATGGTCTGCGCGGTGGATCACATGGCCCGCCCCCCCTACGATCAGCGGATCGGGCGGCGTGGCGATCTTCTTGTTCTTGCCGGGATAATCCAGTGTCGACAGGAAATGGCGCATGCAGTTCAGCCGGGCGCGCTTCTTGTCGTCCGACTTGATCACCGTCCACGGCGCGTCGGCGGTGTCG
>JAGRMT010000026.1 GCA_020441125.1 Roseivivax sp.
CCGGCACCGGCTCGGCCCCGTTCCGTGCCTTCACCATGCGCCGCCAGCGCACCGCCGCCGGCTCGGCGGGGGCAGCGGGCGACATGGTGCTGTTCTTCGGTGCCCGCACGCCCGAGTCGCTGCCGTATTTCGGCCCGCTGAACAAGGTGCCGGGCTCGGTCCTGAAAAAGCACCTGGTTTTCAGCCGGGTCGAAGGCCAGCCCAAGGAATACGTGCAGGACCGCATGATGGCCGAGCAGGAAGCGCTGGCCGAGATGCTGGCCGACCCGATGCTGCACGTCTACATCTGCGGGCTTCGCGGGATGGAGGAGGGGGTTGAGAAATCCCTATTGAACATCGCCGAAAGCGCGGGCCTGCCGTGGGAAACCATCCGCGAGGTCATGCGCGACGAGGGCCGGTACCATGTCGAGACGTACTGACGGCGCATCGCGATGACCGGCCCATATGTTCACGAGATCCGCGTCACCTGGGGTGATTGCGACCCGGCCAAGATCGTCTATACCGCCCGCCTGCCTTGGTTCGCGCTGGACGCGATCAACGCCTGGTGGGAAGACACGCTGGGCGAAGGCTGGTTCCAGCTGGAGCTGGACCGCAAGGTTGGCACGCCCTTCGTGCGCATGGCGATGGACTTCCGCTCGCCGGTAACACCGCGCCACCGGCTGCGCTGCGCGGTCTGGCCAACCCGGCTTGGCACCACCTCGATTTCGTTCCGGGTCGAGGGGCGGCAGAACGATGTGCTGTGCTTTACCGGCGATTTCACCTGCGTCTTCATATTGGCTGAACAGTTCCGCAAGACCGAGCCGCCGGCCGACATCCGCGCCTTGGTAGAGCAGCATCTGAGGCCGGTAGACGAAGAATAATGCATATTTCCCGCTTCAAGCGCGGAAAGTGATTGCAAAACACGGCTCTTGAAGCCATCATATGCATTATATTTCATACGATGCGGCCGATGAGCGAGATCACCAACTTTCGGGGAATGCGGCTGGAGCCCCAGCCCGAGGACAGTGCGGATGCCGCTGTCGATGCGCTGATCAAATCAGTTGGCGACCGCGTGCGCAAGGCACGAGAGCGCAAGGGCCTGCCGCGCCGCGTGGTATCCGAACTGTCCGGCGTCTCGCCGCGCTACCTGGCGCAGCTTGAGGCGGGCGAGGGCAATATCTCCATCGGTCTGCTCAAGCGTGTCGCGATCGCGCTCGACCACCGGATTGAATGGCTGGTGGGCGAGGAAGATCCCTACACCTCAGAGGCGCTGCGCATTGCCGATCTGTACCGTATGGCCCCGGCGCCGGTGCGCGCCCGCGTGATGGCCACGCTGAACCCCGAACCGCCCGAGGCGCTGCGGGCGCAGCGGGTGTGCCTGATCGGTCTGCGCGGCGCGGGCAAGTCCACCCTGGGCGAGATGGCCGGCCGCGCCCTGGGCGTGCCGTTTGTCGAACTGAACCGCGAAATCGAGGATCACTCCGGCATGCCGGTGACCGAGGTTCTGGCGCTCTATGGGCAGGAAGGCTATCGCCGGCTGGAATCGCAGGCGCTGGAACGCATCATCGCCACCCATGACGCGGTGATCCTGGCAGTGGCGGGCGGCATCGTGGCCGAGCCTGACACCTACAAGACGCTGCTGACGCATTTCCACACGATCTGGGTCAAGGCCAGCCCCGAAGAGCACATGGCCCGTGTCCGCGCCCAGGGCGACACCCGCCCGATGGCCGGCAACCCCGAAGCGATGGAGCAGCTCCGGTCGATCCTACGCAGCCGCGAGGCGCTTTATGCCCAGGCGCTGGCCGAGCTGGACACCTCGCACAAGACGCTGGACGGATCGCTGCAAGACCTGCTGGGCATGGTCGAAGCGCGCGGCTTTTTGTCCGCCCACTAACCGCATTTCGCAAGGGAGAACGCCATGGCTGTCACATGCCGCAAGGATGGGATCTACGGCTATGTCACGCTGGACAACCCGCCGGTCAACGCCATCGGCCACGCCACCCGGCAGGGGCTGCTGGATGCCGTCATCTGGGCCGAACGCGAAGGGCTGGAACGGGTGATCCTGTCGGGGGCCGGCCGCGCCTTTGCCGCCGGGGCCGATGCACGCGAATTCGACGCACCGCCCGCCGAGCCGCACTTGCCTGACGTGCTGAACCGCATCGAGGCCAGCACCGTGCCGTGGATCGCGGCGGTACACGGCGCCTGCCTGGGTGGCGGGGCCGAACTGATGCTGGCCTGCCGCTATCGCGTCGCCACGCCTGACGCGCAGATCGGCCTGCCAGAGGTGACGCTGGGCGTCGTGCCGGGTGCCGGCGGCACCCAGCGGCTGCCCCGCTTGGTCGGGATGCAGCAGGCGCTGGCGATGATCCCGACGGGCAAGCCCGTCTCTGGCGCCGAGGCCAAGCGCATCGGGCTGGTCCAAGAGGTGGACGCCGACCCGGTCGGTTTTGCCGAGATGACCAATGGCGAGTGGCTGGGCATGGCCGTGCCGGTGGGAGAGCTGAACTCGGGCGAGGCAGCGCCAGAGGTGTTTGCCGCCGCGCGCGACGAGGCAGGCCGCCGGATGCGTGGCCAGATCGCGCCGCAGCGTGCCATCGACCTGCTGGAACTGGCGCAGACCGCCTCTCTGGCCCAGGGCATGGCAGAAGAGCGCGCCGTATTTCTAGAGCTGCGCCAGGGCTCGCAGGCGCGGGCGCTGCGCCATGTGTTCTTTGCCGAACGCGCCGCCCGCGCGCCCGATTGGCTGACCGCTGAGCCGGCTGCGCTGGACCACGTCGCTGTGGTGGGCGGCGGCACCATGGGCGCTGGCATCGCCTATGCGCTGCTCAATGCCGGGATGACGGTTACCCTGCTGGAAACCGATGCCGAAGGTGTGACCCGTGCACGGGCCAATATCGACAAGATCGTCGATGCCAGCGTTAAGCGCGGCCTGATCGATGCCGCCGGCGCCGCGGACCGGCGCGCCCGTCTGACGGTCAGCGCCGACTACTCCGCGGCGGCGGGGGCGGGGCTGGCGATCGAGGCGGCCTTCGAAAGCCTTGAGGTCAAGGCACAGGTCTTTGCCAAGCTTCAGGACGCTTTGCCCGCCGGGGCGATGCTGGCGACCAACACCTCGTACCTCGATATCGACACCATCGCCGCGCCCCTGGCCGATCCGTCGCGCGTACTGGGTCTGCATTTCTTCGCGCCCGCCCATATCATGAAGCTGCTGGAGATCGTGCGCGGCAAGGCCAGTTCTGACCGGGCTCTGGCCACCGGCTTTGCCCTGGCCAAGCGGCTGCGCAAGATCCCCGTTCTGGCCGGCGTCTGCGACGGTTTCATCGGCAACCGCATCCTGATGCGCCTGCGCGAGGCCGCCGACACCGTCCTGATGGACGGCACAACTCCCTGGGACCTGGATGAGGCGATGGTCGATTTCGGCTATGCCATGGGGCCCTACGAAACGCAGGACCTTTCGGGCCTTGATATCGCCTATGCCAACCGGCGGCGGCAGGATGCCACCCGTGACCCGGCCCGGCGCTATATCCCGATCGCCGACCGGATGGTGCAAGAGGGGCGCCTGGGCCGCAAGGTGGGCGTGGGCTGGTATCGCTATCCCGGTGGTGGCGGCAAGGTGGTGGACCCGCTGATTGACGATCTGGTGCGCGAAGAGGCGCATTTCGCCAAGCTGACCCGGACAGAGTACGACGCGCCCGAGATCACCCGCCGTCTGTTGCTGGCCGCGATCAACGAGGCCGCCGACATCCTGAACGAAGGCATCGCCCAAAGCGCCGCCGATATCGACCTGGTCACGGTGCACGGCTATGGGTTTCCGCGCTGGCGGGGCGGGCTGATGCACTATGCCGATACTCTCGGCGCGGCCGAAATCCTGTCGCAGCTCAGGGCCTTGCAGGCCGAAGACGCGTTGGTCTGGAAGCCTTCGCCAGTGATCGAGGCCTGCGCGGCGCAGGGCCTGACCCTGGCGCAATGGCGGCGCGAGGCGGCTGCCGACAATTGATCTGTATCAACGCCGGGCGTTGATATATTCGATATCGAAGATGTATATATGACGCGCGGCCGCTTCGGGCGGTCCGCGGGCGCAACGCATGGGTGACGGCGATGACCGACGCAACGCAGGTAGCCAGCCAGAACCGGCTGGAGCATTTCCACGTAACCTTCTTTGCCTCCGTGATGGGGTTGGCCGGGCTGGCGCTGGCATTGAACGCCGCGCAAGAGCCGCTGGGCCTGCCGCAATGGCTGCCGCTGGCGGCGCTTGTACTGGCTGCGGCCGACTTTGCCTTCGTGGCAGTCATGTATGTGCTCAAGGCACTGCGTCACCCCGCGGCGGTGCGGGGCGAGTGGCACCACCCGGTCAAGCTGGCCTTTTTCCCGGCGATCTCGATCTCGTTGCTGTTGATCGCCACCGCGCTGCGTCCGGTCTCGATGGAGGCGGCGCGGCTGGTCTGGCTGCTGGGTGCGGCCGGGCAGGGGGTGCTGACGCTGGCGGTGATCTCGGGCTGGATCGGGCACCGGACGTTTCAGCAGATGCACATCTCTCCGGCGTGGTTCATCCCCGCCGTGGGTAACGTGGTGGCGCCCGTGGCGGGCGTTTCGCTGGGCTATGTCGAGCTAAGCTGGATGTTCTTTTCCGCCGGGCTGCTGTTCTGGGTCGTTCTGCTAACGCTGGTGATGAACCGGCTGATATTCCACGATCCGTTGCCGGGGCGGCTACTGCCGACGCTGGTCATCCTGATCGCACCGCCCGCCGTGGCCTTCCTGGCCTGGCTTCAGCTGAACGGCGGGCAGATCGACGCGATGGCCCGCATCCTGTTCTACGTGGGCGTGGTGTTTGCCGCCATCGTGGCGATCCAGGCCCCCGGTTTTGCCAAGCTGCCCTTTGCGCTCAGCTGGTGGGCGCTCAGCTTTCCGGCGGCGGCGCTGACCATCGCCACCATACGCTATGCGCAGATCGGCGCGCTGCCCGGGCTGATCTGGCTCGGTGCGGTGCTGTTGGTGCTGCTTGTGGCGATCGTGGCGATGCTGATCCTGCGCACCTTCAACGCCGCGATGCGGGGCGATATCTGCAAGCCGGAGTAGACCGGCCCGGCGCCGGGGGCCTGGGGGCTTAGCCTCGAACCCGGCGCCCGCCGATCCAGACCCCGGCAATAGACCGGTCGTCGCCCATCATGAGTGTGGGAAATACCGCTTCCCAGATATCCGCAGCGCGTGCCGAGCGCTGGGCGATCGCGGGGGTGGCGGACAGGTCAAGCGCGACCAGGTCCGCCTCCATCCCCGGCGCGATCCGCCCGACACGATCCTCGATCCGCAGCGCGCGGGCCGAACCCTCGGTCGCCAGCCAAAGCAGCTGGGCGGGGTGCAGTGGCGCGTGGCGCAGCTGAGCGATCTCATAGGCAGCGGCCATGGTGCGCAGCATCGAGAACGACGAGCCGCCGCCGGTATCCGTGGCCAGCCCGACCCGCAGCCCGGCGCCGACCAGCCCGGCCATGTCGAACAGGCCAGAGCCGATGAAGGTGTTCGAGGTCGGGCAATGCACCACGCTGGCCTCTACCTCGACCAGGCGGGCATGCTCGCGCGGTTCCAGGTGGATCGCGTGGCCATACACACCGCCAGGCCCCAGAAGGCCATGCGCCTCGTAGGTGTCGAGGTAATCCCGCGCCTTGGGAAACAGCGATTTCACCCAGGCGATCTCGTCCGTCTGTTCCGACAGATGCGTTTGCATCAGCAGGTCCGGATGCTTGGCCCAAAGCGCGCCCAGTGCCTCAAGCTGCGCGGGCGTCGAGGTTGGCGAGAAACGCGGAGTGATGACGTAGGACAGCCGGTCGACCCCGTGCCAGCGCTCCAGCAGGGCGCGCGACTGGTCATAGGCGCTTTGCGCCGTGTCGCGCAGCCCTTCGGGGGCGTTACGGTCCATGCAGGTCTTGCCGGCGAGGATGCGCTGTCCGCGTGCCTGCGCCTCGGCCATCAGCGCGTCGACGCTTTCGGGATG
>JAGRMT010000190.1 GCA_020441125.1 Roseivivax sp.
CAGATCAAGGCGCAGCTGGGCCGGATCGTGCCGGTGCACGAGGTGCATGACCTGACGGTGGAGGGCAGTTTCGTCGAGCGCGAGCTGGCGCTGTTGAAGGTGTCGGGTACCGGCGACAAGCGCGTCGAGGCGTTGCGCCTGGCGGATATCTTCCGCGCGCATGTCGTCGACAGCACCTTGCAGAGCTTCGTCTTCCAGCTGACCGGCACGCCGGACAAGATCGACGCCTTTGCCGATCTGATGCGGCCGCTGGGGCTGGTGGAAGTGGCGCGGACAGGCGTGGCGGCACTGTCGCGCGGATCGTGACCGAACGGGGCCTTCGGGCCCCGTCACAGGCGGGCGGCCATCTGCCGGCCCGCCGATCGCCCGGTCAGGCGATCTCGAATTCGCGGCGGCGTGCCTGCCGGCGCACTTGCGGGATTTCTCCTGCAGCTTCGGTCAGGGCAGCGGCGATCGATGGAAATCGGCCGCTACCGAGGTGCCGCGGATTGCGCGCAAACCGCACCTTGCCCAAATGCGAGACTTCAAACTGGATCAAGTCTCCCGCGGCCAGCGCCGCGCCGGAGATCTTGCGTGTTTCAACACCCGGATAGAGCGCCAACTCGCCGTGATCCTCGCACCAGATGATCGCCGTGCCATCCCGCGGGTCAGACCATAGTACCACACCCAACATTTGTTCGTATCCCATGGTTCCCCACTCCTGCGTCCTGAACGCAGGGACAAGTTTGCCCGAACGCCAGAACGTATAAAATCCATTAACCCGTGACTGACGGCTTGAGTTTTGTACAAAGCTTGCTCATGTTTGGTGCGAGTTGGCTGCAGCCTTGACGCTAGAAAGCGTCACGCGATACAAATCCATGAACGAAGCTGTGCTTGCGTGTCCAAAATCGCCGGCATACGCCTGAAAGACCGTGAGTAAATACATGTCGGGATCGAAGAGACCCAGTCAAAGGACCCCTACACCTGCCGAATTGCGGAGCATGTTTGGCGCGAATTTGCGTCAGCTGGCGCGTGACTCGGCCTCGATCTCGGCCCTTTGCCGGGACCTTCAGATCAACCGGACGCAGTTCAACCGCTACCTTGCCGGCGAAAGCTTTCCCCGGCCCGACGTGCTTCACCGCATTTGCAGCTTTTTCGGCGTCGATGCGCGTATCCTGCTGGAGCCGGTAAGCGACATCCATACCGGTGCAACCGGTGCCTTTGGCCAGCCAGAGCTGCGCGAGTTCCTAAACCAGACGTCGGAAAAGGTTGAAGAAACGCTGTTTCCCTCGGGAATTTACAGGTTTTCACGCCGCAGCTTCATGAAGAGCGATGTCTTTGTCGTCGGGCTGGCGCGGGTTTACCGCAAGGACAAGACCTGCCTGATCCGCAGCTTCGAGGCGCGCGAAGCGATGGTCTCGCAGGGGCTGGAAACCACCGGGGCCGAACGCGAGATGCGCGGCGCGGTGCTGCCACAGGAAGGCGGGGTGGCGATGCTGATCAGCCGGCGCAACTCGATGACCTTCTCGTTCAGCTTCCTGTCGCCGCTCAGCTCGTTCAAGAACAACTACTGGATCGGCTATACCGCGCGCACGGCGCCAGAATCGGTCACTGGCACGCGGGCGACGCGGCTGGTCTTCGAGAAGCTGGACAACACCTGCGCGGCAGTGCTGGGCGCGGCCCGCCGCACCGGTTTCCTGAGCGCGGACCAGTTGTTGCCCTATCACCGCACGCAGTTGCAGATCGACACGCCGTTCCGCTGAGGCGCGCCTCAGCGTTGCGGGTCTGTCCGGCGCCGGCCGCCGCGCCGGCGTGGGCCGGCCTGAGCCGAAAGACCTTCGGCGATCAGCGCGCTCATCGGGTGATCGGGTTCGCCATAGCGCGCCTGCAGTGCCGCCATCGCGGCCTGGTTGTCGGCTCCGGCGGGCAGCGACAGCGCCCAGTCGATGAAAATGGACCGGCACTCGGCCTCGGAGATGCCCTCGATGCGATAGGCTTCGCGGATCAGGCCCTTGGGGTCGTTCGGATCCTTGGCGTCGGATTGGGTCATGATGCCTCCGGCAGGGTTGGAAACAAGGCGGCGATTTCGGCGGCGGCGGTATCGGCGGCCTCGGCAAGACGGGCCTCCAGCGCGCCGGTGTCGGGGCAGCCGCTGAGCCGGGCCAGGAAGGTCGCGCCGCCCGCCCCCAGCGCCGAGCCGTCAAGCGCGGCGTCGCTGATCAGGCGGGCGCCGGTTTGCAGGGCCCAGAACAGCCGGTAGGTCTCGGCCAGTTCCTCGGCCACGGCCGGGGCGATCCAGCCGCAATCGGCACCGGCGCGCAGGCCCTCGGCCACGTCGCGAGTGGGATGGCGCGCCAGCAGCACGCCGGTCTGGGCGACCAGCTCGATATCCTGAAGACGGCCTTGCCCCAGCTTGGATTCCAGTCCGCCGCCGGTGCCCTTGGCCTCGGCGATGCGGCGGCGCATGTCGGCCACGTCGCGCAATACCGCCGCGCGGTCGCGTGGCTGGGTCAGCACCTGGGTGCGCACGGCTTCGATCGCGGCGGCAAGATCCGGCGGGCCGGCGATGACGCGGGCGCGGGTCAGGGCCAGATGCTCCCACACCCAGGCTTCGGACGCCTGGTAATCGCGGAAGGCATCCAGCGAAGTGGCGACCGGCCCGGAGTTGCCCGAGGGGCGCAGGCGCATGTCGATCTCGTATAGCTTGCCCTCGGCCATCGGGGCGGTCATCGCCGCGACCAGCGCCTGGGTCAGGCGCGCGTAATAAACCCGTGTCGCCAGCGGGCGCGGCCCGTCAGAGCTGTCCTGCCCTGCGGCATCGTAGATCACGATCAGGTCGAGATCGGAGCGCGCGTGCAAACGGCGGGCGCCAAGGCTGCCCATGCCAACCACTGCCGCACCGTCGCCGGGACAGGGCCCGTGCTTGCGGGCGAATTCGGCCTGCACATGCGGCCACAGGCTGGCCAGCGCGGCCTCGGCCAGGTCGGCATACTGGCGCGCGGCGACGGTGGCGTCGGTCAGGCCACGCAGCAGATGCACGCCGATGCGGAAATGCCATTCCTTGCCCCAGCGGCGGGCGGCGTCCAGCCGGCGCTCGTAATCCGCCTCGCGCTCCAGCGCGGCGGCCAGGTCGCGTTCCAGTGCGGCGCGGCCGGGCCAGTCGGCGAAGAAATCGCCGCCGATCACCGCATCGAAGACCGAAGCGTTGCGCGCCAGGTGGTTGGCAAGGTCCGGCGCTGTGCCGACGATGTCGATCAGCAGGTCGACCAGTTGCGGATTGGCGTCAAACAGCGAGAACAGCTGCACCCCGGCGGGCAATCGCGCCAGGAAGCCGTCGAAGGCCAGCAATGCCTCTTCGGGCCGGGCCATTTCGGACAGACGGCGCAGGATCTCGGGCTTGAGGCGCTTGAAGATGGCAACAGCCCGCTCGGATCGCAGCGCCGGATAGGTGCGCCAGCGCGCGGTGATGTCGCTGTCCTCGGCCGGGGCCGAAGGCGCGCTGCCAGGGGCGAAGAAATCCTCTGTCAGGCTGTGCACCTCGTCCAGACGGGCGCGCAGGGCGCGCTCCAGCTCGGGCACGGTGGTGTCCATGAAGGCGGCCAGCCGGGCAAACCCTTCGGCGTTGCTGGGCAGGCTGTGGGTCTGGGCGTCCTGCACCATTTGCAGGCGGTGCTCCACCTCGCGGTGCTGGCGGTAGCGCTCGATCAGGGTCTCGGCGGCTTCGGGCGCCACCCAGCCCTTCTCGGCCAGCACGCGCAGCCCGTCGACCGTGCCGCGCACGCGCAGGTCGGGGTCACGCCCGCCGGCGATCAGCTGCCGGGNNCGGGTCTGGGTGAAGAACTCGATTTCGCGGATTCCGCCGCGGCCCAGTTTCATGTTGTGGCCCGGCAGGGTGATGCTGCCGCCCAGGCCCTTATGCTCGCGGATCGCAAGGCGCATGTTGTGGGCGTCCTCGATCGCGGCAAAGTCCAGATGACGGCGCCAGACGAAGGGGCGCAGCCCCTCCTGGAAGCGCTCTGCCGCGGCCAGATCCCCGGCGCAGGGACGCGCCTTGATCCAGGCGGCGCGTTCCCAGGTGCGGCCCAGGCTTTCGTAATAGCGCTCTGCCGCTTCCATCGCCAGGCAGACCGGGGTGACGGCGGGATCGGGGCGCAGGCGCAGGTCGGTGCGAAAGACATACCCATCGCTGGTGATGTCGTTCAGCATCGCCGAGGCGCGCCGGGTGACGCGCACCAGCCCGGCACGGGCATCGTGATAATCGTCCGGATCGTAGCGGGTTTCGTCGAACAGGCAGATCAGGTCGATGTCCGAGGAATAGTTCAGCTCGGCCGCGCCCATCTTGCCCATGGCAAAGACCGCAAGCCCTGCGGCCGTCTCGGCATCGGCCTCTGTCGCGCCGGGCAGACGGCCACGGGCAATCTCGGCCGCAGCCATGGCGCGGAAGGCCAGCGTGGCGGACAGATCGGCAAAGGCGGTCAGCGCGCCAGTGACGCGCTCCAGCGGCCACACGCCCCCAAGGTCGGCCAGTGCCGTCAGCAACGCCACCCGGCGCTTGGCCATGCGCAGGGCCGGGCCTAGGGCATCGGGCGCGGTTGCGCGCAGCTCTGCATACAGCGCCGACAGGGCGGCATCCGGGCTGTCTACAGCCCCTTCGAGCCAGACGCCTTCGCGGGTCAGAAGGCCGGCCAGAAACGGGCTGCACCCTGCCGTGCCTGCCAGCAGATCCGCCAGCGCGCCCTGCGCCCAGGGCAGATGTGCCCGGATATCGGCGCCGCGCTCCTTGTCAAAGGGTTGCGGGCAACGGGTTATGTCTTTGTCAAAGCTCATGTCCGCAGATGGCCATGCCCCGGCGCGATTGGCAATCCCGCCCGTGGACATCTGGCCTGTATGCAGAGGTTGGCGGACCTGTATGCAGTGGACGAAACCTTGCGATGCCGGCCGCCGGGCTGCATACAGCCCTGACTACAGGAAAGGAACATCCGATGAGCAAGAGCCTGGCCCGTGTCCGCGCCGCCCTGGAGGCTGCCGGCCTGCCCGCCGATATCCGAGAGGTCGGACAGGCCCGAACCGCGCAAGAGGCGGCCGACAGCGTGGGGTGTCACCTGGACCAGATCGCCAAGTCGATCATCTTTGGCGCCGAGACGAGCGGCACGGCGGTTCTGTTCCTGACGGCAGGCGGTAACCGGGTGGATGCCGCCAAGGCCACCGCGCTGGCGGGCGAGCCGCTGGGCAAAGCCGACGCCGCACTGATCCGCACCCAGACGGGGTTTGCCATCGGCGGCGTCGCCCCGGTGGGCCATCTCAACCCGATCCGCGCCTGGCTGGACCCGCGCCTGCTGGAATTCGACGTGATCTGGGCCGCCGCCGGCACGCCACGCCATGTTTTTCCGCTGGATGCGCACGTTCTGCCCGGTCTGACCGGCGCGGTGATTGCCGATTTCACTGGCTGAAACTTACAGCAGCAAAAACGCAGCCTGGGCCCGGTCGACGCCGTTGACCTGAACCGTCAGGCCATGCTCGCCGGGGTGCAGGGTAAAGGTGCTTGCATCCGCCTTTAGCCGGTGCGCCTTTTCCAGTACCAGCGGCACGCCCGGTTCCAGGCTGACAGCCTTCAGTTTGAAAACCTTCTCGCCCGGGCCTGCCGGGCGGATGAAGCGCAGCCGGTAGTCGACCAGTGCGCGACAGGCCCGGTCAGCGCGCAGGGTAACGGCAAAGCGCAAAGTGTCGCCACGCTTCACTTGCGGCGTGTCTATCCGCAGCGTCACCGAAACCGGCGCATCTGCGCTGTAGCCCAGCAGAGCCAGCGCTTCGGCTTCGCCGCGCTTGACCGCAGTACGCAGCGCATGGCGCGTGATCCAATCCATCTCGGCGGCATCCTGACGCCCCTCGTCCTGCCAGCCGCGCAGCCGACCGATGACCTGGTCTGGCGCGATTTTCGATATGTCATTCAGGTGGTTGGCAACCGATCTTGTGACATACCGCGTCCTGTCGGCATGAAGCATGTCCAGCAACCGCAGCGGCACCAGCGGATCAAGCGTGATCGCCCGAGCCCAGGGCAGACGGGGCCGCGTGCCCTCGCTGACCAGGCGGCGAACGTGGTAGTTCTCGTCCTGCGCCCAGGCTTCCAGCCGGGCCAGTGTCTGCTCTGGCCAGCGGTTCAGAAAGGGCCGGATGTAGAACTCCATCGAGAAGCGCTGCGTTGCACGATAAAGCAGGTCCAGCGCCCTTTCGCGGTGATCCTCAAGCCCGTGTCTGACTGCAAGAATACCCGGCAAAGCATGGATAAAACGTCCGAAATCACCATCGGTACGCGCCGGGTCCAGCGCCGGCGGCATGGCCGCCTCCAGCGCCTCGGCCATCGCCGGAAATTCGGCGGGCAGTTGCGCAGACAGGCAATCGGCCATCCACTCCAACCGCTCCAGCAGGCCGAGACCATCAAGGCGCGACAGGCAGTCATCCACAAAGCGCCCCCCGTCAAAGCCGGGAAGCACCGCGTGTTCGCGCGCCAGATCGTCTAAGGTATCGACGTTAAACAGCTGATCCTTCAGAGAATATCCAGCACCGCCGCCCTCTGCGTCAGGCCCGCGCGCCATCTACAGCGTCGCGTTGATGCCGCCGCCGTCCAGCAGGATGTTCTGGCCGACGATGTAGCCCGACCATTGCGAGCACAAGAAGGCGCAAGCCTTGCCGAATTCCTCGGCGGTGCCATAGCGTCGCGCCGGGATGGAGGCGTATTTGCGCTTGCGCACCGCTTCGATGTCGATTCCCTCGGCCTGGGCGATCGAGCGGTCGAGCGTCTCGATCCGGTCGGTGGCATGGGCGCCCGGCAGCAGGTTGTTGATCACCACCCCATGCGGCGCCACTTGCCGGGCGGTGCCGGCGACATAACCGGTCAGGCCGGCGCGGGCCGAGTTGGACAGGCCAAGCTGCGGGATTGGCGCCTTGACCGATTGCGACGTGATGTTCACCACCCGGCCCCAACCCCGTTCGATCATTCCTGGCAACAGTTCCGTCATCAGAAGTATCGGCGTCAACATGTTGGATTCGATGGCTTTCAGAAAATCCTCCCGACCCCAGTCATGCCACATGCCCGGCGGCGGCCCGCCGGCATTGGTGACCAGTATGTCAAGCGTGCCCGCGGCCTTCAGCACCGCGGCCTGGCCTTCGGCGCTGGTGATATCGGCCGCAACCGGGGTAACCGACACCCCGTAGCGATCCGCGATCTGCTGCGCCGTCGCCTCCAGCGGGCCGGCACTGCGCGCGTTCAACACCAAATCGACACCGGCCTCTGCCAGCGCCTCGGCACAGCCGCGCCCCAGCCCCTTGCTCGACGCGCAGACCAGCGCCCGCTTGCCCCTGATCCCCAGATCCATTGCATTCCTCCGTCCAAGCTGCCGGGTCTTGACCGGCGCTTTCCCATATGATGCCACATTGGCGGGGGATACAACGGACTGACCAAGGAAATCTGCCCGTCATGGATGCCTCCTGCCAATACCTGTCCGTCTACCGCGCCGCCGACCTGGCAGGCGCGCCCGGACCTGATGGCGAATGGCGTGTTGGGCAGGAATACAACCTGTTGCCAGAGGCTTGCGAAACGGGGTTGATCCTGTCCGCCGCGGGCCTGCCACCCTTTGTCGTGGCGCCGGACAGCCCCGCCGGATCCCCTGGCGCGGATGTCTACCCCGAGACGGTGGCCCGCCTGACCGCCCCGGACGGCAGCGCCGCCGCCGCGCTGGTCCTGGCCGAGGTCGATGCCAGCGGCGCGCTGGCGGCGCGCTACGTGATGGCGTTAAGCCGTCTGCGGCCAGGGCGGGCCTACCGGCTGACCGGGCTGTCGGAGGACGAGGCACTCAGCCGTTTTGCCCATGCCACGGCGGTGTCCTTCCTGGCCGGGACCCAGCTGACCTTGGCCAATGGCGCACAGGTGCCGGTCGAGGCACTGAGACCCGGCGACCGGGTTCTGACGCGCGACGACGGCGCGCGCCCTGTGCGCTGGATCGGCCACAACCGCGCCCGCGGCGATGGCGCCATGGCCCCAGTGATGATTCGAGCCGGAACTATGAACACCCTGCGCGACTTGCGCCTGATGCCCGCGCACCGGCTGTTCTTCTATCAGCGTCAGGACGTGCTGGGCGCCGGCCGGGCCGAGGTTCTGGTCCGCGCGCGCGATCTGGTCGATGGCGCAGCGATCACACGCCAGCCGCAGCCGCACCTGGACCTTTACCAGGTGCTGTTCGACAACCACCAGATCGTGTTTGCCGAAGGGATCTGCGTCGAGTCCTCGATTGCCTCACAGCAGCTGGCGCCGTTGCTGCCGCCGGGGCTGGCGCTGGACCATCGTGCCAGCGGCCATGACGCGCTGGAGCTGGACCCGGCCCTGGCCCGCCGCCCCGACCTGGCGCTTGCGCTGGCCCGTGCCAGCCGCGGCTGAGCCCCGTGGACAAGCGGCCGTGGCGCCCCTATACGCGCGGCCATGCTGGACACCGCCTCGAACCGCCCCGACCTGCCGCCGGAAATCGCCCGGAGGCGCACCTTTGCCATCATCTCGCACCCCGATGCGGGCAAGACGACGCTGAC
>JAGRMT010000191.1:0-4563 GCA_020441125.1 Roseivivax sp.
CAGCTGCCGCTGGGCGTGGTCGGCATCGCCATCGGCAGCGTGCTGCTGCCCGACCTGTCGCGCCGGCTCAAGACTCAGGATGGCGACGGCGCGCGCAACGCGTTTTCCCGCGCCGGTGAGCTGTCGCTCGCCCTGACCGTGCCCGCTGCTGTGGCGCTGGTGGTGATCCCGCTGCCGATGGTGACCGCGCTGTTCCAGCACGGCGCGACCACGGCGGACGACAGCCGGGCGATTGCGCTGGCGGTGGCGATCTACGGCCTGGGCGTGCCCGCCTTCGTGCTCCAGAAGGTGCTGCAACCGCTGTTCTTCGCGCGCGAGGATACCCGCACCCCGTTCACCTATGCGCTGTGGGCGATGGGCGTAAACGCCGCTGTCGCCATTGGACTGGCGCCCTTGATCGGCTGGATCGCCTGCGCGCTGGCCACCACTTCGGCGGGCTGGTTCATGGTTGCGCGGCTGCTGATCGGCGGGCGCAAGCTGGGCGACGAGGCGCGGTTCGACGCGCGCTTCCGCAGCCGCCTGGTCAAGATCCTGGCCGCCGCTGCGGTGATGGGCGTGGCACTCTTCATCGCCACCGGCGTGCTGGACGGGGTTCTGGTTGTGCCTGGCTGGAAATACCTGGCGCTGGTGGCGCTGGTGCTGTTCGGTCTGGCCGTCTACGGCGTGACCGGCCAGGCGCTGGGCGCCTTTTCGGTTGCCGAGTTCCGCCAGCAGCTGGCGCGAAGGCGCCGTTAATCCCGGCGCATGTAACCGATCAGCCGCTGCCAGCCGCCCGGCACGAAAGCCGCGCACAGCGCGAACCCGGCGACAAAACCGGCGATATCGGCGATCCAGGTAATGTCGCCGCCGAACAGAACGCCGAACAGCAGTTGCAACGCCATCAGCAGGCCGATCAGGCGGAACGCCTGAAGCTGCCGCTCTCCGGTGCGGCCCAGGTGCACCCACAGCATGTAGGTAAAGGCGCCGATCAGCCCATAGACCGGCGGAAACGCCCCGATCAGCGGCGCGGGGCTGTCGGTGATCACCGCAAAGACCACGGCTGCGGCGATGGCCGACAGCACGAAGATCGCCAAGGCGCGCAAGCCGCCGAGCCGTTCGCCCACGAACTTGCCCAGCGCCAGCAGCATCACCCCGGCAAACAGCGCCTGGGTGAAATTGGCGTGGACAAAGGGATAACTGACCAGCCGCAGCAAGTGTTCCGGCGGAAACCGCCGGGTCTGCACCATCCAGTCAAAGATTTCGCCCGAAAAGGCATAGCGTTGCAGCGCGTCCAGCCGCCAGCCCACCGCTGTCGGCCCGCCCGCCAGCCCATGCGCGCCCAGCGAAACCGTCACCTCGACACCCAGGATGACGATGAACAGCGCCAGGACAACCGGCGGGATCGGGTTGACCGGGCTGGTCAGGTCGGGGTCGGACATGGGGGCAAGGCCTTTGCTTGACGGGGCACGGGGGCATGGGTAAGCCACCCGCACCGGAAATTCCAGACGGAGAGACGACATGACCGAGGGGGTCCAAACTCCTCCCGCCACGCAGTTCACGCCGCGCGTGTTCTCGGGCATCCAGCCGTCCGGCGGTTTGACGCTGGGCAACTACCTGGGCGCGATCAAGCGCTTTGTCGACATGCAGGATCAGGGCATCCAGACGATCTATTGCATGGTCGACCTGCACGCCATCACCGTCTGGCAGGATCCCGCGGCGCTGAAACGGCAGACGCGCGAACTGGCCGCCGGCTATATCGCCGCCGGGCTGGACCCGGCCCGGTCGATCCTGTTCAACCAATCGCAGGTTTCGGCTCATGCCGAGCTGGGGTGGGTGTTCAACTGCGTTGCCCGCATGGGCTGGATGCAGCGCATGACCCAGTGGAAGGACAAGGCGGGCAAGAACGCGCAGAACGCTTCGCTGGGGCTTTTCGCCTATCCCGCGCTGATGGCCGCCGACATCCTGCTGTACCACGCCACCCATGTTCCGGTGGGCGAGGACCAGAAGCAGCACGTGGAACTGACCCGCGACATCGCGGCCAAGTTCAACCACGATTTCAAGGTGGACTTCTTCCCACTGCCCGAACCGGTGATCGAAGGCGCGGCAACGCGGGTGATGAGCCTGCGCGACGGATCCAAGAAGATGTCGAAGTCCGACCCGTCGGATGCCAGCCGGATCAACATGACCGACGATGCCGACGCCATCGCGCAGAAGATCCGCAAGGCCAAGACCGACCCCGACGCCCTGCCGTCCGAGGCCAAGGGCCTGGACGAGCGGCCCGAGGCGCGCAACCTGGTCAACATTTACGCCGCGCTGTCTGAGCAAACGGTTGACGCGGTTCTGGCGGATGTCGGCGGCAAGCAGTTCTCGGAGTTCAAGCCGATGCTGGCCGATCTGGCGGTGGCCAAGTTGTCGCCGATTTCGTCCGAGATGGCCCGCCTGATGCAGGCCCCTGACGAGATCGACGCCATCCTGCGCAGCGGCGCCGACCAAGCCCGCGCCATCGCCCAGCCGATCATGGACCGCACGCTCGACATCGTCGGCATGGTGCGCTGACCCAAACCCCCGGCCCGGTACCGCCGGACCGGGGAAAGCAATTTCCCCAGCGTTTTCCGCGCAGCCCACAGATTTCGGCTGCGCGGTGGCGCCGCACCATGTTAGCCTGCCGCGCATGGACCCTGTTTCGCTTGCCTTCTACGCCATTGTCTGCGGGCTTCTCAGCCTGGCCGGCCCGATGCTGGGCTCGGCCGTGCGCCGGCTGATCCTTGGCGCCATCGTCGGCGTGGTGGCCGCCGCGGCACTGCCCACGATCCGCGCGATCTGGGGCCTCTAGCCGCGCGCCGCAACGGCGGCTATCACGGGGCAAGCAAGCAAGGATTTCCATGACCTCTCAGAACCGCGCGCTGGGCCTGGCCAGCGCCGCCGCCGTGATCGTCATCTGGTCCGGCTTCATCGTTTTTTCGCGCGCCGGGGTCACCACGGGGCTGACCGCCTATGACGTGACTGCGCTGCGGTTCATGGTGGCGGGGCTGGTGTCGCTGCCCTTCGCGCTGTTCGCCTGGCCGCGCCACCTGCCGCTGCGCGCGCAGGCGATGATCGCGTTCAGCGGGCCGGGCATGGTCTATTCTCTGCTGATGTACCTGGGCCTGTCGCAGGCCTCCGCCGCCTATGGCGGGGTTTTTGCCAATGGCGGCCTGCCGGTTTTCACCATGGTGATTGCCTGGCTGATCGGGCGCGAGCGCCCGAACCGCGGCCAGATCGCCGGGGCCGTCGTTATCCTGGCCGGGGCAGTGTTGATGGCCTGGCGCGGCATGTCGCTGGGCGGGGCCAACGTGGCCTTCGGCATCACGCTGTTCCTGGCTGCCTCGGCCACGGTCGCTTTCTACGCGGTGGTGCTGCGCCGCTGGCGCCTGACGCCCTGGCAAATCCTGGCCGTGGTCAACCTGCCCAACGCGCTGATCTACCTGCCGCTGTGGTACTTCGCCCTGCCATCGACTCTGGACCAGGCGCCGCAAGGCGCTGCGCTGTTCCAGGCGCTGTTCCAGGGGTTGGGGCCGGGTGTGCTGGCGGCGGTGTTCTTTGCCCTGTCGGCAACCCATCTGGGCCCGACCCCCACCGCCGGGTTCTCTGCCGCCGTGCCGGCCACCGCCACCGTTCTGGCGATCCCGGTCCTGCACGAAGTGCCGCTGCCGCTTGAATGGGCCGGCATCGCCGTGGTGACGCTGGGCCTCGCGCTGATTGTTCGGTCGCGTTAGCCGGTTACTTGTGCTTCAGCGTGTCGCCCAGGGCCAGCTTGGGTGTCAGCTCGATCACACGCTCGACCTCTGCCTTTGGATTGTCGACCCGCGCGGCGATGATCTCGGCAGCCTTGGTGCCGATCTCGGTCCGCATTGCGTCCATCGTCGCCAGCTTGCGCGGCAGACCCTGAAGCAGTTCGACGTTGTTGAACGCCGCCAAGCCGATCTGGCCGGGAATGTCCACGCCCTGCTCCAGCAGGTAAAGCAGCCCGCCGGCGCCGATCATGTCGTTGGAGTAATAGAGGAAGTCCAGCTCGGGCGTGCGTTCCAGCATGGCCTGCGTCATCTCGCGGCCTTTCAGCAGCGCGCTACCGCCCGAGTAGAACTCGCGGTCCATGATCTCGACCCCGCTTTTGGCCAGCGCCTCGGTCAGTCCCTCGAAGCGTTTGCGCGCGCGGTGATCCAGCGGCATCTTGGTGCCCATGAAGCCGATGTTCTGATAGCCCGCCTTCAGGATCGCCTTGGCGGTCTCGCGCCCGGCGCGGCGATGCGAGATGCCGACCATGCAGTCGATCGGCTCGCCGTCCACGTCCATGATCTCGACCACCGGAATGCCCGAGTTCTTCAGCATGGCCCGCGCCGCGTCGGTGTGTTCCAGCCCGGCGATGATCACGCCGGACGGACGCCACGACAGCATCTCGTAAAGAACCTTCTCTTCCTTTTCGGGCAGATAGTCCGACACCCCCACGACCGGTTGCAGATCGGTGTTCTCCAGCACCTTGGAAATCCCCGACATCACCTCGGGAAAGACCATGTTGCGCAGGCTGGGAATGATCACCGCCACCAG
>JAGRMT010000191.1:4570-11241 GCA_020441125.1 Roseivivax sp.
ACCCGCTGGCTGGCCAGCGCGCCGGCGATCTTGTTGGGCACGTAGCCCAGCGCCTTGGCCGCCTCCAGCACCTTTTCGCGTGTCACGGGCGAGACATCGCCACGGTTGCGCAGCACCCGGCTGACCGTCATCTCGGACACGCCGGACGCCTCGGAGACATCGCGGAGCGTCAGGGGGCGGGTATCGTCATGAGACACGGTGTGGTCCTTCTTGTCTTGTTTCCAATGACGTTAGCGCAACCCCAATTGGCCATACAAGCCAATTGCACAGCCCGCCCGAGACGGCGAAGAATTCGCCTGTGATGGATGACAGCCTGTGCAGTTGCGGTTAAAGACGGGGCCGTGGTCCCGTGGCTCAACTGGATAGAGCAGNNNCCCCCTCCTAAGGGGCAGGTTGCAGGTTCGAATCCTGCCGGGACCGCCATACAGTCATTTTTTCCCTTTCTTTACAGCAAGTTGAACGTCATTCTTGCCCAACCCGCTGATAGGGTTGGGCAATTTTGGCTGATTCAGCAGACGCAAACCGTCTGCCGCGAGGGTCGCGCGGTTGGCCGCAGCGACATACCGGCGCGCTTCTTGCGGGCTTTCGTGCCCGAGAAACGCCATGATCTGAAACTCGGTCGCGCCGCGTTCTGCCAGGCGCATGGCGCCGTGCTTGCGCAGCCCGTGCATACCGCACACCGGCGGCAATCCCGCTTCGCGCACTCGGTCGCGAAACCAGTTGCCAAAGCCGCCCACGGAATAGGCGTCGCCGTTGCTTCGGGTGACGAATACAGGGCCATCGGCGCGGTGCAGCGCCAGTTCGGCCGCAAGTTCGGGCAACAGCGCTAGCGGCAACTCAACGCGCCCGCCAGTCTTGCCGCGCGCGTAGACGATTGCCCCCGCAAGCAGATTACCCTTGCCCATGCGGGCCACGTCTTGCCGCGCTGCCCCGGTTCCCAGGGCAATTTCGAAGGCAAGCCGTGCCATGCTGCCTTTCGGATGATAGGTCCGGAACGCTTCGACTTGTTCATTCGTCCAGGTGTGAAAGCCCTTCGAGCGCACCTTGATCCGCTCAACGGCCTTGGTCGGATGCGCGCCGGTAAAGCCCAGGTGCCGCGCCGCGAACGCATAGAGCTGCGCCAGGTCCTTGCTCAGACGGTTTGCGGCAGTTGGCCCGCGTTTCATCTCCATCAGCTTGGCGACATGTCGCGGCTGCAATGCGGCGATTTGGGCTGTCCCGATTTTCTGCCGAATGTACTCCAGGCGGTTGCGCTTCGCTTTTTGAGTCGAAGCGCGGAGCGATTTCCACTCGCGGCTTTTGAAGTAGGCTTCGATCAGGTGATCGAAGGTGCCAACCGCGCTGCGTGTACCGCCTCCGGATTCGCCGGCAATCGCGGCCTCATATTGCGCACGAAACTCGGTCGATCCGTAGGGCGCAGCGATGTAGCAATCGACCTTGCGGCCCTTGACTGAGCGGCGCAGCCTCCAACGGGGTTTGCCGTGGCGATCAAAGGTTTTGTTGACGCCGGGAAACGGGTCTCTGCGCTTCATGACATGCCCAACAAATCGTCGATTTGCGATGCGCCATCGTCAGCGGAAGGCGCATCGCCCACGCTAATCTCATGTTCGCCGTTGACGCGGACCACGACTCGCCAACTTGCCACGCCAGCAGCTTTGAACGCCCGCGCGTAGCGGGTCAGCTCGGCCTGAGTGATGTTGGCGGCGCGGTTCGGCATCAATCGGCCGCCCGGATCAATTTCTTGATATCGGCACGTGCCGTTTCGGCGATGTGCCGGTAGTTGATGATGTGCGCCTCATCGAAGTTGCCTTCGACGATCTCCGCCGTTGACGACGCTTCGATCAGATGCGATCCGCCGGCTTCCATGTCGTGCGGCCGGATGATCTGGAAGACCAGAAGGTGCCCCGGCGCGCGCTCACCCCTGATTTCAGCAATGACTTTCGGCGCATTCGTCCAGGAAGTCGCCAAAATGGTTGAAAGCCAAAGCCCTTCCGTTCCCGGCGCATGAAGGCGGAAGGCGACATAAAATGCCACCAGGTCGCGCAGGTCATAACGCCAACGGCCGCCATTTGTCGCTTCGCCGTAATTCCTGATCAGGCCGCGACGGCGCAGGTCGCGTTGCGAGGCAACGGGCCAGCCGGTGAGTTCTTCGATTTCGGAAGGCGAAAAGTGCATGGGCGTCCCAACTGTGTTACTGCCTCACACAAATTAACCGTGATACGATCTCACGACAACCATGTTATTTTGCTTTTTTGGGGAATAGTTTGCTTGCAAATATGGGGAAACGCTGGGCGGATAAACGCTGCATGGTTCGCGGCGAAGTCCAAGGTCGGCGGCGGTGGCGGGAACCTCGTAGCCATTCACAACGAGGTCTGTCCGCGAACCTGATTGCCCAACCTCGCCCCGCTCTTGCGCGGCGAAGACCAAGATCTGCGGCGGTGGTTTCAACGTTGCCATCCACAACGTTGAAATTCCTTCCACCGCCGTGCCCCGCCACCTCGCCCCGCTCCTGCGCGGCGAAGGCCAAGGTCGGCGGCGGACAAAGCGTTGTCGTCCACAACGCTTTTGGGCCGGCCAGTTTCCGGCCCGGCCACCTCCCCCCGCTCCTGCGCGGCGAAGGCCAAGGTTGGCGGCGGTGGCGGGTTTGGCGTTGTGGGCGACAACGCCAAAATCCCGCGCGGAAACTCAGTTGGCGACGCGGCGGCGCATCAGGTCTTGCAGTGCCTCGGCCCTTGCATGGTCGCCTCGCTCTGCGCACAGCACCATAGTGCGGCACCAGGCGAGGTATTCAGAATATGGGCACAACGCCTTGAGCCGGTCCAGCAGGTCAAAGTTGAATTCAGCGTCTGAAAAGCTCTTTCGTTCCGGCCTTGCCAGCAACTCTGCCAGCGAACGGCAACCATCCATATCGCCCCGCATTGCCGCATGAATCATTAATTCTGCCGTGGCCAGGCTGTTGTCATCCAGCGTGCGAATGATCTCGATAAACCGTGTTTCTGCATCTGTCATTTCGATTCCTCCGTTGTTGAAGGCCGGGGGCATCCACCCCCGGCCATTGGTCGCCCCCGCGCCATCAGCGTGGCCACCTTGCACCGCGCGCCGAAAGGAGCTCTGCGCCGTGCCGTGTCGGGGTTTTTGGACACTCACCGACTTGCCCAGGTGATAGCGCGGCATGAGCCTGACGCGCGGGGACACCTCACCCCATGCCTTCATTCCCAATCGACCAGCTTAAGACTGTCCTCGACCGCCTGCGGATCAAGCCCGGCTTCCTTCGCTGCGGTCAGAGCCTGAACCATCGCGCCGAAGGCCCGCGCCCGGCCGCCCGCGTCGAAGGCTTGAAGCGGCCTCACAACGTCGATCCCTACCGGCTGCAACAGCTTGACACTCATTTCTTCGGCCATGAGCTTGACCAGCGGCTGCAAAGCCCACTGCGCCAGGTGCCGCTGCGCTTCGCGCACAGACGGGCCAGTCGCGGCCGGGTTCGTCAGCGCCGGAAGCACGCCAAAAACGGCCATGATCGAGCCGCGCGCCGCTGCGAGGCTTTCGCCGGTCATGGCGCGTTCAAGGTCGGGCGTCAGGTCGTTCGGCCGCCAGTCCTGCGACGGTGAAGGTCCACCGGCCGCAGCGACTTGAACGGACTCGCGCAGCAGGATCGCGCCGCGCTTGCCGCGAAACTCGCGCCCGAGCTTGGTAAGGTCGGTTGCAGTCGTTTCCGGAAACGGGACAATCTGCGTTCCAAGCGGCGACTGCTCATAAATCTCGGACAGCGCAGTTTCCAGAGCGTGAAGCAGCCCGGCCGTGATCTGCGCCCGCTTCAGCGGCGCCGTACCAGCCCAGGGCGCGGCCACGTCAGCACCGGCCCGGAAATGCAGCACCTCCGCCGCCAGGGCCGTTTCGGAGCGGCCCCCGCCCGCCTCGCTGATCGAAAGGCGGTAGGCTGTCGGGCGCCCGTCGCGGGTGCGCAAATCCCAATCCGAGCACGGCACAAGCCGGTCATCGCGGATCAGAAACACAGCCTCACCCCGCAGCGCCAGCGCCCGCGCGGTCATCGCCAGGTGCGCCCGCGTCAACAGGTCGGTGCCGTCAACATCGGCCAGGGCCATGCCGCCTTCCCATAGGCTGACGCAAGCCTGAACGGTGCCGGTCAGCTCGCCAATACCGCGCCGGCCCGAAACGTAGCTCTCGCGCGCGGCCATCAACTCGGCCGTGAAGCCGCTCATCGAAGATCGCTGTTCGAGTTGCGGCCCACGCCGCTTGAGGAAGCCGAACATGGTTCAGAGACTCCTGTATGGGCGCAGCAGGTCAGCCGCGCCGCTGTAATCCATCGCGCGCGCCAGCCAGGCCGGATTGCGCGTGGTGTCTCGGGTAATCGCATCGCCTATGCTCAGGCTGTGCTTACTGGCCCCGGCTGGCATTTCCGACGCGGCGAAAATGTATTCAGCAAGCCGCACGAAAGCCTTCGCCACGGCCGGCGGTACCTCGCCCCCGCCCACGGTCGCAGTGAAGCGATACGGCCCGTCGCCGGGCAGTTCGAAGCCGCCAAGCGCAGACGGGTTCAAGGTTGTGGCCGTCCAGGCGTGGCTTTCCCAAACCTCGGCTGACGTGATCGTTGCCGGCGCAAGCGGCGGGGTCCATTCGCCCTCGCCCTCGACAATCCAAGTCACCTGTCGCGCCGTCCAGCGATGCGCGCAGCGGGCTTCGATCCGGTCCCAAATCACTTTCGCAGCAGACGCGCTTGTCGTCGCGCCGGTCGGGGTCGCGGGATATGCCGTGGGCAAGCCTTCTTGCTGCGAGATCGTCACCGCCATCTGTAGGCCCCCGCCAGCTTGGGACGCGCGGGAACCACAAGGCCCGGTGTCCAGTTCCGCGCTTGCACCTCCGCCTCGGGGTAAGCAGCCGACGTCACCATGCTCAGCTCAAAAAGCAGCGCGTCGAAGATCGTTCGAATGATCGCCATACCCTCGGCCGGGTCTTCTTCCTCGACTTTCTCGGCGTTGGGGGAAACCCGAGCCGGCGGAATGCGGAAGCCCGGCGACAAGCCAGTGATCAGCCCAGCGGCGAAGCCCGCGAAGAAGTCTTTGGCCCAGGTTGTCTCCTGAACGCCCTCGGTCACAATCGCGTCGAAGGTCAAAGCGTCGTCGGCATCGGTCAGGGTCAAGGTGCCGGCACCGCGACTGGCCAGCGGTTTGTCGAAGCGGTGTCCGACCAACAGGCGAATGTCGATCTCTTTTCTCTCGACGTTGTAGGCGAACGCGCGCGGCGCGATCACCTCTTTTCGTGGACGGCCGTTGCGCCCGCCGTCCGAAAGGACAGCGGGCTTGCCATAAGGGAACCGGCCGCGAAGGCGCCGGCCGCGACTCTGCGCGGCCCGCTCCTCCAGGATCAGTTCTCCACCGGAAAACCCTGTCAGCATCACGCCAGCTCCAACCCGGTCAGCAGTTCCAGTTGGGCCGGACGCGCCACGGTTACGTCGAGCGTGGCCAGAGCGGTCAGGCGCAGCCCACCGGACGCCGCATCGCTGAAGGGGTCGCGGATCAGGTCAATGGCGCCCCACTTGCCGACATAGATCGGTGCCACGCCCCCGGCTTTGGTCGTCAGCAGCGCCGAACATGCGGACGGGGAACCGGACGGCGCGGCCAAAGCGCTGTTGGACAAGATGACATTGCCCAGCTTGGCGGCAAGGCGATCCCATTCGGTGATACCGCTGCCCGCATCCCAAATAGCCCCGTCCAGAAAATCCCACAGCTCAGGGCGCACCAGGCCGCTGACCGCAGCCGGGCCGGAAGCCGCATTGCCGGCAATGAACCGGGTGACGGCCGCCCGGAAGGCAGACCAGGTTGCTGTTGCCGCGATTGCCGTGCTGGTGATTCCGTAGGTTGCCGCACCGGCAATGACACCCAACGGTTCGCCGGAGCTGCCAGAGCCAAGGAACACAACGCGATCCATCTCGGTTGCCATTGCGCTGTTCATGTCGCGGCGCACAGCGTCTTCCAGCGCAGCGCCCGATTGCTTCAGACTCTTGCGGCTGATCTTCATCTGGACGCCAAGCGTCTGATCAGGCGCCAGCGCCTTGTCGGTCGTCTGGAACGCCTGCGCGGCACCGACAGAACCGGTTTCGGTCGCCTGCCAGCCCACGGACGCGCCTTGCGTCACCACGGGCCACTCGATCTCGCCGTGATCAATTGCGATCATTTCCGCGCCCATCTGCGCGGCAACGGAGCCGGGGAAAAGCCGGTCAATGATCGGACGGGTTTGCACCGGATCGGGCGTGCCGCTGGCAATCGTCTCGCCCGCACGTTTTTCAAGCGCCTCCCACGGAACCGGAACGCCGCGATAGCCGCCCTTTTCGCGCAATTCGCTGACGATTTCCTGCGTCTGGCCCGACAGCGCCCGGCCTTCATCCAGCGCAAGCGCAACTTGCCGCAGCTCAAACCGGGCCATCATGTCGGACCACTCACGGGCCGACCGGGTTTCCAGCTCGGCGCCGGCCTCGCGGCGTTCGGTGTCTTCTGAGATGAGCGCCGCGCGATAGCGGGTTTCGTTCGACCGATACTCCCGGTCGAGATCGCTCATCGAACGGGTTTCATCGTCGGTCGGGGTTTCCTTTCCGACCAGTTCAGCCAGTGCCTGCCGGATTTCCGACTGACGGCGCTGGATTTTCACAGATTCGA
>JAGRMT010000192.1:0-206 GCA_020441125.1 Roseivivax sp.
CGGTCTGGCCCATCTGGGTGATGCCGGCAACCTCGGTCGTGAAGCGCACGCAGCGGGTGCAGGAAATGCAGCGCGTCATGTGCGTTTCGACCAGCGGGCCGAGGTTCAGATCGTCCACCGCGCGCTTGGGCTCGCGGTAGCGGCTGAAGTCCACGCCATAAGCCATGGCCTGGTCTTGCAGATCGCACTCGCCGCCCTGGTCGCAG
>JAGRMT010000192.1:359-3297 GCA_020441125.1 Roseivivax sp.
CGGGCTTGGGCGGGCCGCCCACGACTTCCACCAGGCACATCCGGCAATTGCCCGCGATCGACAGGCGCTCATGGTAGCAGAAGCGCGGCACCTCGACCCCGGCCTGCTCGCAGGCCTGAATCAGGGTCATCGCGCCTTCGACCTCCAGCTCGATCCCGTCGATAACGATCTTGCGCAAATCAGACATGCCGGAGTCCCTTGTTCTGGTCAGACAAGCGCAGCCGTGCACTCCCGCGGGATGCGGCTGCAGTCGGGTGCGTTCTATATCGCACTTGCCGGCAATGCCAGATGTTCCGCGCCCTTAGGCCGGGAAAAAACGCCGCAAGTCGCGCCGTTTACAATGCAAAATTTGAATGTGTGCGCGTACGGGCGCTACTTCAACAGCCTGCCGATGGCAGATTGGGCCGCAATCTCGGTTTCGCCGAAGCGGCACAGGGCCGCCGTGTCCTTGTGGTCCACGCCGCGCGCACCCAGCCAGGCCTCTGCCTTTGCGCGCATCCGGGCTTTTTCGTCCTTCGAAGTGACGTAATCCTCGATCTCGTCATCCGAATAACCCAGCGCGCGCGCCTGGTTCTTCAGCGACGACAGTGTGGCGTAGGCCCGGATCATCCGCGCATCGATGCCGTCGCAGCGTTTGCGAATCTCATCGGCAATGGCAATCGCCATCAGCGCGTCGTCGATGGCCGCAACATCGCGCAGCGGCACCTTGGCGGCCACCGGCGCCGCAAGGGCGGACAGGACCAGGGCAAGGGCGGTCAGGGTTCGCATGAAGCCTCCGTCAGGGACCGGCGCAAAAAGGCTGCGCCTGATCTGCGATATGACCGGCGCGGGCTGATATTCAATATCAATGCGGATTTATCGGCCGATTACGGCTCGATGCATCGTCCCGACAGCAGCAGCTTGTCGTCTTCGATCTGCAAGGCGGTGTCTTCGACATCCGGACCGTTTTCCCACGCGATGTCAGACGTGCCGAGATATTCGAGGCAGTACTTGTACGCCTCGTAAACCGCGGCCTGCCGTGCGCCTTCAAGGCTGACGCTGGCCGGGCCGGCGGTGGCGACGAAATACGCGCGGTCGCTGCGGTCGCCTTTGCCCTTGCCCTTGAACACCTGCCCGTCGAAACGGATGGCGTTCGGATCCTCGCCGCAGCCCGCCAGCAGCGCCAGCGCCAAGCCCGCAAATGCCACGATCCCGAATTTTCCGCCCGCCATCATCGTCTCTTCCTCAAATGCCAAGGCCGCGTCGCGGCCATGCTGCCAGTTGCCTGCGTCGTTACGTGTATAGGCAGGCCACCATGGGCCGTGCAAGCACCACGATCCCACGGCGCCGTTGCGAAGGGAACCGCCTGCCCCGCCGCGCGTTGCAGCACCATGTGGAGAAGGAGTTCATCCATGACTGACACGATCACCCACAAGAGCCTGCAGGAAAAAGACCGCATCGCCGAGGACCAGACCGAGAAATTCCTCGAAACCGGCGATGCCGGGCGGGTCAAGACGTCCGACACGTCGGACGACATGAGCGAGGGGATGCCCGAAGACAACCGCGAGACGCTGAAAGACGTCGCGCATACCGACTGAGACTGCCGCGGCGCCGCCTGATCGCGGTGGCGCCGCGCCTGCGTCACGGCCCCCGGTCGACGCACTCGTACGTAAAGACCCACATCCAGTCATCGCGCAGATCGCGAACCGATTCCGCATAGCCCAACATCGGGCATGTGACGGCCAAATTGCGCACCGCCTCGGGATCAAAAGTGTCCAATGGCGTTGTATCGGAACCCCAGACCGACACCACCACGTATTGGCGGGTTTCTGTGTAGGAAAAGTGTTGCCCGTCCGTGCCGTAGACGCGGATCTCGTTCTGCTTGGGTTCGCCCTCAAGGCGGTGCATGGGTGGGACCTGGGCCATTTGCGCCGCTGCGGCACCGGCAAACGCCAGGGCAAGACCGACCATGGCCAACAAAGCACGCGGGGCGCCGCGCAAAAACGCGCCACCTGGCAAATTGCCCGGAAGCGCGCGCATCTGGGCAACGATTGAATGGGGTGCGTGTTGGTTGGTCATGCCATGCATTCCGCCCGCAGCCATGCGGCTAGAGGCGGAAAGCATACGCCAAAAGGGCGATGAAGTCACTTGCCGAGGCTGACAGACCTGGGCGAAGCGCGGCCTTACTCGGCCGCGATCGCGCTGATCTTGCCAGACTTCTGTGCCTTGATCCGATCCTCGATTTCGTTGCGGAAGTTACGGATCAGGCCCTGGATCGGCCAGGCGGCCGCGTCACCCAAGGCGCAGATCGTGTGCCCTTCGACCTGCTTGGTGACCGAGAACAGCATGTCGATTTCCTCGATCTCTGCCTCGCCGCGCACCAGCCGGTCCATCACGCGCATCATCCAGCCCGTGCCTTCGCGGCAAGGCGTGCACTGGCCGCAGCTTTCGTGCTTGTAGAACTTCGACAGCCGCCAGATCGCCTTGATGATGTCGGTCTGCTTGTCCATCACGATCACCGCCGCTGTGCCCAGGCCCGAGCCCAGTTCGCTCCGCAGGTAATCGAAGTCCATGATGGCGTCTTTCATCTTCTCACCGCGCACGCAGGGCACGGACGAGCCGCCGGGAATCACTGCCAGCAGGTTGTCCCACCCGCCGCGGATACCGCCGCAATGCTTCTCGATCAGTTCTTCGAAGCTGATCGACATCGCTTCTTCGACGACGCAGGGATTGTTGACGTGGCCCGAGACGGCAAACAGCTTGGTGCCGGCGTTGTTCGGACGGCCGAAGCCGGCAAACCACGACGCGCCCCGGCGCAGGATGGTCGGCGCAACGGCAATCGACTCGACGTTGTTCACCGTGGTCGGGCAACCATAAAGGCCAGAACCGGCCGGGAATGGCGGCTTCATCCGGGGCATGCCCTTCTTGCCTTCCAGCGATTCCAGCAGCGCGGTTTCCT
>JAGRMT010000193.1 GCA_020441125.1 Roseivivax sp.
ACAAGGCCCATTCGCTGATCCGCCACTGCCAGCGCGGCTGGAACTTCTTTCGCGCGGAACGCAATGAATACCTGGACATCCTGCCGGCCTCGCAGCGGGTGGACGAAACCAACTGGTACATGGGCACCGCCGACGCGGTCTATCAGAACATCGACATCGTTGACAGCTATGACATTGATTACGTTGTCATTCTGGCAGGCGATCACATCTACAAGATGGACTACGAGGTGATGATCCGCGAGCATGTCGAGAACGGCGCCGACGTCACCGTGGGCTGCCTGACCGTGCCGCGCGCGGACGCCCATGCCTTTGGCGTGATGACGGTGGACCATTCGGGCCGGATCACCGATTTCGTCGAAAAGCCCAAGAACCCGCCGGGCCTGCCGGACGATCCGCGCCATGCGCTGGCGTCGATGGGGATCTATGTCTTCCGCTGGAAGTTCCTGCGCCAGTTGCTGATGGACGACGCCCACGACAAGACCTCGAGCCGGGATTTCGGCGGCGACATCATTCCGACCGTGGTTCGAAACGGCAAGGCGATGGCCCACCGCTTCGAGGACAGTTGCGTGCGCCACCGCAGCGACGCGATCGCCTATTGGCGCGACGTCGGCACCGTCGATGCCTTCTGGAAGGCGAACCTCGACCTGACCGATTTCGACCCCGAGCTGGACCTGTGGGATCGCAACTGGCCGATCTGGACCTATTCCGAAAGCGTCCCGCCGGCCAAGTTCATCCATAACGAGGAAAGCCGCCGAGGCACGGCGCTGTCGTCGCTGGTCTCGGGCGGGTGCATCATCTCGGGGACCGAGGTGCGCAACTCGCTGCTGTTCACGGGCGTGCATTCGAATTCCTGGTCGTCGCTGGATCAGGCGGTGGTGCTGCCCTATGCGACGATCCAGCGCCACGCGCGCCTGACCCGGGTGGTGATCGACCGCGGCGTCGAGATCCCCGAGGGGCTGGTCGTGGGCGAAGATCCCGACGAGGACCGCAAATGGTTCCGCGTCACGGACTCGGGCGTCACGCTGATCACCCAGGCCATGCTGGACCGCCGCGAGGGCCTGGCATGAGCGCCGCCGCGCGCCCGGTTCTGGCGGTCGCGTCGGAATGCGCGCCGCTGGTCAAGACCGGGGGCCTGGCGGATGTCGTGGGCGCCCTGCCCGCGGCGCTGGCCTCGCGGGGCTGGGCGATCCGCACCCTGTTGCCGGGGTATCGCGGCGTGATGAAGGCGCTGAAACGGCCCAGGGTGGCGGCGGAGCTGCCCGACCTTCTGGGCACGCCGGTGCGGCTGCTGGCGGCGACGGCGGGGGGGATGGACCTGCTGATCCTGGATGCGCCGGCACTCTATGACCGCGACGGCTCGCCCTATCTGGACGCGCAAGGCAACGACTGGCCCGACAACGACCTGCGCTTTGCGGTGCTGAACCTGGCGGCGGCGCTGATCGCGGCCGACGGCATCAAGGGCTGGCGCCCCGAGGTGGTGCATCTGCACGACTGGCAGGCCGGGCTGACCCCTCTCTACATGGCCAGCGCGGGCGCGGCGCAACCGTGCGTGATGACGATCCACAACATTGCCTTTCACGGCCTGACCGGCGCCGAGCGGCTGAAAGCCCTGGGTCTGCCGGCCGAGGGGTTCACGCTGGACGGGTTCGAATACTACGGCCATATCTCGGCGCTGAAGGCCGGGCTGACGGGCGCGCAGGCGATCACCACGGTCAGCCCGACCTATGCCCAGGAGCTGGCGACCGAGGATTTCGGCATGGGTCTGGACGGCGTGATCCGGGCGCGGGCGCATGACCTGACGGGGATCCTCAACGGCATCGATACCGACGCCTGGGACCCGACGCGGGACCCCGTCATTCGCCGCTTTTCCGCGCCGGGCGGCAAGGCGGCGAACAAGCGCGCGCTCAGGGCCGAATTCGGCCTGGCACCGGCCGAGGGGCCGCTGTGCGTGGTCGTGTCGCGGTTGTCGGATCAAAAGGGGCTGGACCTGCTGCTGACGGCCCTGCCCGCGCTGACCGAACGCGGCGGGCAACTGGCGCTGCTGGGATCGGGCGACCGCCGCCTCGAGAACGCCTGGCTGAACGTCGCGGCCGCCAATCCCGGGCATGTCGGCGTGCGGATCGGCTATGACGAGGGGTTGAGCCACCGCATGTTCGCCGGCGCCGACGCGGTGTTGGTGCCCTCGCGCTTCGAACCATGCGGGCTGACGCAGATGTATGGGCTGCGATACGGCGCGGTGCCGGTGGTGGCGCGCACCGGCGGGTTGGCGGACACCGTGATCCACGCCAACGCCGCCGCGCTTGCCGTCGGCTGCGCCACCGGCATCACCCACCGGCCGAACGACCCTCGGGCGTTGGCGCAGGCGTTGAGCCAACTCGCCGCGCTCTGGTCCGACCGGCGCGCCTATCGGCGGATGCAGCGCAACGCGATGAAACACCCGGTCGGCTGGGAGGCCAGCGCACCCCGCTACGCCGCCCTCTACGACCGGCTAGCACGGGAACGGATGGAGACCCGATGACCCTGACCATCGAACGCGGGCGCCACGACAGGATCGGCGCCACCTTCGACGGCGACGGCGTGAATTTCGCGCTGTTCTCGGAACATGCAACCGCGGTCGAGCTGTGCCTCTTCAGCCCCGACGGGATGCGCGAGACCCACCGCCTGCGCCTGCCCGAGCGCACCGGCTGGGTCTGGCATGGCCGGGTGCCCGGCCTGTGTCCCGGGCAGCAATACGGCTACCGCGTGCACGGCCCCTATGCCCCCGAGGACGGCCACCGCTTCAACCCCAACAAATTGCTGATCGACCCCTATGCAAAGCGCATCACCGGGCATCCGCGCTGGTCGGACGCCCTGTTCGGCTACAACCCGGGCTCAAAGACGCTGGACCTGACGTTTTCCACCCGCGATTCGGCGCGCTTCATGCCCAAATGCGTGGTCGAGGACCCCAGCTTTTACTGGGGCAACGACCGCCCGCCCGTGGTTCCCGCCAATGAGAGCGTGATCTACGAGGCGCATGTGAAGGGGCTGACCCATCTGGCCAACGTGCCGAACGCGGGCAAGTTTCTGGGGCTGGCCTCGGACCGGATGCTGGACCATCTGACGACGCTGGGCATCACCGCGGTCGAACTGCTGCCGGTGCAGAGCTTTCTCAACGACCGCTGGCTGATCGAGAAGAAGCTGACGAACTACTGGGGCTATCAGACGCTCAACTTCTTCGCCCCCGAACCGCGCTATCTGACCAACGGCCAGATCAACGAATTCCAGCACATGGTCGCGCGCCTGCATTCGGCCGGGATCGAGGTGATCCTGGATGTCGTCTACAACCACACCTGCGAGGGCTCGGAACTGGGCCCGACGCTGAGCTTTCGCGGCATCGACAACCGCAGCTACTACCGGCTGGCCCCCTATCCGCGCCACTACATCAACGACACGGGCTGCGGCAACACGCTGAACCTGGACCACCCGATGGTGCTGCGCATGGTGATGGACAGCTTGCGCTACTGGGTCGAAGTGATGCGCGTGGACGGGTTCCGCTTCGACCTGGCCTCGACGCTGGCGCGCGACGAGGGCGGGTTCCAGCCCAACGCCGCCTTTTTCGCCGCGATCCGGCAAGACCCCGTCCTGAACCGCGTCAAGCTGATCGCCGAGCCCTGGGACATCGGCCCGGGCGGCTATCAGCTGGGTGCCTTTCCGCACCCGTTCCACGAATGGAACGACAAGTTCCGCGACGGCGTGCGCCGGTTCTGGCGGCGCGACCATCGCCCGGCGCCAGAGCTGGCCGCGCGGATCACCGGATCGGCGATCCAGTTCGACCACTCGGGCCGGTCGGCCACAGCCAGCATCAATTTCATCTCGGCGCATGACGGGTTCAACCTGATGGACCTGGTCAGCTATTCGCAGAAGAACAACCTGGCCAACGGCGAGAACAACCGCGACGGTCACGGCGCCAACCAGTCCGACAACATGGGTGTCGAAGGCCCGACCGATGACGAAGACATCCTGACCGCCCGTGCCCGTCGGCGGCGCAACATGATGGCGACGCTGCTGCTTTCGCAGGGAACGCCGATGATCCTGGCCGGCGACGAGATCGGCAACACCCAGAACGGCAACAACAACGCCTATTGCCAGGACAACCCGATCGGCTGGGTCAACTGGGACGAGACCGACGACGCCTTCCTTGCCTTCGTCACCCGGCTGATCGCCTTCCGCAAGGCGCACCCGATCCTGCGCCAGCGTTTGTTCCTGCATTCGCGCGAGCGCACCGTCGACGGGCTGGAAGACCTGTTCTGGCGCCGCGCCGACGGCAGTCCGATGCGGCAGGCCGATTGGGACAACGAGGGGCTGAAGCTGCTATGCGCCGAAATGCGCATGGCCTCGAACACCCCGGCCTATGCCCAGCGCGAAGAGGCGGTGTTCCTCATCTTCAATGCCGGCGGTCCGGTCAACGTCACCCTGCCGCAGCCGCAGCCGGGCCACGCCTGGCGGCTGTGGATCGACACCGACGCCCCTGATGACGAACCCTGGGATGTCGACGGCCGGCAACTGGCCGTGCCCGAAGCCTGCGTGCTGGCGTTGGTGCAGGAGGCCGAGGATGTCTGAGCCGCTGCTGCAACTGGCCGAGAGCCTGGGCGTTGCCAGTTCCTATATCGACATGACCGGGCAGATCCGCCCAACCTCGGACGCAACGGCGCAGGCGCTGTTGGCGGCGATGGGGCTGGACGCGGTCGCCGACCCGCAAGCCGTGCAAGCCGCCCTGCCGCAAGACGTGATCTGCACCGTCGGCCGTACGCCGCCGCTTACGCTGGCCGGCCGGTGGGAGCTGACGCTGGAAACCGGCGAAACGTCCGAGGGCACCGGCCCGCTTCCCGCCTTGCCCCTGGGCATCCACAGCGCCACTTGTGCCGGGCAGCGATACACGCTGCTGGCAGCGCCGGCCGCGTTGCCCCTTCCGCCGCGAAGCTGGGGCATGGTTGTGCCGCTCTACGGGCTCAGCCCGCAGGGCATCGGCAGCTATGGTGACCTGGGCACCGTGGCCGAGGGGCTGGGCGCGCAGGGTGCCGCCTTTCTCGGTCTGAACCCTGTGCACGCCGGCTTTCCTGCCGCGCCCGATCTGTTCAGCCCCTACACCCCGTCGCACAGGCGGCGGCTGAACGTGATGCATGTGCCCGCCGGTGCCGGGGGCAGCGCCGGGCCGTTGCTGGACTATCCCGCCGACGTGCCCGCGCGGCTGTCCGCGCTTCGGGCCGAGTTCGATGCCGGCACCCACCCCGCCTTCGACCATTGGGCGCGCGCCGAAGGCGACAGCCTGCAACGCTTCGCCCTGCACCAGGCCCTGTCCTTCCGCCACGGAGCCTTCTGGGAGGCATGGCCCGCCGCGCTGCGTGATCCGGCCAGCCCCGATTGCGCGCGCGCCGCGCAGGAACTGGCGACCGAGCTGCGCTTCCACGCCTGGCTGCAATACCGCGCCGAAACCGCGCTGGAACAGGCTCAGGCCCGCGCCCGCGGTGCCGGGATGCGCTTCGGACTCTATCTCGACCTGGCCGTCGGAACCCATCCCTCTGGTGCCGAAACCTGGGAAGACCGGGACAGTTTCGCCCATGGCGCCTCGCTTGGCGCACCGCCCGACGCCTTTTCGGCCGACGGGCAGAACTGGGGGCTGGCGCCGCTGAACCCGCTGGCCCTGCGCGCCCGCGCCTATGCGCCGCTCGCCGAAACGCTGCGGCGGCAGCTGCGCCTGGCCGGGCTGCTGCGGATCGACCACATCCTGGGCTTCGATCGCGCCTTCTGGGTGCCCCAGGGCGCCCCGGGCGGCTATGTCACCATGCCGCGCGAGGCGATGCTGGCGGTGGTGCGGATCGAGGCCGCCCGCGCCCGCGCCACCGTGGTGGGCGAGGACCTGGGCAATATTCCCGATGGCCTGCGCGGCAGCCTCAAGGCGTCGGGCGTGCTGGGGTGCCGGGTGATGATGTTCGAGCGGACCGGCTGGCATCCGCCGCGGTTCCGGCGTCCCGGCGCCTATGACGCCGCCGCGATCGCCAGTTTCTCCACCCATGACCTGCCCAACTGGGACGGCTGGCGCGCCGGGCGCGACATCGACGCCCGTGCCCGCCTTGGCAGCCTAGGACCCGAGGCCGCCGCAGACCAGGCCGCCCACCGCCGGGATGAGGTTGCGGCGCTGGACGCGATGCTGGCCGAAGGCACCGCGACGCCGCCACAGGGCGATGCGCTGGCCGATGCGATGCACGCGGCGCTGGCGCGCAGCCGCTCGCGGCTGGTGGCGGTGCAGATCGAGAACGCCCTGCGGATGCCGGATCAGCCCAACCTGCCCGGAACGGTGGGCGAATACCCGAACTGGCGCCAGCGCCTGCCCGTGCCGTCCGCGGCGCTGGCAGGCCATGCCGGCGTCACCCATATCGCGCAGATCATGCGCACAAACGGACGCTAGACGACAGGAGAGGCCCATGCGCATTCACACGGTCCCAACTCAGCCCATCGCGGGGCAGAAGCCCGGAACCTCGGGCCTGCGCAAGAAGACACCTGTCTTCATGCAGCCGCACTACCTGGAAAACTTCGTTCAGGCGATCTTCGATGGCACCGGCGGCGCGGCAGGCAAGACCTACGTGCTGGGCGGTGACGGGCGCTACTTCAACGACCGCGCGGCGCAGGTGATCCTGCGCATGGCGGCGGCCAATGGCGCCGCAAAGGTGATCGTCGGGCGCAACGCGCTGCTCTCCACCCCTGCCGCCTCCAACCTGATCCGCCAGCGCGGCACCGATGGTGGCATCATCATGTCGGCCAGCCACAACCCGGGCGGCCCGAACGAGGATTTCGGCGTCAAGTTCAACGGCCCCAACGGCGGCCCGGCCTCTGAAACGGTGACCGAGACGATCTTCGCGGTGACCAAGACGCTGACCGAATACCGAATGCTGGACGCACAGGATGTAGACCTGTCGCGGCTGGGCAGCAGCACGCTGGGCGCGATGGCAATCGAGGTGGTCGACCCGGTCGCCGATTACGAGGCGCTGATGGCCTCGCTGTTCGACTTCGACAAGCTGCGTGCGCTGTTCGCCGGCGGCTTCCGGATGCGCTTCGACGCGATGCACGCGGTCACCGGCCCCTATGCCAAGGCGATCCTCGAAGGCACGCTGGGCGCGCCCGCCGGCACCGTCGTCAACGCCGAGCCCAGCCCCGATTTCGGCGGCGGCCACCCCGATCCGAACCCGATCTGGGCCAAGACACTGATGGATACGATGTACGCCGAGGACGCGCCCGATTTCGGCGCCGCCTCCGACGGCGACGGCGACCGCAACATGATTGTCGGCCGGCACGCCTATGTCACCCCCTCCGACAGCCTTGCGGTGCTGGCGGCCAACGCCACGCTGGTGCCGGCCTATGCCGGCGGGCTCAAGGGCGTGGCCCGTTCGATGCCCACCAGCCAGGCGGTTGACCGGGTGGCGGCACAACTGGGCATCGCCTGCTATGAAACGCCGACGGGCTGGAAGTTCTTCGGAAACCTGCTCGACGCTGGCCGCGCCACGCTCTGCGGCGAGGAAAGCGCAGGGACCGGCTCCGACCATGTGCGGGAAAAGGACGGTCTTTGGGCGGTGCTGTTCTGGCTCAACATCTTGGCCGAGCGCAAGGCGCCGGTGACGCAGGTGATGGCCGATCACTGGGCCCGCTACGGCCGCAACTACTATTCGCGCCATGACTACGAGGCCGTCGACAGCGCCGCCGCCAACGCGCTGATGGACGCGGTGCGCGCCCAGATCGAAGGGCTGCCGGGCCGCGCGGTCGCCGGGTTGACGGTCGAGGCCGCGGACGAGTTCGCCTATGACGACCCGGTCGACGGCTCGCGCTCCGAAGGCCAGGGCCTGCGGGTGATGTTCGAAGGGGGCGGCCGGCTGGTGCTGCGCCTGTCGGGCACCGGCACCGAAGGCGCGACTTTGCGCGTCTACCTCGAAGCGCTGGAAAACGACCCCGAACGGATGGCGCTCGATCCACAGCTGGCGCTGGGCGATGTCATCGCCGCGGCAGAGGCGATCGCCGGGATCAAGGCGCGCACCGGCCGCGGCGGCCCCGACGTGATCACCTGACACCGGCGCCCAGGCGCCGTCCCTGCCCGCCCGGACAGCCTCCGGGCGGCGCGCCGATCTTGCCGCTTCTTCTTGCCCCAAATACCCCCTTTTGGCGCCGCGCCGCCGCCCGGCGCCACGGCCGCCGCGCCGGGACCGACCGCGCCAGGTGGCTTCAGCCCGCCACCGACACGCCGGTGCCAGAGCGCAGGCGGCTGACGAACCGCGCCGCCAGCAGCACAGAGGCGGTGGCCAGGCCCGAGACCAGGCCGGCCCAGACACCCGCCGCGCCCCAGTCCAGCCCGAACCCGAGCCCGTAGCTGACCGGCAGCCCGATGCCCCAGTAGGCCACCGCCGCCAGGATCATCGGCACGCGCGTGTCCTGCACCCCGCGCAGCAGCCCCAGCGCGACAACCTGCCCGCCGTCGACCAGCTGGAACACCGCCGCCAGTGCCAGCAGTTGCACGCCGATGGCCAGGATCGCCGCATAATCGGCGTCGCCGCGATTGAGGAAGGCCGTCAGCAGCAGCTCGGGCATGGTCAGGAACACCACGATGGTGACCGAGGCGATGCCGACAGACAGCAATGCCGCCGCCAGCCCGCCGCGCGCCAGCGCGTCCCGGTCGCCGCGGCCGAAGGCGCTGCCGGTGCGCACCGTGGCGGCATTGGCCAGGCCCAGGTGCACCAGGAAGGTGGCCGAGGCGCATTGCAGCGCAATACCATGCGCCGCCAGCGGTACCGTACCCAGCCAGCCCACCATGAGCGCCGCCATGACAAACAGCCCGACTTCGGACAGGCTGGTCAGCCCGATCGGCCAGCCCAGGCGGAACACGCGCGCCAGCATCTCTGTATCGGCGCGCCAGAAGCGTCCGAAAAGGTCATGCTGCGGCAGTGCCCAGCGGGCATAGATCACCACCCCTGCCAGCGACAGCGTGTGCGTCGCCAGCGAGGCGATGGCAGCCCCGGCGATACCCAGTTCCGGCGCGCCGAAATGGCCGAAGATCAGCACGTAATTCAGCGCCGCGTTCGCCAGTGCCGCCAGCACGGTGATCGCCAGGATCACCCGCGTGCGCTCCAGCCCGGCCAGGTAGCTTTTCAGCGTCATCACCCCCAGCGCCGGTAACAGGCCCCAGCCGGCGATGCGCAGGTAGGATTGCGCCAGCGCCGCCAGGTCGGGGCTCTGCCCCAGAGCGCGCAGGACCGGATCCGAGATCAGCATCAACGGCAGAGCGGCCAGGAAGAACAGGATCGACAGCCACAAGGCCATGCGCGTTGCACGGCGGATCATGATCTGGTCATCCTCGGCGGCGAAACTGGCGACCAGCGGCATGACCGCCCAGGCAAAACCGGACCCGACCAGAAAAAACGTGAAGAAATACCCGTTCGCCAGGGTCAGCGCAGCCAGCTCGCTGACGCCGTACCAGCCCAACATGATCGCATCGGTCAGACCGATGGCGAATTGCGCCAGATGGCCGCCGATCAACGGCAGCCCAAGGCGCAAAAGGCCGCGCATGTGCCCGGCCAATGTCATCTGTGTCACGTCTTTCATGGGCGCGACTTAAGGCCCGCGCCGGCAGGCGGGCAAGCGTTAAATCGTGCGGCGCGTGCGCCGGCGCATCCGCGCCGTCACTGTGCCCGCCGCAAGCCCGGCCAGGGCCGGAGCGGCCACCAGCATGCCCAGCAGCGGAAAGGCCGAGGCCTGCCACAGAGACACGCCCAGCGTGCCCAGCCAGAACAGGGCAAGCGCGATCACGATTTCCCAGTGACGGCGCCGCGCGGGGCGCTGGATAGCCAGGGCATGCGCCAGAAACACGGCTATGGAAACGATCCAGGCCATTGCGATCCCCCAATCAGCAGATAGGGAAATTGTATTTCATTTCTGTGTTTTAAGCAACGCTGCGCAGGCAGCACATGCAGTCACGAGCGCGTCATCGCCCGTTTTCGCGGCAGCTTTGCGGGGATCAGCCGTCTTGCCCGTCGCGCTTGTCCAGGGCGTATTCGGTGAACACTCGGCTTTGCGTCATGAAGAAGATGAACACTGCAGCTGTCAGCCCGAAGGTCTTGAAATAGACCCATGTTTCGGTGCTCATGGTGCGCCAGATCACCTCGTTCAGTACGGCCAGGCCGAAGAACAGCGCGGTGACACGGCGGGTCAGGATCATCCAGCCCTGCTCGGCCAGGGGCACGGCCCCTTCCATCACGTAGCGCAGGTAGCTCTTGCCGCGCAGCAACCCGATTCCCAGCATCCCGCCAAAGATCAGGTAGATCAAAGTCGGCTTCATCTTGAAGAATCGGTCGTCGTTCAACCAAACGCTGAGCCCGCCGAAGACCACGATCAGGATCACCGTGACCACCTGCATCCGGCTGAGCGTACCCGTCAGCGCCCACAACACGCCGGTGGCCAGCACCATCAACGGGATGAACCCGGCAGTGACCACGATGAAGCCATCGTACTCAGTGCCGCCGATGACAAAGCTGCGGTCCTTCAGCCACAGGTAGGCAGCGAAGAAGGCGATGACCGGGCCGTATTCCAGCGCCGAGCGGATATAGGGATTGATGGGCTTTGCGGTCATGAATGCCTCCGTTTGCGCTCTATATGGCGCGATCAGCCGCCCATCTCAACGATGACCGCACCAAATGCGATCAGCGCCATCAGCGCGATGCGGCGCGGGCCGACGGTTTCGCGCAGGACCAGCCAGCCGATCAGCGCGGCAAAGACGGTAGAGGTCTCGCGCAGCACGGCCGCCTCGCCCACCTTGTCGAGCCGGGTCGCCAGCATGACCGACCCGAAGCTGAAGAACGCCACCAGCCCGCCGGCCACGCCCCGCGCCATCAGCGGCGCCAGGGGCGGTCTGTTGGCCATGGCGCGCCAGCGCAGGGCGGCGATGGGCGGCATCAGCAACCCGTCGATCATGAAGAACCAGGCCAGGAAGGTGAACGGATCGCGCGTGGCGCGAATGCCGTAGGCATCGTAAGTGGTGTAGAGCGCAACGAAGACCCCGGTGACAACCGCCAGCCCCAGCGCCAGGCCCAGAGTCTCGCGCGCGGTTTCCAGGAACACCATGTTGTAGACGGCCAGCCCGAAGATTCCCGTCAGCAGCACAGCCACGCCCAGCCATTGCGTCACGGTGAACACTTCGCCGAACAGCAGGTAGGCGCCGATCACCGTGAACAGCGGGCCGGTGCCGCGCACCACCGGATAGACCACGGTATAGGCGCCCTTGGTATAGGCCTGCGCCTGAAGCAGCTTGTAGGCGGCGTGGATCGCGAAAGCGCCGGCGAAGATCGGCCACATGTGCGGCTCGGGCCAGGGCACGACGAACAGCGCGAAGGGCGCGGCCATGGCGCCGTAGCTGAAGTCGATCGCGCCGCGCGACAGCCAGGGATCGTGCCGGCCTTTCTGCAAGGCGCCGAAGACGGCGTGCAGAAAGGCCGCCAGCAGCGCCAGTGCCAGCGCCAGGTCATGCCCCGCAGGGGTGCCTTCGAGTGCGGCGAGCCAGGCTGTCATCGGCGGCACCGGCGACAGCGGCGATCGGGGGCGCTGCCCCCGCTGCCCCCCTGCGGGCGGCAGCCCCCCCGGGGGTATTTCGGGCAAGAAGAAGCGCCAGTGGCGCCCTCGTCAGGCGGCATCGAGACCGGTGAGTGCGGCGGCGAAATCCTGCGGGTCGAAGGCGTCGAGGTCGTCGATCTGCTCGCCCACGCCGA
>JAGRMT010000194.1 GCA_020441125.1 Roseivivax sp.
ACCTCTTTTGGCGTTCCGATTTTCATCGCGTGCCCTCCTGCCCGGCCTGCGGTACAAATGCGCCGTTCCACAGGCCCGCACGGCGCCAGCCGTCGGCGGCGGCGGCCAGGGTTTCATCGGCCAGGCGCTGCATCAGTGTCATCGCCTGGTCGGTCGCTTCGGCCATCGCGGCGCGGTTGGTCGCCGGCGCCCCCGCGCTGCCGGACAGCTCTATGCGGGCAATACAGCCGGCGGTCAGCGCGGTCAGCGCCTCGGCCGTGCGCAGCTGCCGCTGCACCTGCCGCAGCATTGCCAGCGCCGCGACGTCGCCGGCCTGTGCCAGCGCCCGTGCCTGACCGCCGAAGGCGCGGCCCAGCGACACGGGGTCAAGGCCCAGACGGCGGGTCCAGGCGGCCGCGGCGGCGGCGTCCGGGCCGGGCGGTATTGCGACCGGGGCGAAGGCCTGGCCGGCCTCCGGGCGGGGGTTGGCGTCAATCGTCGTCATGTGGGGGTCCTCGTGCGCGGCGGATGGCAAGGACGCCGGCAGCCACAAAGGCCGCCGGCGCGGGTGCTTGGCCTAGTGCCGTTTCTTCGGCGGCATCAGGTCGGTGATCGTGCCCTCGAACATCTCGGCGGCAAAGTTCACCGTTTCCGACAAGGTCGGGTGCGGGTGGATGGTGTGGCCCAGGTCGACCGCATCGGCGCCCATCTCGATCGCCAGTGCCACCTCGGCGATCAGATCGCCCGCATTGGTACCGACGATCAGCCCGCCGATGATGCGGTCATCCTCGGGATCGAACAGCAGTTTGGTCATGCCCTCGCTGCGCCCGTTCGACAGCGCCTTGCCCGATGCCACCCAGGGAAACACGCCCTTTTCGTACTTGATGCCCTTGGCCTTGGCTTCGGTCTCGGTCAGGCCGGCCCAGGCCACCTCGGGGTCGGTATAGGCGACGGAGGGGATCAGCCGCGCATCGAAATGACGGTTGTGTCCGGCACAGACCTCGGCTGCGACCTTGCCCTCGTGCACCGCCTTGTGCGCCAGCATCGGCTGGCCGACCACGTCGCCGATGGCGAAGATATGCGGCACGCCGGTGCGCTGCTGCCGGTCGACGGCGATGAATCCGCGCTCGTCGACCGCGACGCCGGCCTTGCCGGCGTCGATCAGCTTGCCGTTGGGCTTGCGTCCGACCGCGACCAGCACCTTGTCGAAGGTGTCCTCGGTCACGGTGCCCTTGTCGTCTTCGAAGGTCACCTTCAGCCCGTCGGTGCCAGGCACCATCGCGGTGACCTTGGTCTTGAGCAGGATCGCCTCGTACCGGCCTTCGATCCGCTTGTGCAGCGGCTTGACGATGTCCTTGTCGGCGCCGGGGATGATCTGGTCCATCAGCTCGACCACGGTGATCCGGGCGCCGAGCGCGTCATAGACGCAGGCCATTTCCAACCCGATGATGCCGCCGCCCAGAACCAGCATCCGCTTGGGGATGTCTGCCAGTTCCAGCGCGCCGGTAGAGTCGATCACCCGCGGGTCGTCCTGCGGGACGAACGGCAGGTTCACCGGCTCGGACCCGGCGGCAATGATGCACTGGTCAAAGCTGACAGTGGTGCCGCCATCGGCGGTTTCGACGGCGATCATGTTGGGCCCGGTGAAGCGGCCATAGCCCTGGACCACCTGCACCTTGCGCCCCTTGGACAGGCCCATCAGCCCGCCGGTCAGCTGGCTGACGACCTTGTCCTTGAAGGCGCGCAGGGCATCGAGATCGACCGTGGGCTTGGCGAAGGTCACGCCGTGGGCGCTCATCTCCTCGGCCTCGGTAATGACCTTGGCGACATGCAGCAGCGCCTTTGAGGGGATGCAGCCAACGTTCAGGCAGACGCCGCCCAGCGTCGGGTTGCGTTCGATCAGCACGACCTTCTTGCCCAGGTCTGCGGCGCGGAAGGCGGCGGTATAGCCGCCGGGGCCAGAGCCCAGCACGACCACCTCGGCGTGGATGTCGCCGGGGCCGCTGGCGGTGCCTGTGGCGGCAACCGCGGCAGGCGCGGCAGGTTTGGGCGTATCGGCCGGAGCCGCCTTGCCCGAAGCGGCGGCGGCGCCTTCCAGCACCAGGATCAGGCTGCCCTCGGACACCCTGTCGCCTTCCTTCACCTTGATCTCGGCGATCTTGCCGGCGGCTGGCGATGGCACTTCCATCGTCGCCTTGTCGGATTCCAGCTCGATCAGCGGGTCTTCGGCGGCGACGGTGTCACCGACCGAGACCAGCACCGAGACAACCGGCACGTCCTTGAAATCGCCGATGTCGGGGACCTTGATTTCCATCTTTCGTCCCTCCTTACAGCATCAGCCGGCGCACGTCGCCGAGCAGGAATTTCAGCGTCGCGCAGAAGCGGGCAGCCAGTGCGCCGTCGATCGCGCGGTGGTCGTAGGACAGCGACAGCGGCTGCATGTTGCGCGGCACGAAGGCCTCGCCATCCCAGACCGGGGCCATCTTGGACCGTGTCAGGCCCAGGATCGCCACTTCGGGCGCGTTCACGATGGGGGTAAAGGACGTTCCACCGATGCCGCCCAGCGACGAGATCGTGAAGGTCGCGCCGGACATGTCCTCGCCCTTCAGCTTGCCGTCGCGGGCCTTGGCCGAGAGCGCGCCCAGTTCCTTGGAGATCTCGACGATGCCCTTGCGATCGGCGGCCTTGATCACCGGCACCATCAGCCCGTTCGGCGTATCGGCGGCAAAGCCGATGTTGTAAAAGTCCTTGCGGATCAGCTTGTCGCCATCGGGATGGATCGAGCTGTTGACCTCCCAGTGGGTTTTCAGCGCCGAGACGCAGGCCTTGATCATGAAGGACAGCAGCGTGACGCGATAGCCGTCGGCCTTGGCAGCAGTGTCCAACTCCTTGCGGTAGAGGTCCAGATCGGTGATGTCGGCCTCTTCGTTATGCGTCACATGCGGGATGTTGAGCCACGAGCGGTGCAGCGCGGGGCCCGAGATCTTCTTGATCCGGGGCATCTCGACATCCTCGACCGGTCCGAACTTCGAAAAGTCGACGACCGGGATCGGCGGAATGCCCATGCCGCCCTGCGCCGGTGCGCCCGCGGCGGCAGGCGCCGCGACCGACTTGAACGCCTTGGTGACATCCTCTCGCAGGATGCGGCCCTTGCGGCCCGAGCCGTTGACCTTGGCCAGGTCGATGCCCAGCGTGCGGGCAAAAGCGCGCACCGAGGGCGAGGCATGTGCCTTGCCGAAGCCCACGTCGGTTACGGCGGCCGGTGCGGCAGCGGCAGCAGCCGGTGCCGGGGCCGCCGCGGCGGTTGCCGGGGCGGCGGCCTTGGCCGGCTGAGCCGGCGCTGCGGCGGCGCCCTCGGCCTCCAGAAGCAGGATCACCGCGCCTTCGGAAACCTTGCTGCCGACCGACAGCTTGATCTCCTTGACCACGCCGGCTGCGTCCGACGGCACTTCGAGCGTGGCCTTGTCGGATTCCAGTTCGACCAACGGATCCTCAAGCGCGACGGTGTCGCCGACGCTGACCAGGATGTTGACGACGGGTACATCGTGGAAATCGCCGATGTCCGGGATTTTGACTTCAATTGCCATTTTGGTTGTGTCCTCTCGTTCGGCGGGCTTCAGACGAGCCGCGGGTTCGGCTTGCCGCCGTCGATGTCGTACTTGCTCAGGGCTTTCTCCAGCTCTGTCTTGGTGACCGATCCCTCGCGGTAAAGGTCGACCATGGCGGCCGCCGCGATGTGATTGGCGTCCACCTCGAAGAACCGGCGCAGGTTCACCCGGCTGTCCGAGCGGCCAAAGCCGTCGGTGCCCAGCACGGTGTAGCGGCCCGGCACAAAGGCGCGGATCTGCTCGGCATAGTTCTTCATGTAGTCGGTGGCGGCGATCACCGGACCCTTGGCACGTTGCAGTTGCTGCGTGACATAGGGCACCCGTTCCTCGGCCAGCGGGTTCAGCCGGTTGTGGCGGGCGGCATCTTGGCCATCGCGGGCCAGCTCGTTGAACGAGGTGGCCGACCAGATGTCGGCGGTGACGCCGAAATCGGCCTGCAACATGTCCGCCGCCTTCAGCGCCTGCACCAGGATGGTGCCTGAGCCCATCAGGTTGACGTGCTTCTTGCCCGGCTTTTTCGTCTCGCGCAGGCGGTACAGGCCCTTGATGATGCCCTCTTCGACGCCCATCGGCATGTCGGGGTGGCTATAGTTCTCGTTCATCAGGGTCAGGTAGAAATACACGTCTTCCTGGTCCACATACATTCGCTGAAGCCCGTGCTGGATGATCACCGCGACCTCGTAGCTGAAGGTCGGGTCGTAGGTGATGCAGTTCGGAATGGTGCCGGCCAGGATGTGGCTGTGCCCGTCCTCGTGCTGCAGGCCTTCGCCGTTCAGCGTGGTGCGCCCGGCGGTGCCGCCCAGCATGAAGCCGCGCGCCCGGCTGTCGCCCGCCGCCCAGGCCAGATCGCCGATCCGCTGGAAGCCGAACATCGAGTAATAGATGAAGAACGGCACCATCGGCACGCCATGGTTGCTGTAGGCGGTGGCTGCCGCGATCCAGTCGGCCATGGCACCGGCTTCGTTGATGCCTTCCTGCAGAACCTGCCCGTCGATGGATTCGCGGTAGAACATCATCTGGTCGGCGTCCTGGGGCGTGTAATTCTGCCCCAGCGGATTGTAGATGCCGACCGAGCGGAACAGCCCCTCCATCCCGAAGGTACGGGATTCATCGGGCACGATGGGCACGACGTTCTTGCCCATCTTCTTGTCGCGCAGAAGCGTTGTCAGGATGCGCACAAAGGCCATGGTGGTAGAGATCTCGCGATCTCCGGTGCCTTCGAGCTGGGCCTTGAACTGGTCGAGCGCGGGGATTTCCAGCTTGGGCGCATCGCGCCATTCGCGTTTCGGGAAATCGCCGCCCAATGCCCGGCGGCGGTCGGCCAGATAGGCCTTCTGCGCGTTGTTCAGGCTGACGAAGGGGGCCTTGGGCAGGTCCTCGTCGCTGACCGGGATCTGGAAGCGGTCGCGGAAGGCGCGCAGCTGGTCCTCGGCCATCTTCTTCTGCTGGTGGGTGGTGTTCTGCCCCTCGCCCGCCGTGCCCATGCCATAGCCCTTGACCGTCTTGACCAGCAGGCACATCGGCTGGCCCTTCGTCTCCACCGCGCGCTTGAAGGCGTCATGCACCTTCTCGGGGTCGTGGCCGCCACGGCGCAGCGCCCAGATCTGGTCGTCGGTCCAGTCCTCGACCAGCGCGGCGGTTTCGGGGTACTTGCCGAAGAAATGCTTGCGGATATAGGCGCCGTCCTTGGACTTGAAGGTCTGGTAGTCGCCGTCGATGGTTTCATCCATCAGCTGGCGCAGCCTGCCGGTGGTGTCCTTCTCCAGCAGCTCGTCCCAGCCTTTGCCCCACAGCAGCTTGATCACGTTCCAGCCCGCGCCGCGGAAGTCGCCTTCCAGTTCCTGCACGATCTTGGAATTGCCCCGAACGGGGCCGTCGAGCCGTTGCAGGTTGCAGTTGATGACAAAGATCAGGTTGTCCAGCCCTTCGCGCGCCGCCAGGTCGATGGCGCCGCGGCTTTCGGGTTCGTCCATCTCGCCGTCACCCAGGAAGCACCACACCTTGCGATCGGCCATGTCGATATGGCCGCGGTTGTGCATGTATTTCATGANNCCTGGTAGATCGCCATCAGCGGGCCCAGGCCCATGCTGACAGTGGGAAACTGCCAGTAATCGGGCATCAGCCAGGGGTGCGGATAAGACGACAGCCCGCCGCCCGAAACCTCGGAGCGGAAGTTTTCCAGCTGCTCTTCGGTGATCCGCCCTTCCATGAACGAGCGCGCATAGATGCCGGGGATCACGTGACCCTGGAAGAACACCAGGTCGCCGCCGTGGATCGCCGAGCGTGCGCGCCAGAAGTGGTTCAGCCCGATGTCGTACATCACCGCCGAAGAGGCGAAAGAGGCGATATGGCCGCCGTATTCGCTGGATTCCTTGTTGCGCCGCACCACCGTCGCCATCGCGTTCCAGCGGTTGATCGTGCGAATGCGCCATTCCATCTCCAGATCGCCCGGAAACGGCGCCTGGTCATCGGCGGGAATGGTGTTCTGATAGGGCGTGGTGGCCGAAAAGGGCAACGTCGCGCCTGCGGCGCGGGCCTGCTGCACCGCCTTGTCCAGCAGGAAATGCGCCCGGTTGGGGCCGTCCCGTTCGATCACGTCGGCAATGGCATCCTGCCACTCGCGGGATTCGACCGGGTCGATGTCGGGGGTCTGATTGCTCACGGTATCGTTCCTTAACCGAAGAACTGCGCGCCGTTCGCCGAGATGGTCGAACCGTTGATGAAGCCGGCGTCATCGGACGCCAGAAAGGCCACGCAGCGCGCGATCTCCTCTGCCTCGCCCAGGCGGCCGGCAGGGATCTGGGCGATGATCTGCTCGCGCACCTTTTCCGGCACGGCCATCACCATCTCGGTGGCGATGTAGCCGGGACAGACCGCGTTGGCGGTGATACCGGCCCGCGCGCCTTCCTGCGCCAGCGAGCGGACGATGCCGATATCGCCGGCCTTGGTGGCGGCATAGTTCACCTGCGCGAACTGGCCCTTCTGGCCATTCACGGACGATATCACGATGACACGGCCGAACTTGCGGTCGCGCATGCCGGGCCAGACCGGATGGATGGTGTTGAACACGCCCGTCAGGTTGGTGTCGATCACCTCTTTCCACTGTTGCGGCGACATCTTGTGGAAGGGCGCGTCACGGGTGATGCCGGCATTGGCGACGACGATGTCGATCGGGCCCAGGTCGGACTCGACCTTGGCGATACCCTCGGCCGACGCCTGGTAATCGGCGACGTCCCACTTGTAGGTCTTGATCCCGGTCTCGGCGGTGAAGGCGGCAGCCTTCTCGTCATTGCCGGCATAGGTCGCGGCGACCTTGCAGCCCTGCTCTTGCAGTGCCTTGGAAATCGCCGCGCCGATGCCGCGGCTGCCTCCGGTTACCAGTGCAACTCGTGCCATGTGTCGTGTCTCCTCGTGCGTGTTGTCTTGTGTGCGTGTGGTGTTGTTTCGGGGGCGCCGCCGGCGCCCCCTGAGCCTTTGCCCGGATCAGTCGCGCTCGACGCAGAGGGCGACGCCCATGCCGCCG
>JAGRMT010000195.1 GCA_020441125.1 Roseivivax sp.
TCGAAGTCGGGCATCGACACGCGTTCGGGGTTCAGGAACCGTTCGAACAGCAGCGAGTAGCGCAGCGGATCAAGGTCGGTGATCGTCAGCGCATAGGCCACCAGCGAGCCGGCGCCCGAACCCCGGCCCGGGCCAACCGGGATGTCGTGATCCTTGGCCCACTTGATGAAGTCGGCAACGATCAGGAAGTAGCCGGGAAAGCCCATACCCTCGATGATGCCCAGCTCGAAATCCAGCCGTTCCTGGTATTCGGCGGGCGTCACCGCGTGCGGGATCACCGCCAGCCGTTCCTTCAGCCCCTCATTCGCCTGGCGGCGCAGTTCCTCGACCTCGTCATCTGCAAATCGCGGCAGGATGGGCTTGCGCTTGTAGGCCATGAAGGCGCAGCGCCGGGCGATCTCGACCGTGTTCTCCAGTGCCTCGGGCAGGTCGGCAAACAGGGTCGCCATTTCCTCGGCGCTTTTGAAATAGTGCTGGTTGGTCAGCCGGCGGCGCGGTTCCTGCTGGTCGACATAGGCGCCCTCGGCGATGCAGATCAGCGCGTCATGCGCTTCGTACATGTCGGACTTTGGGAAGTAGACGTCGTTGGTGGCCACCAGCGGCAGGCCCATGTCATAGGCCATTTCGACCAGGCCGCGTTCTGTCAACCGCTCGGCCTCTGGCTGGCCGCCTTCGCCGGGGTGACGCTGCAATTCGACATAGAGCCTGTCGCCATAGATGCCGGCCAGACGCTGCATCAGTGCGCGGGCAGCGGCGGCATGGCCGGCCTGAAGGTGCTGCCCAACCGGCCCGTCTGGCCCGCCGGTCAGGCAGATCACGCCGTCGCTGTGGGCGGCCAGTTCCTCGACCGTGACATGGGGCAACTCGCCATCGGTGCGCAGGTACAGGCACGAGTTGAGCTTCATCAGATGCTCGTACCCGGTTTCGTTCTGTGCCAGCAGAACCACAGGCGCCGGATCGCGCGGGCGCTGACCCGGTTCCGGTTGCACATAGCGCAGGTCTACCTGGCAGCCGATGATCGGTTGCACCCCCGCCCCTGCAGCGGCGACAGAGAATTCCAGCGCCGCGAACAGGTTGTTGGTGTCGGTCACGGCCACAGCCGGCATCGCCATCTGCGTGCAAAGGCCGGGCAGCTTTTTCAGCCGCAGCGCCCCTTCGAGAAGCGAGTATTCGGTATGCGTGCGCAGGTGGATGAAACGGGGGGTGCTGGTCATGTCCCAGATTTAAGCGAGCGCGCCGAAGATGGGAATCCCCCGGCTGTTCATGCGGGCGGCGCGCCGCCTGATCAGACGCCGGATCAAAGGGCACGGCGCCACATATCCACCTGATCCAAGAGCGTTTCACCCCGCGAAGGTGCCGCGTGAAAAACTTTGTGTTGGCCCTGTCGCCGGGCCTGTTGCTAGGCGACGCGCCGCGTGTTTAGTTAGCCACATGGATAACTATCTTGATTCCTTTTTTGGCGCGATTTCCGACCCGACCCGTCGCGCGGTGATCGAACGGCTGGTCCACGGACCAGCCCCGGTCAGCGAGCTGCACGCGCCGCATGACATCGCCCTGCCTTCGTTTCTCAAGCACCTGAAAGTGCTTGAGGCGGCAGGGCTTGTGCGGTCGATCAAAGTCGGACGGGTGCGCACGGTCCACCTGGAAGCCGCACCGCTGGCCAAGGCCGAGCATTGGCTGGAGCGGCAAAGGCGGATCTGGGAAGGCCGGACCGACCGGCTGGCCGCGCTGGCCGAGGCGCTGGAGCGCCAGGACAAACCGAAGGGCTGACAACGAGACTACCGCGAACAGGTGAAAAGGACGCGCATCATGTACGACTTCAATCCCGAGAAAGACATCGAGTTCACCCGCATCATCCAGGCCCGGCCAGATACAGTCTGGCGCTGCTGGACCGAGCCGGAGCTGTTGATGCAATGGTTCTGCCCGCTGCCGTGGAAGGTGACCCGCGCCACGCTGGACCTGAGGCCCGGCGGCCGGTTCTACACCCGGTTCGAAGGCCCGAATGGCGAAGGGCCGGACAACGACATTTGCCAGATGGACAACGAAGGTTGCTATCTGGATGTCGAGCCCGGCAAGCGGCTGGTGTTCACCGACGCGCTGTCCGAAGGTTGGCGACCGAACGCCAAGACCTTCATGACCGCCATCGTCACCTTCACCCCCAACGGCGACGGCGCCACGGAATACCGCGCGCTGGTGCTGCACAGCGATGCGGCGATGCGGGCCAAGCATATCGAGATGGGCTTTCACGACGGCTGGGGCGCGGCGGCGGATCAGCTGAACGCGCTGGCGCAAAGCCTGCAATGATCCCATCGGCGCCGCCCAAGCTCCGGGCAGCGCCGACGACCACACGGACCGAGCCTACAGAAACCGCTGGACAAGCGCGCCGGGCGCCGCCTAGCCTGATTGCACAACAGGGAAACCCGCGCGCCTTCTACGCCGCATCGAAGGCGCGCAGCACAAGGGTAGGCTTCGGTAAGGCGGCGGGTCTACGCACATGGATGTCACGTTTCTTCTGAACGGAGAGAGCGTGGAGGTAACGGGCGCGCCCCCGACGCGCACCCTGCTGGACTGGCTGCGCGAAACGCGGCGGCTGACCGGGACCAAGGAAGGCTGCAACGAAGGCGATTGCGGCGCCTGTACGGTGATGGTGACCGATGCGCGCGGCTCGCGGGCGGTCAATGCCTGCATCCTGTTCCTGCCGCAACTGCACGGCAAAGCGGTGCGCACCGTCGAAGGGATCGCCGGGCCGGGCGGCGCGCTGCACCCGGTGCAACAGGCGATGATCGACCACCATGGCAGCCAGTGCGGCTTCTGCACACCGGGCTTCGTCGTGTCGATGGCCGTAGCGCATCTGAACGGCGACCGGGCGCATGACGACGCGCTGGCCGGCAATCTGTGCCGCTGCACCGGCTATGCGCCGATCGTGCGCGCGGCCGAAGCCGCCATGCAGGCACCGGTGCCCGACTGGATGACCGCCGATGCGGCCGCGTTGGCAGAAGGCGCCCCGCCCCTGCCCGACGCCCCTGAAACTGCCGATGCACTGGCGCGGCTATATGCCGACAATCCCGATGCGGTGCTGGTCGCCGGGGCGACCGATGTCGGTCTGTGGGTAACCAAGGGGCTGCGCGACCTACCGCGCCCGATATTCCTGAACCGTTGCCGCGATCTGCAACAGATCACGGTTTCGGGCAACGATCTGCACATTGGCGCGGCGGTGACGATGGACCGGGTGCTGGCGGCGGTGCAGGACCGGCACCCGTCTTACGCGGCGATGCTGCGGCGCTATGGGTCCGCCCAGGTTCGCGCCGCGGCGACGATTGGCGGCAATATCGCCAACGGCTCGCCCATCGGGGACAACCCGCCAGCGCTGATTGCACTGGGCGCCACGCTGCACCTGCGCCGGGGCGACAGCACGCGCGCTCTGCCGATCGAGGCGTTCTTCATCGAGTACGGCAAGCAGGATCGGGCACCCGGCGAATTCGTCACCGGCGTGACCATCCCCGGACAGCCCGACCGGTTGCGGGTCTACAAGTTGTCGAAACGGTTCGACCAGGACATCTCGGCGGTCTGCGGCGCGTTCCGCATCATTGTCGAGAACGGCACGGTGACCGAGGCGCGCATCGCGTTCGGCGGCATGGCCGGTATTCCCAAGCGCGCGGCTGCGGTAGAGGCCGCGCTGACCGGCAAGCCCTGGACCGAAGCGACCGTGGCGGCGACCTTCGACGCGTGGGAGGACGATTTCACCCCGCTGACCGACATGCGGGCCAGCGCCGGTTACCGGCTTGAGGCAGCGCGGGCGATGCTGCGCCGATGCTGGCTTGAGGATCACGGCCAAACGGTCGATGTGCGCAAGGTGTCGGCATGAGCGTTTCCAGCCCCCTGCCGCATGACGCCGCGCCACTGCACGTGACCGGACAGGCGCGTTACGTCGATGACATGCCGATGACAGCCGACACGCTGCACCTGGCGTTCGGATTGTCGGGCATCGCCGCCGGCCGGATCACCGAGATCGACCTGGCGGCGGTGCGCGCCGCGCCTGGCGTTGTGGCGGTGCTGACCGCTGACGATCTGCCGGGCGATTGCGATTGTTCGCCCTCGGCCCATGACGAGCCCTTGCTGGCCGGCAAGACCGTTCAATACTTCGGCCAGCCGGTGTTCCTGGTCGCGGCGACCAGTCATCTGGCGGCGCGGCGCGCGGCGCGGCTGGGCAAGATCGGCTATCAGGCCCGTGACGCACTGCTGGGCTATGACGAGGCATTGGCGGCAGAAAGCCGGTTCGAGGACGGGCCGCGGATCTGGGAGCGGGGCGACGCCGGCGAGGCGATCGACGCCGCGCCGCATGTGCTGGAAGGCCGGATCGAAATCGGCGGGCAGGAGCATTTCTACCTGGAAAGCCAGGCCGCTGCGGCGCTGCCGCAGGAAGGCGGCGACATGGTCGTGCTATCCTCTACCCAGCACCCGACCGAGATCCAGCACAAGGTGGCCCATGCGCTGGGAGTGCCGATGCATGCGGTCCGGGTCGAGATCCGGCGGATGGGTGGCGGCTTTGGCGGCAAGGAAAGCCAGGGCAACGCGCTGGCCATCGCCTGTGCCGTGATCGCACGGCTGACCGGACGACCGGCCAAGATGCGCTATGACCGCGACGACGACTTTACCATCACCGGCAAGCGCCATGACTTCCGGATCGACTATCGCGTCGGCCATGATGGCGAAGGCCGGATACTGGGCGTGGAATTCCTGCACCTGACGCGCTGCGGCTGGTCGCAGGACTTGTCGCTGCCGGTGGCGGACCGGGCGATGCTGCATGCCGATAACGCCTATTGGCTGCCGAACATCCATATCGAAAGCCACCGGCTGAAGACCAACACCCAGAGCGCGACCGCCTTCCGCGGCTTTGGCGGACCGCAAGGCATGCTGGGGATCGAGCGCGTGCTGGACCATGTCGCCCATGCGGTCGGGCGTGATCCGCTGGCGGTGCGGCGGTTGAACTATTATGGCGCTGCGCCGGTTGGCGATGCCGGACCGGGGGCCGCCGCCCCCCGGACCCCCGTGGGTATTTTGGGCAAAGAGAAGACAGCCGCAGATCCGGAAACCCGCGGGGCGGTTTCGAGCGTGGAAGGTGATTCCGCCCCGGTGGCGATGGATGGCCCGCAGACCACGCATTACGGCCAGAGGGTGGACGATTTCATTCTGCACGAGATGACAGAGGCGCTGGCGAACAGCTGCGACTATGCCGGGCGGCGCGCTGCCGTGCAGGCGTGGAACGCCGCGAACCCGGTGCTGAAGAAAGGCATCGCGCTGACACCCGTGAAATTCGGCATTTCTTTCACGCTGACCCATCTGAACCAGGCGGGCGCGCTGGTGCATGTGTACCTGGACGGGTCGGTACAGCTGAACCACGGCGGCACCGAGATGGGGCAGGGTTTGTTTCAGAAGGTGGCGCAGGTAGCGGCGAGCCGTTTCGGCATTCCGGTGGCGCAGGTCCGGATCACCGCAACGGACACTGGAAAGGTGCCCAATACCAGCGCCACGGCGGCCTCTTCGGGATCGGACCTGAACGGGATGGCGGTGCAGGCCGCCTGTGACACGATCGCCGGGCGGATTGCACAGGTGATGGCGCGGCAGTACCAGGCCAAGCCCAGCGACGTGGCGTTCCGCGACGGGCGCGTCTGGGTGGGCAATGAGAGCGTCAGCTTTGCCGAGGCGGCACAAGCCGCCTATGTGGCCCGCGAGAGCCTGTCGGCCACCGGTTTTTACAAAACCCCCAAGCTGGCCTGGGACAGGATCGCCGGACAAGGCAGGCCGTTCTTCTACTTTGCCTATGGCGTGTCCTGCAGCGAGGTGGTGATCGACACGCTGACCGGCGAGTACCGCATCCTGCGCACCGACATTCTGCATGATGCCGGCGCCTCGCTGAACCCGGCGCTGGACATCGGCCAGGTGGAAGGCGGCTTCGTGCAGGGCGCGGGCTGGCTGACCACCGAGGAACTGGTGTGGGACGACAAGGGCCGTCTGCGAACCCATGCGCCCTCGACCTACAAGATCCCGGTCTGTGGCGACCGGCCGGAGGTGTTCAACGTATCCTTGTGGAGCGGCCGCAACCGCGAGGATACGGTCTATCGTTCAAAGGCCGTGGGCGAGCCACCGTTCATGCATGGCATTTCGGTGCTGATGGCGCTGTCCGACGGCGTGGCCGCCTGCGGCACGGGCTATCCTTCGCTGGATGCGCCGGCCACGCCCGAAAGAGTGCTGATGGCGGTTGAGAGGATGCGCGATGGGCTTTGACCTGATCGAGCTGACCGCAGCCATCGCACGGCATGGCCGAGTGGCGCGTGTGGTTGTGGCGGCGGTGGCCGGTTCGACCCCGCGCGAGGTGGGCGCGGCGATGCTGGTCTGGGAAGGCGGACAAAGCGGCACCATCGGCGGCGGTGCGCTGGAATACGCTGCGGCGCGCGAAGCGCTGAGCCGGCCCGGCGCGCGGCGCTACCCGCTGGGGCCCGACCTGGGCCAGTGCTGCGGCGGCGCGGTCACGCTGTGGACCGAGGTCTTTACCGCGGCTGACCTGCCGGCATTGCAGGGCTTGCCGGTAATCGCACGCGGGCCGGGCAACATGCCGCTGGCGGTGCGGCGGCTGGTAGAGCGGGCGCGCGGGCAAGGGATAGGCCCTGTGCCGCAGTTGCTGCAAGGCTGGTTCGTGGAGCCGGTGACGGCGCCGCGCGTGCCGGTCTGGCTGTGGGGCGCGGGCCATGTTGGCCGGGCAATCGCGGCGGTTCTGGCGCCCCTGCCCGACCTGGCGCTGACCTGGGTCGACACAGCGCCCGACCGCTTTCCCGCAACCTGCCCGGACGGTGTAACGGTGCTGCCTGCCGCCGATTGCGTGCTGGCCGCGGGCCATGCGCCGGCCGAGGCGCGGCACCTGATCGTGACCTATTCACACGCGCTTGACCTGATGCTGTGCGACGCGCTGCTGCGCCACGGGTTTGCCTGGGCCGGCCTGATCGGATCAGAGACCAAGCGCGCGCGTTTTGCCAGCCGGTTGCGGGCAATGGGCCATTCAGAGGCGCAGATCGGGCGCATCTGCTGCCCGATCGGACAGAAATCGCTGGGCAAACATCCGCAGGCCATTGCGATTGGCGTCGCGGCACAGATACTGGACGGAATAATCAACAGGGACTGCGCAGGTTGGGGGACATCCTTTTACAGCTCGACGGCCTGACCAAGGCCTATCCCGGCGTCGTGGCCAACAACGCCGTCTCGCTTGCCATCGGCAAGGCCGAGATCCATGCGCTGCTGGGTGAAAACGGCGCGGGCAAGTCGACGC
>JAGRMT010000196.1:0-6071 GCA_020441125.1 Roseivivax sp.
GCGTTGTGGCCGTACCACCATTGCGTCATCGCGTCCTGTACGCCCGAGAACACCTGAACCGACTTCGATCCCCAGATCGATACCGGCACGGACAGGTTGTTGAAGACGTGCAGCATCGCCACCGTGATGATGAACGACAGGAAGAACCAGTTGGCCACGTAGATGTGGGGTTCCTTGCGCTTCACCAGCGTGCCGACGAAGACGGCCAGGTAGGCCAGCCAGACGATGGTCAGCCACAGGTCGACGTACCATTCCGGTTCGGCGTATTCCTTGGACTGGGTGCCGCCCAGCAGATAGCCGGTAGCCGCCAGGATGATGAACAGGTTGTAACCCCAGAACACGAACCAGCCCAGGTTGCCTCCCCAGAGGCGCGCGGCGCTGGTGCGCTGGACCACGTAGAACGACGTGGCGATCAGGGCGTTCCCGCCAAATGCAAAAATCACCGCGCTGGTGTGCAGCGGGCGCAGACGGCCAAAGTTGGCAAAACCCTGGGCCCAATCGAAGTTGAGCACGGGGAAGGCCAGCTGGAATGCGATGAACGTACCGACGAGGAAACCGACAACGCCCCAGAAGGCGGTGGCGATCACCCCGGCGCGCACGACGCCGTCATTGTAGGATCGTTCGAGGACTGACGCGGCAACCGGTTCGTCGGTATTGCGAAGAGTCCAGATAAAAAGTCCGACGGACACCAGCAAGATGATGATGGCGTGGACCATATAGGCTACGTCTCGTGCGTTGTTGGCGGCGATCATCGCAAAGATCGCCACCAGACCAAGCACGATCAGCTTGATATAGTTCGACATTTTTCGTCCCTTCGTCTTACCCGCGCGATTCATCACCCCGCGGGCGGTTTTAGACTGTCCGGTTAATGCGCTGGTAGGCACTCAACCTCTTTGATCTGTGTCAACAGATTACTCATGCCTTTTTGACCCCGGTCAATGTCCAACCATATGTCGGGGCGTAAATTGGTCGCATGTCAGCCGAGCGAGGAGTTTCAGATGGCTTACAAGTCCTTGTTGACGGTCGTTACCGACCCGGATTTGGCCAGCGAAACGCTGGCCCACGCAGCCAAGATGGCGCAGTCGCTGGACGCACACTTGGATGTTCAAACTTTGGGCGTCGACCGGACACAGACCGGATACTATTACGCCGGCGCCAATGCGATGGTGCTTCAGGAAACCCTGAACCGCGCCACCGAAGAGGCGAATTCCCTTGCCGAAAAGGCGCGGGCCTTCCTGAACCACGAGGATGTACGCTGGAACATTGAAACCGGCGTGGTGCAACTGGCCGATGTCGGCCGCTATGTCGCCTCGCGAGCCCGGTTCTGCGATCTGACGCTGTTGCCGCTGCCCTATGGCAAGTCGCGCGGCGTCGAGATGGAGCCGGTGGTCGAAGGCGCGTTGTTCGACGGCAACTGCCCGGTGATGGTGGTGCCCGAGAAGATCGAGCCGGTTTCAACGCCGCAACGGATCGTGGTCGGATGGAACGAAAGCACCGAAGCGCTGCGCGCCGTGCGGGCTGCGCTGCCGCTGCTGATCGGCGCCGATGTGGTGCATATCGTGGTGATCGACCCGCCGCAGCACGGGCCCAACCGTTCTGATCCTGGCGGACAGTTGTCGCAGTTCCTGTCGCGGCATGGTGTCAGCTGCGAGGTTGACGTGCTGTCCAAGACAATGCCGCGTGTTGCCGATGTGCTGATGCGCCACGTGTCGGACGTGAATGCCGACATGATGGTGATGGGCGCTTACGGGCATTCGCGCTTCCGCGAAGCGATCCTGGGCGGTGCGACGCGCAATATGCTGGAACAGGCCCCGGTGCCTGTGTTCATGGCGCACTGACCGTTGAAAATGCCAGGCCGCCCCTGTTCGGGGGCGGTCACGGTGATCACTTCAGCTGCGCGCCACCGCGCTTAGCCCGGACTTGAGCGCGTCTTGATCGACCTCGCCCAAGACGGCATCCAGCGCATCATGCGTTTCCCGCCAGATCGGCACCGCCTGTTTCAGCAGGTCGATTCCGTCATTGCTTAGCCGCAGCCGGCGATTGCGGCGGTCGTCAGGATCAGGCTCAACGTCGATCAGCCCGCGCCGTTCCAGAACCTTGACCGCGGCGGTTGCGGTTGTCCGGTCCATTGCCAGGAACGGTGCCAGGTCGGAAATCCGCGGCGGTTCCGGCCGGTTCAGCGCCATCAGCATGGAAAACTGCCCGTTGGTCAGCCCGACCGGTTTCAGCGCCTGGTCGAAGCGCCGCGCCAAAGCCCGCGCGGCCCGCTGGGCTTGAAGGCACAAGCAGCGGTCGCGCACTTCTAGCGTGGTGTGATGGGGCAGATCGGGGTCGATTTCCTGACTCATGTTGATATCAACTTAAGTCCCGCATAGTCTGACTGCAACAGACAGGGAGTCGCATGATGGCTTATGTTCAGGGGTTCGTCATTCCCGTCGCCACAGGCGACAAGGCAGCCTATATCGACGCGGCGCGGCAGGCCTGGGCTCTGCTTCAGGACTATGGCGCGCTGTCGGTTACCGAATGCTGGGAGGCAGACGTGCCCGAGGGCAAGCTCACCTCCTTCCCGATGGCGATCAAGCGCGCGCCGGGTGAGGCGGTGGTGTTCAGCTGGGTGATCTGGCCCGACAAGGCGGCGGCTGACCGCTGTTTTGCCTCGGTCGAGAGCGACACGCGATGGAACGATCTGCCAATGCCTTTCGACGGCAAGCGTATGATCCACGGCGGGTTCGAGCCGATTTTCACGGCAGGCAACGTCTAAGGCGCGCAGGATCAGGCCAGCATCCCGCCGTCGGCATCGTCGCCTGCCTCTTCCAGCAGGCGCTCCATGTCCGGAATCGTGACGTGGCGCTTGCCTTCCAGCGCGATCACCCCGTCCTTGCGCAGGGCCGAGATCTGACGGCTGACGGTTTCCAGTGTCAGGCCCAGGTAGTCGGCCATCGCCTCTCGCGTCAGCGGCAGGTCGAACACGATTGGCCCGTCGCTGCGGCGCAGATGTAGCGAAGCATCGCGGCGGGCGATGATCGACAGCAGCGACGCGATCTTTTCGCGCGCGGTCTTGCGGCCCAGCACCAGCATCCATTCGCGGGCGGCGTCCAGCTCGTCCAGCGTCATTTCCAGCAGCCGCTCGGCGATATGCGGCGTGCGGGTCATCATGTCTTCGAACGGGGCCTTGCGGAAGCAGCACATCACCAGATCGGTGGTGGCGACAACGTCATAGGCGGCCGAGCTGCGCCCCGGGCGGCCAACGAAATCGGACGGCAGAAGAAGGCCCACCATCTGGGTGCGCCCGTCCTCCATCGTTTGCGTCAACGTCGCGATTCCAGACACGACAGAGCCAACGAAATCCATCCGGTCACCCGACCAGATCACCGTCTGCCCGGCCTCGAACTTGCGGTAGTACTTGATTTCCTCAAGCCGCTCCAACTCGTCCGTTTCACAACGGGCACAAACCGCCTTGTGGCGGATCGGGCAATCTCCGCATTCCTGCGATATGGCCAGACTACGTTCGTTCAGCATTGCGGCTTTTCATTCTTGATCTGGGTCAATGCCACGCATCAGCGGCATTCCTAAATGTAGCTTTATGAAAACGCGAACACAACTTTCTCGGCTGGGCTTATTCGACGCAAAGGTGCCTCGGTACACCAGCTATCCGACTGCGCCGCATTTTTCCGATGCCATCGGCGCGCAGGACTTCGTCCGCTGGATCGAGGCGGTCGAGGAAAACAGCGAAATATCGCTGTATTTGCATGTTCCCTTCTGCCGCAAGCTGTGCTGGTTCTGCGCCTGCCGCACACAAGGTACGGCGACCGCATCGCCGGTTGCCGCCTATGTCGAGGTTCTGAGGGCCGAACTGGCGCTGCTGGCGAAGCACCTGCCCAAGGGCGTGACTTTGTCGCGCCTGCATTGGGGCGGCGGCACGCCAACCCTGCTGACCCCCGACATGATGCGCGGTCTTGCCGCGGCGATTCGCGACGTCGCGCCGTTTTCCGACCATTACGAATTTTCGGTCGAGATCGACCCGAACGAGGTCGACGCCGACCGGCTGGACGCGCTGGCACAGGCCGGGATGAATCGCGCCTCGATCGGGGTGCAGGACTTCGACGACGAGATTCAGCAGACGATTGGCCGGATCCAGAGCTTTGACATAACCAAGCGCGCGGTCGACATGATCCGCGAACGCGGCGTGACCAGCCTGAACGCCGATATCCTGTACGGGCTGCCGCACCAGTCGGCGATGCGCATCACCGAGTCGGTGCAGAAGTTGCTGTCGCTGGCACCGGACCGGGTGGCGCTTTACGGCTATGCGCATGTGCCGTGGATGGCCAAGCGCCAGCAGCTGATCCCGTCGGACGCCCTGCCGACCCCGGCGGAACGGCTCGACCTGTTCGAGACAGCGCGCCGGCTGTTCCTGTGGGACAATTACGCCGAGATCGGCATTGACCACTTTGCCATCAAGGGCGACGGGCTTGAGGTCGCGCAGCGCACTGGCAAGCTGCGCCGCAACTTCCAGGGCTATACCGACGACACCGCGCCGGTGCTGATCGGGCTGGGCGCCTCGTCGATTTCGCGGTTTCCGCAGGGCTATGCGCAGAACGCGCCCAGCACCTCGGCCTATACACAGGCGGTTCGCGCCGGGCGGTTCAGCACGGCCAAGGGCCACCAGTTCCGCGGCGAGGACCTGATGCGCGCCCGTCTGATCGAGGCGCTGATGTGCGACTTCCGCATCAACAGCGACGAGATTCTGCGCGACTATGCCATCAGCCGCGAGGCGCTGTACCGTCTGTTCAAGGACGTCAACGCCGCCTACGAGAACCTGTTGCAGATCACCGATCTGGGGCTGTACGTGCCGGAAAAGGCGCGGCCGCTGACGCGGATGATCGCCCGGCATTTCGATGCCTACGACCTGAGCCGCGCCGGCCACTCCTCGGCCATCTGAGTCAAACGCACGGGGCGGCCGGGTCAGGCCGCCTTGTTGCCGAAGGCGGCAGCAATCAGCGTGCGCGTGTAATCGGCCTGCGGGGCATTGAAGATGTCCTGCGCCGTACCGCTCTCGATGATGTCGCCCTGCCGCATCACCACAACGCGGTGGCTCATCGCGCGCACCACCTTCAGGTCATGGCTGATGAACAGGTAGGCCAGGTTATATTTCCGCTGAAGGTCACGCAGCAGGTTCACGATCTGCACCTGCACTGTCATGTCCAGGGCGCTGGTCGGTTCATCCAGAACCAAGAGCTGCGGGCGCAGCACCATGGCGCGGGCGATGGCAATGCGCTGGCGCTGGCCGCCGGAAAACTCGTGCGGGTAGCGGTGCATTGTTGCGGGGTCCAGCCCGACCTCTTGCATCACCGCGATCACCGCCTCTCGCCGCGAGCGGCCATCGGGCGAGCCATGCACCTCCAGCCCCTCGGCGATGATCTGCTCGCAGGTCATGCGCGGCGAGAGCGAGCCGAAGGGATCCTGGAACACGATCTGCATCTCGCTGCGTAACCGCCGCAGATCACGGGTAGAGCGGGCGCGAAGATCCTCGCCGCGAAAGCGCAGAGCGCCTTCGGACGCGATCAGCCGCATGATGGCCAGCGCCAATGTGGTTTTGCCCGATCCGCTTTCGCCGACGATGCCCAAGGTTTCGCCTGCGCGGACAAAGACAGAGGCATCGTTCACGGCCTTCACGTATCCCACGGTCCGTTTCATCAGCCCGCGCTGGATCGGGAACCAGATGCGCATGTTTTCGGTCCGGGCCACTTCCTCGGCCGAGTCGGGTACCGGGTCGGGGCTTCCGGTCGACTCGGCGCTCAGCAGCATCTGGGTATAGGGGTGCTGGGGGTTGGCGAAGATGGTTTCGGTCGGGCCGGTTTCGACGATCTCGCCGTTTTTCATCACGCAGACCCGGTCGGCGATGCGGCGCACGATGCCCAGGTCATGGGTGATGAACAGCAGACTCATGCCTTCGGATTTCTTCAGATCGGCGAGCAGGTCCAGGATTTGCGCCTGGATCGTGACGTCCAGCGCGGTTGTCGGCTCGTCCGCGATCAGCAGTTCGGGCCCATTGGCCAGCGCCATGGCGATCA
>JAGRMT010000196.1:6241-11154 GCA_020441125.1 Roseivivax sp.
GCGAGGTCATCGGCTCCTGGAAAATGAAGCTGATGTCATTGCCACGGATGCCGCGCAGCGTCGGCTCGTCTGCGCCGATCAGTTCGGACCCGTTGTAGGTGACAGAGCCCGTCACCTGCGCCGAGGCACCCAGCAGCGATACGGTGGATAGTGCGCTGACCGACTTGCCAGAGCCGCTTTCACCCACCAGCGCCACCGTCTCGCCCCGCGCGATGTCAAACGAGATGCGCCTGACCGCCTGGGTCAATGCGCCTTCCTGCCGGAACGACACGGACAGATCGCGCACGGAAAGCAAAGCGGTCATGAGAAGGTCTTTCGCGGATCGAAGGCATCGCGCACGCCTTCGAAGATGAACACCAGCAGCGACAGCATGATCGCGAAGACGAAGAAGGCGGTGAAGCCGAGCCAGGGCGCCTGCAGGTTCTGCTTGGCCTGAAGCGTCATCTCGCCCAGCGAAGGTGCCGATGAAGGCAGGCCGAATCCCAGGTAATCCAGCGTGGCGAGCGTGCCGATCACCCCGGTGACGATGAACGGCAGCATGGTCAGCGTGGCAACCATCGCGTTGGGCAGCATGTGGCGGAACATGATCTTCCAGTTCGACACGCCCAGTGCCCGGGCGGCGCGCACGTATTCAAGGTTGCGCGCGCGCAGGAACTCGGCACGCACCACGCCCACCAGCGATGTCCAACCGAACAGGATCATCAGCACGATCAGCAGCCAGACGCTGCGGCCCAGCACGGCAAACATGATGATGATGATATAAAGTTGCGGCGTCGCGCCCCAGATCTCGATCACGCGCTGGAACACCAGGTCGGTCATGCCGCCGAAGAAGCCCTGGATCGCGCCGGCGACAATGCCGATCAGCGAAGAGAACACTGTAACGATCAGAGTGAACACGATCGACAGACGAAAACCGTAGATCACCCGCGCCAGCACGTCGCGCTTGGTGTCGTCTGTGCCCAGCCAGTTCTGCGCATTCGGCGGCAGCGGCGCGGCGCCTGGCCGGTCCACCGGGGTGGCATAGTCATAGCGGATCGGCGGCCAGATCATCCAGCCGCGCTGGAAATCTCCATCGGGCGTCGCGCCGGCCTTGACCTCTTCGATCAGTTCGTCGGGCCGGTCAAAACATTCTTCCAATCCGCCGGTCCGGATCAGGCAGCGCACTTCGGGGTCGCGATAGGCGGCCTCTGTCCGGAAGTCGCCGCCAAACGTGGTCTCGGGGTAGAAGTTGAAGATCGGGGTGTAGTATTCGCCCCGGTACGACACCAGGATCGGTTTGTCGTTGGCCAGAAACTCGGCCATCAGCGACAGACCGAACAGCACCAGGAAGATCCACAGAGACCAGTAGGCCCGGCGGTTCTTTCGGAAATTGTTCCACCGCCGTTGATTCAGCGGCGACAGGCGGAACAGTCCGCGCCGCTCTGGCGGCAGGGTGGGGGCGATGTCCGGCATGTCAGCCCTCCCTCCGTTCGAAGTCGATACGTGGATCGACGAAGACATAGATCAGGTCGGAAATGATGCCGACCACCAGCCCCATCAGCCCGAACACGAACAGCGTGCCGAAGATCACCGGGTAATCGCGTGCCACGGCTGCCTCGAACCCCAGCCGGCCCAGCCCGTCGAGCGAGAAGATCGTCTCGATGATCAGTGACTGTCCGAAGAAGATGCCGATAAAGGCGCCGGGCAGGCCGGCGATCACGATCAGCATCGCATTGCGGAACACATGCCCGTAGAGCACGCGATCGTCGCTCAGGCCCTTGGCCTTGGCGGTGATCACGTACTGCTTGGAAATCTCGTCCAGAAAGCTGTTCTTGGTCAGCAGGGTCGAGAAGGTGAACGCCCCGATCAGCGAGGCGGTAACCGGCAGGGCCAGGTGCCAGAAATAATCGGCCACCTTGGCCAGCGGGCCCAGCTGATCCCAGTTTTCCGAAGTGAGACCGCGCAGGGGGAACCACTGCACGAACGATCCGCCAGCAAACAGCACCAGCAGCAGGATGGCGAACAGGAAGCCCGGAATCGCATAGGCCGCCACCAGCACGCCGCTGGTCCAGGTGTCGAAGCGCGACCCGTCGCGCACTGCCTTGCGGATGCCCAGCGGGATCGAGACCATATAGGCGATCAGCGTTGACCAAAGGCCAAGCGAGACCGACACCGGGAGTTTCTCCGCCACCAGCTCGAATACCCCGATTGACCGGAAGTAGCTGTCGCCGAAATCGAAGCGCAGGTAATTGCCCATCATGATCAGGAAGCGTTCGCCAATGCCGATTTCTTCCTTTCGGCAGGCCTCGTTCTTCAGGTCGGGCGTGCCGGTAAAGCCCTCGTCGCAGACGATGCGGGCGAAGCCGAATTCGATCTCCAGCTTTTCCAGGAATGCCTTGGGCAGGCCGCGGCTGCCGGCATAGCTGTCGTCGGCCTTGTCCAGCTCAGGCGCGGGGCTGTTGCCACCGGCAAAGCCGCTGAACACGTCGCCTTCGCCCTCGTACTGGGCGATGTACTGCTCGATCGGGCCGCCGGGAACGAACTGCGTCAACACGAAGTTGACCAGCATGATCCCCAGCAGCGTGGGTATGATCAGCAGCAGCCTGCGTAGGATGTAGGCGCCCATGTTACTTCAGCGCGCCGCTTTCCTTCAGGGCCTTGGCGCGGTCCGGGTCGATCCACCACAGATCGAGATAGCCCAGCGCGTAGGGCGGCAGGCTTTCCGGATGGGCGTACATGTCATAGGCCGCGACCCAGTAGTTGGCGATGTAGCCGGTCGGCACGATGAAGAACTCGTACCGCAGGGCCCGGTCCAGCGCCATCAGAGCGGTATCCTGGTCCTCTTGGTTGGTGGTGACGAAGGACGCCTCGATGATCGCATCGACCATCGGGCTGGCCAGCCCGCCCGGATTGAACAGCGAATCCGCCTGGTTCGAGCCGTACATCTGCGTCAGCCCGCCACCGGTCGACAAGAAGGTGTCGTAGATGGTCGAGTAGAGCATGTCGAACTGCCGTTCGCGCCGGCGTTCGGTGTACTGGCTGGGATCGACCTTATCGAGCGTGATCTTGATCCCCAGCTGTTCGAGGTTCTGGGCGTAGGTGTCGTGCATGGCATCGACGCTGTCGTCGATGTTGGTGGGGTACAGCATCAGCACGGCCAGTTCCTGGCCCTCGGCGTTGCGGCGCACGCCGTCGTCGCCCACGGTCCAGCCAGCGTCGTTCAGCAGACGGTTGGCCTGGCGCATGTTGCCCCGGTCGGCCAGCGTGGCGGCATCTGAGGCGTGCATGGTCCAGACCGGCTCGTTCAGCACTTCGGCCGGCACCACGTCACCAAGCGTTTGCAGGAAGGCCAGCTCTTTGCCCTGCGGCACGTCCTTGGCCTCGATCGGGGTGCCCTGCACGAACGAGCTGCGCGGCGAGTAGAGGCCGAACAGAAGGGATTCGTTGGTCCACTCGAAGTTGAAGGCCAGTGCGAAGGCCTGCCGCACGCGCTTGTCGGCGAATTGCGGTTTGGACAGGTTGAAGACAAACCCGGTGGGGTTGGGCGGGCTGCCGTCGGGCAATTCGATCTTGGCGACGGTGCCGTCCGCGACCTTGGGGAAGTCGTAGCCCGAGGCCCACAGCTTGGGGTCGCTTTCCACGCGGATGGTGTATTCGCCCGCCTTGAATGCTTCGAAGCTGGCGGTCTGGTCGGCGAAATACTCTACGCGGATGGTGTCGTAGTTGAACCGGCCCTTGTTGAAGGGCAGGTCCTTGCCCCAGTAGTCATCGCGCCGCTTGTAGATGATCTGGCGGTTGATATCGAAGCTTTCCAGCTTGTAGGGGCCGGAGCCGACCGCGACTTCCAGCCGAGGCTCATCCAGCCGGCGTTTGGGGTCGGCTTCGAACCACGCCTTCGAGAAGACCGGGGTAGACCCCACCGTTTCGATCCGGCTGCGCTTGGATTCGTCAGGATTGAAGGTGAACTTGACCGTATGCGCGTCCAGCGCCTCGACGCTGGTCACCATGCGACCGACGGCCTGTGCATAAGACGGCAGGCCCTGGGTGATGAACAGTTTGTGGCTGTAGACAACGTCCTCGGCCGTGACAGGGGTGCCATCCCAGAAGGTTGCCTCGGGGCGCATGTGGAAGATCACCCAGTCGCGGCTTTCGGGGTATTCCAGGCTTTCGGCCAGGATGCCGTAGTACTGGCCCACCGAATCCTCTGAGGATTCGATCAGCTGGTCGTACTGGATCGTGGTCAGAACGCCCGAGCGACCCTTGCGCGAATAGGGGTTCATGCTGTCGAACGTGCCAGAGGCGCCGATGGCGATCTCGCCGCCCTTGGGCGCGTCAGGGTTGACGAAATTGAAATGGGTAAAGTCGGCAGGATAGTCGAGGTTGCCGAAATACGAATAGCCATGCGACTTGGTCACCGCCTCATCCTGGCCGATGGCGCGGTCGGCGGCCAGCACCGCCCCCAGGGCGAACAAACCGCCCATCAACGCCTGTCGAAACGCCAGCCCGGTTGTCGGTGCGGCTTTGGCCCGTGCAATCGCCATGGTCTTCGGCTCCCTATCCTGTTGGGGTGTGTGTGTCACCCGAGTGTCACTTAAGCTAATCGGCGCGTTTCGCTACATTCAAGTTGAGAATATGTGAGCGAACGGGATTTCCGGTGATCGCAACGAAAAACCGCCGCCCCTGCCGGGACGGCGGTTGCGATTGTGCTGTTCCGGAACCGGGGCTTAGCCGCCGATGGTTTCCAGATAGGCGATAAGGTTGGCGCGATCCTCGACCTTGGGCAGGCCGGCGAAGGACATCTTGGTGCCCGGCGCGTAACCCTTGGGGTTCTCCAGGAAGCTGTTCAGATGCTCGGGCGTCCAGGCGCCTTCCAGGCTGGTCAGCACTTCGGAGTAGCCAAAGCCGTCGACCGCACCGATGTCGCGGTTGACCAC
>JAGRMT010000196.1:11233-17350 GCA_020441125.1 Roseivivax sp.
TTGCCGGCGTCAGCCGATGCCAGGACCGTGGCGAAATCGGCCACGACCTCTTCGCCGCCGCCATGGCCGCCACCGTCACCGGTCTCGATCATGTAGCCCTGCGCATGTTCTTCGCCATGCCCTTCACCACCGACGTGGTACAGGGTTTCCGCCGCCCACTTCCCAAGCAGGAAGATCAGCAGCGCTCCGCACACGCCGCCCAGAACCTTGGTTGCCGTCATCGTGTCTAGCATGGTACGCGCTTCCGTCTGACATTAAGTTGGCCGAGTTACTATTGCTTCCCCTTCCAAGAGGCAAGGTGTAGAACGCGCGACGAAACGCCCGATCCGGCCGGAGAGGGACCGGAACGAGGAAAGTTGCGCCCGATGACCAGCCGAATTGCCTTCCAGGGCGAACCCGGGGCCTATTCCCACGAAGCCTGCGCCAATGCCCGTCCGGGCATGGAACCGCTGCCTTGCCGCACTTTCGAGGACGTGATCGAGGCCGTGCGCACCGGCGAGGCCGCCGAGGCCATGCTGCCGGTCGAAAATTCCACCTATGGCCGGGTCGCCGACATTCACCGGCTGTTGCCGGAAAGCGGTCTGCGCATCGTCGACGAGGCCTTCGTGCGGGTGCACATCAGCCTGATGGCGCTGCCCGACGTGCAGATCGAGGACATCAAGACGGTGCGCGCCCACCTGGTGCTGCTGCCGCAATGCCGCGACTTTCTGGCGCGCCACGGGATCCGGGGCGAGGCAGCGGCCGACAGTGCCGGCGCCGCGGCGGACCTGGCGCGCAGCCGCGACCGGGCCAGCGGCGTTCTGGCGTCGGACCTGGCGGCCAAGATCCACGGCCTGCACATCCTGGCGCGGCACATCGAGGACCACGCCCACAACACCACGCGCTTTCTGATCATGTCGCCCAAGGCCAACCACGCGCCGCGGGGCGATCACGGCATGATGACCACCTTCATCTTCCAGGTGCGCAACATCCCCGCCGCGCTTTACAAGGCGATGGGCGGGTTCGCGACCAACGGCGTGAACATGACCAAGCTGGAAAGCTACATGGTCGGCGGATCGTTCACCGCGACGCAGTTCTACGCCGATATCGAGGGCCACCCCGAGGACCCGCCGGTCAAGCGCGCGTTGGAAGAGCTGGAATACTTCACCGACATGCTGGAAATCCTGGGCGTCTACCCGCGCGATCCGCGCCGGGACTGACACGGCCCGCCATCCTCCAGTCCGCGGCTTCGCGACTTTGGTCGTAGAGGTCGAAGTCTTGCCTATCGAAACGGCGATTTGGCATTAAAGTGCATTTCTGACGGGCGTTTTTTGCCGCGACTTCCTGCGGCAGTGCAGGCGTGTTGAACTATTTTGCGCGCCCTCAACCGCGTGCACGACCCGCGGCCTCCCATGCAAGGGAGGCACAGCATCGGGCCGCGCGCAGGGAGGGATACTATGAAACCAATCATTACAGGGGCGCTGGCCCAGGGCGACCGGCTGACCGCATTGAAGGCCGGGCTGCTGCATGGCCGCATCGGCCGGCGCACATTCGTCAAGCTGGCGCTGGCGACAGGCGTCGGGCTGTCGGCGGCGCGCGCCATGGCGCAGACGCTGGGCGACGCCGCGATCACCCAGCGCTACAACGCGCAGGCGCTGCAGGCGGGGTATGACTACATCGTCGTCGGCTCGGGCTCGGGCGGCGCGGTGGTTGCGGGGCGGCTGGCGGCGGAAACCGACGCCACCATTCTGGTGCTGGAGGCGGGCGGCACCGACCAGATCGACTCGGTCCTCAACCCCGGGCTATGGCCGACCAACATCATGTCGGACACCGACTGGAAATACGTCGCCGAGGCCAGCGAGGACGTGAACGGCCGGTCGCTGATCCTGCCGATGGGCAAGGTTGTTGGCGGCGGATCGTCGATCAACGCCACGGTCTGGGCGCGCGGGCACAAGAACGACTTCGAATTCTGGGCCGCGGAAACCGGCGATGACGCCTGGAACTACGAAAGCGTGCTGAAGATCTACCGCCGGATCGAAGACTGGCAGGGCACGCCCGACGAGGTGCGGCGGGGCAAGGGCGGCCGTCTGTGGGTGACGCCGGCGGAAAACCCGAACGAGATCGCGCCCGCGATGCTGGAGGCGGCGCAATCCATCGGCATCCCGAAGTTCGACGACATGAACGGCGAGATGATGGAAGGGCCGGGCGGTGCCGCCATTGCCAACCTGCGCATCCGGAACGGCCAGCGGCGCAACATCCCCTCGGACTACCTGTGGGAAACGCTGGCGCGTCCCAACATCACCCTGCTGACCGGGGCCGAGGTGCTGGCGCTGGAAATGGACGGCACGAAGGTCACCGGCGTCAGCTTCCGCAAGGACGGCGAAACGCATTCCGTCAGCGCCGGTACGCGGGTGGTTCTGTCGGCGGGCGCAATCAACACGCCGAAAATCCTGATGATGTCGGGGATCGGGCCGGCGGCGCACCTGACAGAGGTGGGCGTCGCGGTGCGGCACGACCTGCCGGGCGTTGGGCAGAACTTCCAGGATCATATCCTGGCGGCAGGCTGCGTGTGGGAATACAACGCCCCGCTGCCGCCCCATAACAACGCGGCAGAGGCGACGTTCTTCTGGAAAAGCGATTCCGCGCTGGACACGCCGGACCTGCAACCCTTCCAGATCGAGGTGCCCTACGTCTCAGAGGTCACGGGCGGGCAGTTCGACGTGGTCCCGGGCGCCTGGTCGATTGCGCCGGGTCTTGTGCGGCCGCAAAGCCGGGGCGAGGTGCGGCTGACCGGGGCGACACCCGACGCGCCGGTGAAGATCGACGCCGGGTTCCTGCGTGAACCAGCAGACATGACGGCGCTGCTGCGCGGGATCGAGCTGTGCCGCGAGATGGGCAACGCCGGCCCGCTGGCGTCCTACGTCAAGCGCGAGATCATGCCAGGGCCGCTGGATGCCGCCGCCATGACCGATTTCGCGCGCAACGCGGCGGGGACGTATTTCCACGAAAGCTGCACCTGCAAAATGGGCCGGGACGAGATGTCGGTCGTGGATGGCAACCTGTCGGTGCGCGGGGTCGAGGGGCTGTCGATCGCCGACGCGTCGGTCATGCCGCGCGTGTCGACCGGCAACACCATGGCGCCCACCGTCATCATCGGCGAACGGATGGCGGATATCCTGCTGGGCTAGATTAATAACCCTGCTGCGCCCTCGTGGCGCAGCAGGGCGACCTTGGTCTCTACTCCGCCAGCGCCGGAAAAGCCGCCCAGCCCGCTGGCGCCCAGCACGCGGTGGCAGGGGATCAGGATCGGGATCGGGTTGCCGCCGCAGCCCTGGCCCACCGCCTGCGCGGTCACGCCCAGATCGCGCGCCAGATCGCCATAAGTGCGCGTCTCGCCCCAGGGAATGGCGGAAATGGCCGAGCAGACCGCCTGCTGGAAGGGGGAGGCATCGACGCGCATCGGCAGGTCGAAGACGGTCAGGCGCTTATCGAAATACGCCGCCAATTGGCGCGCCGCTTCTTTCAGCAGCGGCGTCGGGTCATCCTCCGCCCGGCCCCAGCGGGCCCGGCAAATCGCGCCTTCCGCTTCGGTCAGGGCAAAGGGGCCGGTGGGCGTGTCGATGCACAGTCGCGGCACGGCGGTCACTCGGCCGCCTTGCGCAGCGGGATCGACCGGCAAGCGGCCGAGGGCATCTGGCCGGCCTGATCGGGGGCGTTGAAATGGGGGCGGATACGGTCGAATTGCGCGGCCCGGCTCACTTGCGACAGCTGTCTGGCCCGCTCGATCGCCGCCGTGACGCGTGGATTGATCTTGACGTTGCGCGTCTGCACGGAAACGGCACCGTTTGCGGCCTTGCGCACGATGGCAAGGCTACCCGGCCGATCGGGAAAAGGTCCGAAAAGGCCCAGCCGTGCCCAGGCCTGTCCGATTTTTGCCGCGTCTGCGAACCACACCGTTGCCTCGCCAGAGGCGCGGGGCAGGTAGTTCTCTTGTACCTGATCTTGCACCGGCAGCCCGCGCGCGGCGGCAAGCGGCCGCGCCGCTTGTTGAAGCGCGGGCGCGCCGGAAACGTAGATGCCGGTAATGGCGATGTCTTTCAGCGTTTCCGGCAACGCTTCGGCCTGCGCTTTGCCGGTTGCGGTCAAGCCGGCGGCGCTTGCCTGTGCCGTGGGGATGACAACCAGCGCCGAGCGTGGCGGTATCGGCAGGCTGCCAGTCGCCGGGCTGCATTGCGCGCAAAGAAGCAAGACGGCGATCCTGTTGATCCAGCGTTTCATCGGTCCACCCGGTCAACCTTTCCCGTCAGGCTATGCCCCGACACTGGCCGTTGCAACTGCCCTGTCACATCGCGGCGGGCACCGCGAAGGCCAGGTGAATCAACAGGATATCAAGCGCGTAATAAGCCCAGTGCAGCGCGAAGGTGATCAAGAACCCGCCCGCGACTCGCAACAACAGCCACGGCACCAGCGCGCCAAATAGCGCGGCGGCGGCGGTATAGCGCGCGACGTAGAACGGGTTCGGATAGGCCAGCCCCAATGTCAGGTGAAAGCCGCCAAACAGAAGCGCGACGGTCAGTGCGATCTTCCACATCGGCACGCCCAAACCTGCGATGGATGTCACGAGCGCGGCGATCAGGATTTGTTGGAAAGCGATCTCAACCGTCTTGGGCAGGAAATACCACTGGGTGGCCCAGAAGAATTCGACCGGAGTGTTGTCGCGCGTCCAGGCGGTTTGTGGCAGCAGCGGCAGGGCGAGCACGACATAAGCCAGCATTGCCGCCGCCAGTGCCAGCCCGCCCAGCGCCAGGGAACGCGGCGGTTGAGCCGCAAGCAGGCCCAGCGGGGTGCGCATCAGCAAGGCGGCCAGCGCCGACCAAGCGGCATAATAGGCAGCAAACAACACCGGCGCATCGTTATAGCCAACATGCGCGCCGATTGCGCCGGACAGCGCGTAATAGCCAACGCTGGACAGGCTCCACAGCCCTGCGACAAGCGCCGCGGTGGTCAGAACCTGGCGATAGTCGGGCGCGGCAGGCCCGGAAGGCGCCGCGCCCGTCGGGCTCATTTCAGTGCGTCGTCGCAGCGCGCGCAGGTTCCGGCGTGGCTGTGCCGGCCGACGTCGGGCAGGATCTTCCAGCAGCGCTGGCACTTTTCGCCCTCGGCCATTTCAAACACCACCGACACGCCCGGAACCTCGGGCAGGCGGAACGCCTCTTGCGGGGCCGGATCGGCGGTCAGGCCGATGCCGGAGGTGATGCACACGTCGTCGAAGGCCACCGCCTTCAGCGCGGTCAGCATGGCCTTGTCCTCGACATGCACAACCGGCGCGGCTTCGAGCGAGGCGCCGATCACCTTTTCGGTGCGCTGGATTTCCAGCGCCGCCGTCACCACGCGTCGGGCGCGACGCACCTGCGCCCACTTGGCGGCCAGCGGCTCGTCCAGCCAGTCCTTGGGCGTTTCCGGCATGTCGACCAGGTGGACCGAGGCGTTCTCGTCCTTGTACCGCTCCAGCCAGACCTCTTCCATGGTGAAGACCAGGATCGGGGCCAGCCAGGTGGTCAGGCGGTGGAACAGCAGGTCCATCACCGTGCGCGCGGCGCGGCGGCGCGGGGTGTCGCCGTCGCAATACAGAACGTCCTTGCGGATGTCGAAGTAGAAGGCCGACAGGTCCACCGTGCAGAAGGTAAAGACAGAGGTGTAGACGTTCTGGAAATCGAACGCCGCGTAGGACTTGCGGACGACATGGTCCAGTTCCGCCATCCGGTGCAGCACCCAGCGTTCCAGTTCCGGCATGTCGGCCGGGTCCGTCCTGTCGGCGTCCGAATAGGCCGACAGTGCACCCAGCATGAAGCGCATGGTGTTGCGCAGCCGGCGATAGCTGTCGGCGGTGCCCTTCAGGATTTCGGGCCCGATGCGCTGGTCGGTGGTGTAGTCGGCCTGCGCCACCCACAGACGCAGGATGTCAGCGCCGTATTGCTTGACGACGTCCTCGGGCGCGACGGTATTGCCGAGCGACTTGGACATCTTGTTGCCTTTCTCGTCCAGCGTGAAGCCGTGGGTGACCACGTTGCGGTAGGGCGCGCGGCCGATGGTGCCGCAGGCTTGCAGCATGGACGAATGGAACCAGCCGCGATGCTG
>JAGRMT010000027.1:0-5904 GCA_020441125.1 Roseivivax sp.
TGGGAAGGCCGGGTGAACGCCTGGCCGCTGGACGAGGGGCTGATCGACTATGTCGACCCGGGTCAGACAGGGCCGGTGGGCGACAACGAACTGGCGGCGCTGAACGTGATCGCCAACCCGGCACCGGTGATCGCCGGCATGGCGGTGGACGCCAGCCGGATCACCCCGGCGCTGATCGCGGACACGCTGAACGAGGCCGACGGCATCGAAACAAACGTCGCGCGCGGCTATCACGCAATCGAATTCCTGCTGTGGGGGCAGGACCTGAACGGCACCGGGCCGGGGGCTGGCGACCGGCCGCATACCGACTATGCCACCGGGGCGGATTGCACCCACGGCAATTGCGATCGGCGCGGCGCCTATCTGGCGGCGGCGACGGATCTGCTGGTTGCCGATCTCGAGGAGATGGCAGCGCACTGGACCGCGGACGGCGCGGCCCGCGCGGCGCTTCTGGCCAATCCGCAAGCCGGGCTGGTGGCCATGCTGACCGGCATGGGCAGCCTGTCCTATGGCGAACAGGCGGGCGAGCGGATGCGGCTGGGGCTGATGCTGAACGACCCCGAGGAAGAGCACGACTGCTTCTCCGACAACACCCACGCCAGCCACTTTTACGATGGGCTGGGGGTCCAGAACGTCTATCTGGGCCGCTACACCCGGGTTGACGGCAGCGTGGTCGCCGGCCCGGCGCTGTCAGATCTGGTGGCCGCTGCCGATCCGGCGCTGGACGCCGAGATGCACGCCAAGCTGGACACCACGCTTCGGGCGCTGGGGGCCATCGTGGCGGCGGCGCAGGGCGGGCTGGCTTATGACATGATGCTGGCCCGCGGCCATGCCGAAGGCGAAGCGCTGATCATGGCGGCGGTCGACGGGCTGATCGACCAGACCCGCTCGATCGAGCGGGCCGTGGGGGCGCTGGGGCTTGAAGCCATCGCCTTCGAAGGCTCCGACAGCCTCGACAACCCCACGGCGGTGTTCCAGTGAGGCGCGCGGCCGCTGCGGCGCTGGCGCTGGCCTTTGTGCCCGGCCTGGCCGGGGCGGCCGATCCCTCGGGCGATCCGCATCTGCAAGTGATCCCGCGCACGGCGGCAGAGGCGGCGCGCATCGCCGCCGCCACGGCCCCCGCGACGGATTTCACGGTGGCAGAGCCGTTCGAGGCGCTGCCCGGCGGTGCGGCCACTGTGCGGGCGCGCCGCGACGCCGATGCGTTCTCGCAGCCCTCTGGCAACATGAGCTTTGACCGCGAGCTGGAGTTCAAGGTCGGTAACGGGCTGTTCCGCAAGCTGTGGGTTTCGGCCCCGTCCTCGACCCGGGCGTCGGACGGGCTGGGCCCGCTTTACAACGCGCGCGGCTGTCAGAACTGCCATCTGAAGGACGGGCGCGGCCATCCGCCGGCGGGGCCGGACGATGCTGCCGTGTCGATGTTCCTGCGCGTCTCGGTGCCTGGCGGGCCGGGCGTGGCCGAGATCGAGGATTGGATTGCTACCGCACCAGAGCCGACCTATGGCGGACAGTTGCAGGATTTCGGCACACCGGGCCACCCGGCGGAATACCGGCTGGACGTGCGCTGGCAGGACCAGACCGTGCCGTTGGCCGGGGGCGAGACGGTGCAGCTGCGCCAGCCCGACTGGCGCGCGGCCGATCTGGGCTATGGCCCCCTGGACCCGCGCGCGATGCTGTCGCCCCGCGTTGCACCGCAGATGATCGGGCTGGGCCTGCTGGAGGCGATCCCCGCCGCCGACATCCTGGCATTGGCCGACCCGGACGACCGCGACGGCGACGGCATCTCGGGCCGGGTGTCGATCGTGCCTTCGGCCGAGTTCGGGACGCCGATGCTGGGGCGGTTCGGGCTGAAGGCCGGCGCACCGACGATCCGCCAGCAGGCGGCAGGGGCCTTTGCCGGCGATATGGGGCTGGCCAGCCCGTTGTTTCCCGACCCCTGGGGCGATTGCACCGCGGCGCAAGCCGCCTGCCGCACTGCGCCCGACGGCACCGATGGCACCGAACCCGAGGTTGATGCAGCGGCGCTGGACCTGGTCACTTTCTACAGCCGTAACCTGGCAGTGCCGGCGCGGCGCGACGCGGGGGATCCGGTGGTGCTGCGCGGCAAGGCGGTGTTCTACAATGAGGGCTGCGCAGCCTGCCACCGACCGAAATTCGTCACGCACCGGCTGGCTGACCAGCCCGAGCAGAGCTTTCAGCTGATCTGGCCCTATACCGATCTGCTGCTTCACGACATGGGCGAGGGGCTGGCAGACAATCGGCCCGAAGGCCGCGCAACCGGGCGGGAATGGCGCACGCCGCCGCTGTGGGGCATCGGCCTTACGGCGCAGGTCTCGGGCGTGGGGCGTTATCTGCACGACGGGCGCGCGCGCTCGCTTCTGGAGGCGGTACTGTGGCATGGTGGCGAGGCGGAAGCGGCGCGCGCGGCTGTGATCGCATTGCCGCCGCCCGACCGCGCCGCGCTGATCCGGTTTCTGGAGAGCCTGTGATGAGACGCTGCCTAACCTTGGTTGCCCTGTTGCTGGCCGCCGCACCGGCCGCGGCCGGTACCGACGCGGCGCTGTCCGCGCGGCTGTTGCCCGGGTTTGCCGCGTTTCGCGACGCGGCGGCGGCGCTGGACCGCGCCGCGCAGGACGATTGCACCGCATTCGCGGTTCTGCCGGCATACCACGCGGCCTTCGATGCCTGGATGGCGGTGGCCGACATGCGCATCGGCCCGTCCGAAAGCGGCGCGGCCTCGATTGCCTTCTGGCCCGACGACCGGGGCTTCACAGCGCGGATGCTCGCCGGGCTGATCGCCGCCGAAGATCCCGTGGTGGCCGATCCGGCGGCCTTTGCCGAGGTGTCGATTGCCGGGCGCGGCTTGTTCGCGCTGGACGGGCTGCTGGGCGATCCTGCGCTGGCGGGCTACGGTACCAGCGATTATGCCTGCGCGCTGGTGCGGGCGCTGGCGACGGATCTGGCCCGGCAGGCGGCGACGCTGGACGATGGCTGGCGCACCGGGTTCGCCGCAGTGCTGACCAGCGCCGGGAAGCCCGGCAACGCCACCTACCTGACCGAGCGCGAAGCCGAGCGGGCGCTCTATACGCAGCTGCTGGCCGGGCTCGAATTCACCGCCGACGTTCGGCTGGGCCGTCCGTTGGGCAGCTTTGACCGGCCGCGCCCGACGCGGGCCGAGGCCTGGCGCACCGGGCGGCCATTGGCCAATGCAGTGCAGTCGGCCGAGGTCGCAGCGGCACTGGCAGAGGCGCTGGCCGGTGCGGCGCTGCCGCAGACGCAGGCAGCGATGGCAAGGGTGCGGGGTTCGGCAGGGCGGATCGGCGATCCGGCCTTGCAGGATATCCGCGATCCCAGCGCCCGGCTGGCGGTGGAAAGCCTCCAGCAGGATATCCGCCGGCTTCGCGATGCGATCGTCGCCGAGGTCGGCACGCCAATGGGGCTTTCGCCCGGGTTCAATTCACAGGATGGAGACTGAGATGACCACGCGCCGCGCCTTTCTTGCCGGGCTGGCCGCTGCCGGGGCAACGCCGCGCCTGGGCTGGGCGGCGGTTGGGCAACCGGCCTATCTGGCGGCCGCACGCCGGGCCGATGGCGGCTTTGTGCTGACCGGGATCGACGCGCAGGGCCGGGATGCCTTTACCGTGCCGCTGCCGGCGCGGGGCCATGCCGGCGCCGCCCATCCCGGCCATGCCGAGGCGGTTGTCTTTGCCCGCCGGCCGGGCAGCTATGCACTGGTGATCGACTGCGCCAGCGGCGCGGTGCTGCACCGGCTGAGCCCGCCGAAGGGGCGGCAGTTCAACGGCCATGGTGCCTATTCCGCCGACGGCGCGCTGCTGTTCACTTCGGAACAGGTGGCCGAGGGCAGCGCGGGGCGCATCGGCGTGTGGGACGTGGCGGCGGGCTATCTGCGCACCGGAGAGGTTTCGACCCACGGCATTGGCCCGCACGAGCTGCGGCTGATGCCGGGCGGGGATGCGCTGGTGGTGGCCAACGGCGGGATCGACACCGCGCCGGACGACCGGACCAAGCTGAACCTGCACGCCATGTCGCCCAGCCTGGTCTACCTGCGGCTGGACGGCAGCCTGCTGGAACAGGTCGCGCTGGAGCCCGGCCTGGCGCAGAACTCGATCCGCCACCTGGCGGTCTCGCCGGACGGGCAGGTGGCCTTTGCCATGCAGTGGGAAGGCGCGCGTGGCATGGCGCTGCCGCTTCTGGGCCTGCACCGGCGCGGCGCGGCGCCGGTTCTGGCCAGCGCGCCACTGGGCGACGAATTGGCGATGCAGGGCTATGCCGGCTCTGTGGCGCTGTCGGGCGACGGCACGGAATTTGTAATCTCGTCGCCGCGCGGCGGGCGGCTGCACCGGTTCGGGCGCGATGGCGCTTTCCTGGGTGCGGTGTCTCGCGCCGATGTCTGCGGGCTGGCGCCCCATCCGCAGGGCGTTCTGGCCAGCGATGGGCTGGGCGGGCTGCTGCTGTTGCGCGGCGGTGCGACCGAGGTCCTGGCGGCGGCGCCGCTGGGCTGGGACAATCACGTGGTCGCCCTGGCGGGCTAGGCGCTAGATCCTGGGCAGGAAATCGTCGACATGCGCGGTGATCCAGTCGCGCACCTGCTCGGCGGTGCGGGTCAGCGGGTGATCCTGGCGTGACAGCAGGTACCATGCCCGCATGATCGGCAGCCCGTCGGCGCGCAGCGCCACCAGCCGGCCGCTGCGCAGCTCTTCAGCCACCGTATGGGCCGAGATGATGGCGATGCCCAATTCGTTGATCACCGCCTGCTTGATCGTCTCGTTGGACGACATCTCGACCGTGGCGGGCTGAAGCCCCTGGCCGATGTCCTCCAGGAACCGGGCGGCCAGGATGCGCGTGCCCGAGCCCGGCTCGCGCATCACGAATCGTTCGTTCAGCAGCGCGTCGCGTGGGACGCGGTCCAGCGTGGCCATCGGGTGGCTGGCGGCCGCGATCAGCACATGCGGATGGTCACCCAGCGCCCGCGCCTCCATCGCGCGTTTGCGCGGCGGACGGCCCATGATGCACAGGTCGAACTCGCCCTGGTCCAGCGCGTCGATGGTTTCCTGCCGGTTGCCCACCTTCAGCACGATTTCCACCTCGGGCATCTGTCGCTTGAGCAGCGCCACGATTCTGGGTGCGAAGTACTTTGCGGTGCTGACGACCCCCAGAACGACACTTCCGGAATAGCCCGCATCCAGTGCCTGGATGCGACCGATTGACCGGGTCAGCGCGGCACGGATCTCGTCATGGGCATCCAGCAGAGCCTGGCCTTGCGGGGTGGGCGCGTTGCGCCCCGAGGCGGTGTTTTCCAGCAACCGGCTGCCAATCAGTTCTTCTAGCGTTTTCAGCTGATTATGGACCGCCGGACCGGTCAGACCAAGGCGGTGTGCAGCGGCCGAAATCGTGCCCTCTGCGGCCACGGTATGCAGGGCCCTGAGCTGCTTGAGCGTGATCTGGTCGAGGCGTCTCATTAAATTTTTCTGAATGCTTAAACAATATTTCGAAATTTTCCTATCACTCGCGACTTGGAATAACAAGCCCAGCTTCGGAGTGGGGGGGAGGCCTCATCATGCAGCAGACGATTATCGACACCGACGGAATTCCCGACGCGCTGCGTGCCCCGATGGTGGCGCTCTGCGGTGTCGCCCGGGACCTGTCGCAGCTGATCAGCCGCGGTCCCTTGGGCGGGGCGCTGGGCGCCAGCGTGGGCAGCAATACCGACGGCGACGACCAGAAGGAACTGGACGTGCGGGCCGACGTGGCCTTTCACGCCGCGCTGCGCGGCACCGGCGTGCGCTGGTACGCCTCGGAAGAAAAGCAGGAAGTCGAGCAGATCGACGCCGACGGCACGCTGGCGCTGGCCATCGACCCGCTGGACGGTTCGTCCAACATCGA
>JAGRMT010000027.1:5977-8200 GCA_020441125.1 Roseivivax sp.
GGCAACGCGCTGATCGCCTCGGGCTATTTCATCTATGGGCCGCAGACCGCGCTGGTGGTCACCTTCGGCGAGGGCGTGCGGATGTACGTGCTGGACCACGCCGCCGGGCGGTTCGTCGAGGCGCCGCGTGCGCCCAGCATTCCCGAGGAAAGCAGCGAATTCGCGATCAACGCCTCGAACTACCGCCACTGGGCCAAGCCGGTTCGTGCCTTCATCGACGATTGCCTGGCCGGGTCCGAAGGGCCGCGCGGCAAGAACTTCAACATGCGCTGGGTCGCGTCTCTGGTGGCAGAGACGCACCGCATCATGACCCGCGGCGGCATCTTCCTGTACCCCTCGGACGAGAGGAAGGGATACGAGCAGGGCCGCCTGCGGCTGGTCTACGAATGCGCCCCGATCGCCTTTCTGGTGGAGCAGGCCGGCGGCCGCGCGACCACGGGTGTCGATCGGGTGCTGGACCGCATCCCGGCCAGCCTTCACGCCCGCACCCCGCTGGTGTTCGGCACGCCCGACAAGGTGGCGCGCGTCGCCAGCTATCACGACCTGCCGGAACAAGAGGTTTCGGCGCTCTTCGGCAACCGCGGCCTGTTCCGCGCCTGATCCCAACCGAAAGAAGTCCCATGTCCAAGAAACATCCGATCATTTCGGTGACCGGCTCCTCCGGTGCCGGCACCACCACCGTCAAGAGCACCTTCGACCAGATCTTCCGCCGCGAGGGGATCAAGACCGTCTCCATCGAGGGGGACGCCTTCCACCGCTATGACCGCGCGGCGATGAAGGCCGAACTGACCAACCGCTATGCCGCCGGCGACATGGGCTTCAGCCACTTTTCCTATGACGCGAACGAACTGGAGAAGCTCGAAGAAGTGTTCCGCAGCTACGGCAACACCGGCAAGGGCGAGACGCGCCATTACGTGCATGACGAGGACGAGGCCAAGCGCTGGGGCAGCGCGCCCGGCACCTTTACCAACTGGGCGCCGTTCGAAGATGGCTCTGACCTGCTGTTCTACGAAGGGCTTCACGGCGCCGTGGTCAACACCGACGTGAACCTGGCCAAGCTGGCCGACCTGAAGGTCGGCGTGGTGCCGGTGATCAACCTGGAGTGGATCCAGAAGATCCACCGCGACAGCTCAAAGCGCGGCTACACGACAGAGGCGGTGACCGACACGATCCTGCGCCGGATGCACGCCTACGTGCACTGCATCTGCCCGCAGTTCAGCGAAACCGACATCAACTTCCAGCGCGTGCCTGTGGTCGATACCTCGAACCCGTTCATCGCCCGCTGGATCCCGACCGCCGACGAAAGCCTGGTGGTGATCCGCTTCAAGAACCCGCGCGGCATCGATTTTCCCTACCTGATGTCGATGATCCACGACAGCTGGATGACCCGCGCCAACAGCCTGGTGATCCCGGGCGGCAAGATGGACCTGGCCATGCAGCTGATCTTCACCCCGATGATCCTGCGCCTCGTTTCCGAATCCAAGCGCGCGTGAAGGAGCCTGCCATGACCGCTCAAACCCCTGTTCTTGCCGACGAAACCCGGATGGCGAACGCGATCCGCGTGCTGGCGATGGATGGTGTTCAGGCCGCCAATTCGGGCCATCCCGGCGCGCCTATGGGCCTGGCCGATGTCGCCACCGTCCTTTTCAACCGGTTCATCACGCTGGACCCGGCCGACGACAAGTGGCCCGACCGCGACCGTTTTGTGATGAGCGCGGGCCACGGCTCGATGCTGGTCTACGCCATCAACCACCTGCTGGGCTATGACGACATGGACGCCGGCCAGCTGCGCAACTTCCGCCAGCTGGGCAGCCGCACCGCCGGGCATCCCGAATACGGCCACGCCAAGGGCATCGAGACGACGACGGGCCCGCTGGGGCAGGGCATTTCCACCGCCGTCGGCATGGCGCTGGCAGAGCGGATGATGAACGCCCGTTTCGGCGACGACCTGGTCGGGCATTACACCTACGTGCTGGCTGGCGACGGTTGCCTGATGGAAGGCATCAGCCACGAGGCGATCGACCTGGCCGGGCACCTGGGCCTGGGCCGCATGATCGTGTTCTGGGACGACAACAAGATCACCATCGACGGCGCGACCGACCTGTCCACCTCGATGGACCAGCCCGCCCGGTTCGCCGCCGCCGGCTGGCACGTGCAGTCCATCGACGGGCATGACACGGACGCCATCGCCGCCGCCATCGCCGCCGCCCGGGCCGAAACGGA
>JAGRMT010000197.1 GCA_020441125.1 Roseivivax sp.
ATGTCGACAGCTTCCGCGCCGGGCATTCGATCCAGTCGCTGGAGCAGCTGGCCGAGGCGATCTCGCGCCCCGACGACATGGGCGAGAAGGCCCGGTTGATGGCGCTTCTGTGATCCAGCGGTCCGGCCCCTTCGGGAGCCGGGCCGGATGCGCCCGCGATTTTCGCCGAAAACCGCGGGCCGCGCGTGGAAAGGCGACGCGCCTGACAGGCCGGAGCGCGCATGCTTGCGGTGGCGATGGCCTGCCAGGAGGTTCGCTGAGGGCGCGATGCGTCCTCAGGCGAACCTGCCCAAGCGTGGGGCGAGTCGCGCCCGCCTCAAGGACAAGCCGCTGCGCGGTCGCCTTCGGCGATCCTTGACCCGGTCCCGACTCGCGCGGGCGGGGGCGGTCAGCCCTCGGCCACGTCCTCGGTCTGTTCGGCGATCCAGGCGACCGAGACGACGGTTTCGTCGCGCCCGGTATCGAAGACCTTGACCCCGCCAGCGCTGCGCGAGCGGAAGGAGATGCCTTCGACCGGCACCCGGATCGACTGGCCCTTGGAGGTGGCCAGCATGATCTGGTCATCCATCTCGACCGGGAAGGCGGCGACCAGCGGTCCGCCGCGCATCGCCTTGTCCATCGCCATCACGCCCATGCCGCCGCGCCCGCGCACCGGATAATCGTGGCTGGAGCTGAGCTTGCCCGAACCGCCTGCGGTGATGGTCAGGATCAGGTTCTCGGCGGCCGACATCTCGGCGTATTTCTCCTGGCTCAGGCCGGCCTCGGCATTGCCCTCGTCCTCGTCGCTTTCCGCCTCTTCGGTCACGCCCGCCACCAGCCGGCGCATCTTGAGATAAGCGGCGCGTTCGTCCGGGGTTGCCTCGAAGTGGCGGATCACCGCCATCGACACCACGCGGTCGTCGCCCAAGAGGCGAATGCCGCGCACACCGGTGGAATCGCGGCCCTTGAAGACGCGCACATCGGTGGTGGGGAAGCGGATCGCGCGGCCCGAGTCGGTGACAAGCATCACGTCATCCTCTTCCGAGGCGATGCGGGCGTTCACCAACTCGACCGTCTCGGGCAGCTTCATCGCGATCTTGCCGTTGCGCATCACGTTGGTGAAGTCGCTGAGCGCGTTGCGGCGCACGTCCCCGGCAGAGGTGGCGAAGACGATCTGAAGATCGTCCCATTCCTCTTCGGGCCGGTCGACAGGCATGATCGCGGCGATCGACACGCCCGTGGGGATCGGCAGGATGTTGACGATGGCCTTGCCCTTGGCGGTGCGTCCGCCGGCAGGCAGGCGCCAGCACTTCAGCTTGTAGACCATCCCGTCGGTGGTGAAGAACAGCAGCTGCGTGTGCGTGTTGGCGACGAAAAGCGTGGTGACCACGTCGTCGTCCTTGGTCTGCATGCCCGACAGGCCCTTGCCGCCGCGCCGCTGCGAGCGGAACTCGGCCAGCGGCGTGCGCTTGATCCAGCCGGTCTGGGTCACGGTGACAACCATGTCCTCGCGCTCGATCAGGTCCTCGTCTTCAAGATCGCCCGCCCAGTCGATGATCTCGGTCCGGCGCGGCACGGCGAACTGGTCCCTGACGGCGCGCAGCTCGTCGGAAATGATGCCCATGATCCGCTCGCGCGAGCCGAGGATCTCAAGGTATTCCTTGATCTTGCGCGCCAGTTCCTCCAGCTCGTCGGTCACTTCCTTGACGCCAAGCTGGGTCAGGCGCTGCAAACGCAGATCGAGGATGGCGCGGGCCTGGGTTTCGGACAGGTTGTAGGTGCCGTCCTCGTTCATCTTGTGGGTCGGATCGTCGATGAGCCGGATATAGGCGGCGATCTCATGCGCCGGCCAGCGGCGTTCCATCAGTTTTTCTCGTGCCTGGGCGGCATCCGCGCTGGAACGGATGGTGGCGACCACCTCGTCGACGTTGGACACGGCCACGGCCAGACCGCACAGGATATGCGAGCGTTCGCGCGCCTTCTTCAGCAGGAAGGCGGTGCGGCGGGCGACGACATCCTCGCGGAAGTCGATGAAGGCCGACAGGAAGGCTCGCAGCGTCAGCGTTTCGGGCCGGCCGCCGTTCAGCGCCAGCATGTTGCAGCCGAAGGACACCTGCATCGGGGTGAAGCGATAGAGCTGGTTCAGCACCACGTCCGGCGTGGCGTCGCGCTTCAGCTCGACCACCACCCGCACGCCATGACGGTCGGATTCGTCCTGCACATGGGCGATGCCCTCGATCCGCTTGTCGCGGGCGGCCTCGGCGATCTTCTCGATCATGACCGCCTTGTTCACCTGGTAGGGGATCTCGTCCACCACGATGGCGAAGCGGTCCTTGCGGATTTCCTCGACCCGCGTCTTGGCGCGGATGATGACGCTGCCGCGCCCCTCGGTATAGGCCTTGCGCGCGCCCGAGCGGCCCATGATCTGCCCGCCGGTGGGGAAGTCGGGGGCGGGGATGAACTCGATCAGCCCCTCGCTGTCCAGATCCGGGTTCTCGATCAGCGCCAGCGTGGCGTCGACCACTTCGCCCAGGTTGTGCGGCGGGATGCGCGTGGCCATGCCGACGGCGATGCCTTCGGAGCCGTTGACCAGCACGTTGGGATAGCGCGCGGGCAGGACCGTGGGTTCACGGTCCTTGCCGTCGTAGTTCAGCTGGAAATCGACCGTGTCGAGGTCGATGTCGTCCAGCAGCGCGCGGGCGGGCTTGTCCAGCCGCACCTCGGTGTAGCGGAAGGCCGCGGGCGGATCGCCGTCCATCGAGCCGAAGTTGCCCTGGCCGTCCAGCAGCGGCAGCGACATGGAAAAGTCCTGCGCCATGCGCACCAGCGCGTCATAGATCGCGCCGTCGCCATGCGGGTGGTACTTGCCCATCGCATCGGCCACGGGGCGCGAGGACTTGCGGTAGGGCTTGTCATGCGTGTTGCCGACTTCGTCCATTGCGTAAAGAATACGCCGATGCACAGGTTTTAACCCGTCACGCAGATCCGGGATGGCGCGGCTGACGATCACGCTCATGGCGTAATCGAGATAGCTGTTCTTCATCTCGTCGGTGATCGACACCGACGGCCCGTGGTAGGGCTTGCGCTCGGGACGCGGAGAATCGTCCGTGTTTTCAGGGGTTTCCGGGGTGTCGGTCACGAAGGGCGCCTGTTCTTGTCGCGGTTCTATATGTTGTTGCGGGTCTTATACCCCAGACAGGATATGGGTCGCAATGCCTCGGGCACCGCATTTCTGGCAGCCGCGCGAGATGTCTGCTAACAGATTGATTTTCATTGAAAAGCCACGGTTTCTTTGCATGATTCCCTGCAGTGGCGCAAGAGCAGGAGAGCGCAAGCGATGGCCATATCCGAAACCGAGTTGATGCTGCGGGGCTACGGGCTGACCACGGCCGAGATTTTCTACCGGCTGCCCGACTACCGCAACGTGCTGAACACCTTTGTCTGGCAGGAGTACGACACCGCGCCGGACCATCCGCGATTGTTCGGCTTCATCGAGTTCTGGCAGAAGACGATCGAGGGGCCGCTGCACTCGATCCGCTTCACCCATCGCAAGATGATCTCGCCCGGGGAATGGCGCAACGTGGTGGGAGAGTTCACCTACCACTAGGCCCCCGTCACCGGCGCCGGCGTCGCACCGCGGGCGCGCCGCCTTGCAAGGGCAGGCGGGCTCTGCTACGCCCGGTCGAAACCCGATGGAAACAATCGGATACGGCGAGAGGCTAGCCGCGTGCCCGCACAGACCCCCCGGCTGGAGATCCGGAACCTGATCCGCCGCTATGACGGCCATACGGTGGTTGACGATGTGTCGTTGACCATCGCGCCGGGCGACGTGATGTGCCTGTTGGGCCCGTCGGGTTGCGGCAAGTCGACCACGCTGCGGATGATCGCCGGGGTCGAGATGCAGGATCAGGGCGAGATTTACGTTGACGGCAAGCTGATCTGCGACACCGTCTTTCGGGTGCCGCCCGAGCGGCGGCATATCGGGCTGATGTTCCAGGACTTCGCGCTGTTTCCGCACCTGACGGTGGGGCGCAACGTGGCCTTCGGCCTGACCGGTCCGAAGGCGGAGCAGCAAACGCGCGTGCGCGAGTTGCTGGAGCGAGTCGGGCTGCTGCGGCACATCGACCATTACCCGCACCAGCTGTCTGGCGGCGAGCAGCAGCGCGTGGCGCTGGCCCGGGCGCTGGCGCCGCGGCCCAGCGTGATGCTGATGGACGAGCCGTTCTCCGGCCTCGACAACCGGCTGCGCGACGGCATCCGCGACGAGACGCTGGCGCTGCTGAAGGAGGAGGGAACCTCGGTCCTGCTGGTCACGCATGAGCCGGAAGAGGCGATGCGCATGGCCGACCAGATCGCGCTGATGCGCGCCGGGCGGATCGTGCAGCAGGGCGCGCCCTACAACATCTACAACGCCCCTGCGGACAAGGCGGCGGTGGCGTTCTTCTCGGATATCAACGTGATCCGTTCGACCGTGCGCGGCGCGTTGACCGACACGCCCTTCGGCCAGTTCCTGGCGCCCGGCGTGCCCGATGGCGGCGAGGTTGAGATCGTGTTCCGTCCGCAGCATGTGGGCATCGACTTCGACCGCGGCGGCAAAGGCCCGAACCCGACACAGCTGGGGGGCACCCCCGCGCGTGGCGTGGTCGAGCGGGCGCGGTTCCTGGGCTCGGAAAGCCTGGTGGAGTTCCGCATGGATTTCGACGGGCGGGTGCTGAAGGCGACGGTGCCGAACGTGTTCCTGCCCAAGCCGGGCACGGCGATGTGGCTGACCGTCCGGCGCAACCGCTGTTTCGTGTTCCCGCTCGGCAAGGACGCCAGCCGCCGGTGACGGGCAGGTGGGTTGAAAACCCACCCTACAAGGTTGCGCGGGCTGAACGGGTCCCCGGACCGTTGAGAGCGGTTCGCAGAACCGCAGGGCCAGCGGCTGGCGGTCTGGCGGACCGGCACCTTCGTTGCATCAGGTGCGGGGATCGAGGCCGACCGGGGCCAACGCGATACGGTGCGGGCCACACGAGTGGCACGCGCTATCCCGTAGGGTGGGTTTTCAACCCACCACCCCCGCTCACCGTTCGGGCAACAACCCGCGGGGCGCGAAGCGCAGCATCAGCAGCAGGATCAGCCCCATCGTCAGCAGACGCATGTGCTGGACCGAGTCGAGCAGATGCGACTTGAGCGCCGAGCCGTCAGCCATGCCCGCGGTGATCACCGCCATCAGCCATTGACCGATCGGTTCGACCTGAACCCACAGGAACCAGATCAGGAAACCGCCCAGGATCGAGCCCAAGTTGTTGCCCGACCCGCCCACGATCACCATCACCCAGATCAGGANNGAAGGTATAGCGCAGCGGCTGGTAGGTGCCCGGCGTCAGCTGCCCGTCCAGCGTCGTCATCATCGCCCCGGCGATGCCGCAGATCGCGGAGCCCAGCACGAAGATCTGCAAATGCCGGCGGGTGACATCCTTGCCCATGGCGCGGGCCGCGTCCTCGTTGTCGCGGATCGCGCGCATCATCCGTCCCCAGGGGCTGGCCATGGCCAGCTGTGCCAGCACCAGCAGAACCAGCAGCACGCCGGCGAACAGCCCGGCATAGGCCAGCTTGACCGTCAGCGTCGAGGCGGTGGTTACGTCCATGCCCCAGCCGGAAGCCGCCTCGGCAAAGCCGGGATCGCCTTGCAGGTCGATCTCGTAGGGCACGGGGCGCGGCAGGCCGATCACGTTCTTCACGCCGCGCGCCAGCCAGTCCTCGTTCTTCAGCACGGCCAGGATGATCTCGGCGATGCCCAGCGTGGCAATCGCAAGGTAGTCCGACCGCAGCCCCAGCGCCGTCTTGCCGATCACCCAGGCCGCGCCGGCGGCCAGCAGCCCGCCCACCGGCCAGGCCAGCAGCACCGGCAGGCCCAGCCCGCCCAGGTAGCCGGTCGAGGCGGGATTGATCGCCTCCACCGCGTCGCGCGCCGGCAGGTAGACCGCGTCGCCCAGCAGGTAGCCGGCGACCAGCAGCGCCAGCACCGCCCAGCCGCGCCAGGCGCTGCGCACGCGGGTCCAGATCGCGATCGCCCCGGCCACCGTGGCCAGGATCAGCGCGAGACCGGCGTAGATGCGCCAGCCGCCCGCCGCCCAGGCCTCGGCCACCGGCGGCATCGAGGTCAGCACCACCGCCAGCCCGCCCAGGGCGACAAAGCCCATGACGCCGACATTGAACAGCCCGGCCAGGCCCCATTGCAGGTTGACCCCCAGCGCCATCACGGCGCTGATCAGGCCCATGTTCATGATCAGCAGGGCCGAGTTCCAGCTCTGCACGAAACCGGTGCCGATGATCAGCAGGGCCACCAGCAGGAAAAGCCCCAGGGTGCGCAACGTGTCGCTCATACCGATTTCCCCTTGAACAGCCCGGTCGGCCGGAACAGCAGCACGGCGATCAGGATCATGAAGCTGACGGCGAACTTGTAGTCCGTGCCCAGCAGTTGCAGCAGCCCCTCGGGCTCCCATCCGCCGGGGGCGGCATAGGCCACCACCTTCTTCCAGGCATAGGTCACACCCACTTCGGAAAATGCGATGACAAAGCCGCCGGCGATCGCGCCCAGCGGGTTACCCAGGCCGCCCACGATGGCCGCGGCGAAGATCGGCAGCAGCAGCTGGAAGTAGGTGAAAGGCTTGAACGACTTGTCCAGCCCGTAAAGCACCCCGGCGACGGTCGCCAGCGCGGCGACGATCACCCAGGTGACGACCACCACCTTTTCGGGGTTGATGCCGGAAAGCAGCGCCAGGTCCTCGTTGTCGGAATAGGCGCGCA
>JAGRMT010000198.1 GCA_020441125.1 Roseivivax sp.
GACCCGTTCGGCGCGGCGCATTCCTCGACCTCGATCTCTGCGGCGCTGGGTTTTGCCGTGGCGCGCGATCTGGGCGGCCAGTGCGAGACGGGCCTGGGCGATGCCATCGCGGTGATCGGCGATGGCGCGATGAGCGGCGGCATGGCGTTTGAAGCGATGAACAACGCAGGCCACCTGAAAAAGCGCCTGATCGTCATCCTGAACGACAATGAAATGAGCATCGCGCAGCCCACCGGCGCGCTGTCTTCCTACCTGTCGCGGCTTTACGCCGAGGCACCGTTCCAGGACCTGGCAGCCGCCGCCAAGGGCGCGGTCAGCCTGCTGCCCGGACCGTTCCGAGAAGGGGCCAAGCGCGCCAAGGAAATGCTCAAAGGCATGACAGTTGGCGGCACGCTGTTCGAAGAGCTGGGCTTTTCCTACATCGGTCCGATTGACGGGCATGACATGGGGCAGCTGCTGCCGGTGCTGCGCACCATCAAGGAGCGCGCGCGCGGCCCGATCCTGCTGCACGTGCTGACCAAGAAGGGCAAGGGCTATGCCCCCGCCGAAGCGGCACAAGACAAGGGCCACGCTACTGCAAAGTTCGACGTGGTAACGGGCAAACAGCACAAAGCGCCCTCGAACGCGCCCAGCTATACCCGCGTCTTTGCCGATGCGCTGTTGCAGGAGGCAGCCGAGGATCCCGCGATCGTCGCGGTGACGGCGGCCATGCCCGATGGCACCGGGCTGAACCTGTTCGCCGAGCGCTATCCCAGCCGCTGCTTTGACGTGGGTATCGCCGAACAGCATGGCGTGACCTTCTGCGCAGGGCTGGCTGCCGGCGGGCTGAAGCCGTTCTGCGCGATGTATTCCACCTTCCTTCAGCGCGGCTATGACCAGGTCGTGCATGACGTGGCAATCCAGCGCCTGCCGGTGCGTTTCGCCATCGACCGCGCCGGGCTGGTGGGCGCCGACGGTGCGACCCATGCCGGATCGTACGATATCGCCTACCTTGCCAACCTGCCGGGCTTTGTCGTGATGGCCGCCGCCGACGAGGCGGAATTGAAGCACATGGTCGCCACCGCCGCCGCCTATGACGACGGGCCCATTGCCTTCCGCTATCCGCGGGGCGAGGGCGAGGGCGTGACCATGCCCGAACGCGGCGAAGTGCTGGAAATCGGCAAGGGCCGGATGGTGCACGAGGGCAAGCGCGTGGCGATCCTGTCCTTTGGCACCCGCTTGGGCGAGGTTCTGAAGGCGCGCGAGGCACTGATGGCGCGCGGCATCAGCCCGACGGTGGCGGATGCCCGGTTTGCCAAGCCGCTGGACCGCGAGTTGATCCTGCATCTGGCCGCCACGCATGAAGTGCTGATCACCGTCGAAGAGGGCGCGGTTGGCGGTTTCGGCAGCCATGTGGCGCAGCTTCTGGCCGACGAGGGCGTGTTCGACAGCGGGATCAAGTTCCGCTCGATGGTGCTGCCCGATGTGTTCATCGACCAGTCCAGCCCGACCGACATGTATGCCTCGGCCGGCATGAACGCCGCCGATATCGAGGCCAAGGTGCTGCGCCTGCTGGGTGTGGATGTGATCGGCAAGCGCGCCTGACCGGCGCGCCTAGCCGCTCTGACCATGGTCCTGCACGACCCCCTCTGCCGCTTCGGCTGCCATCACCGCGCGCAGGCCCGACCGGTAATCGGGGTGGCGCAGCGCGATGCCCAGTTCTTGCTTGATCAGATCGTTGCGCACGCGCTTGCTCTCGGCGTAGAAGCTGCGCGCCATCGGCCCCAGCTCTGCCTGGTCGAAGGGTACCTCGGGAGGCGGGTCCACACCCATCAACTCGGCTGCATATAGCAGCACGTCCTGCGGCGGGGCGGGGTCGTCATCACACAGGTTGTAGGCCGCGCCGGGGTTGGGCCGGGCGATCGAGGCGGCCAACACCTGGGCGATGTCGTCGACGTGGATGCGGCTGAACACCTGGCCGGGCTTGACCACGCGTTGCGCCTTGCCGGCGCGCAGCTTGGCGAAGGGGCCGCGTCCGGGCCCGTAGATGCCGGCCAGCCGGAAAATGTGCAGCGGCATACCGGCGATTCCGGCCCAGGCTGCCTCGGCCGCGACCCGGGCCTTGCCGCGGGCGGCGGCCGGAGTCAGCGCTGTCGTTTCGTCTACCCAGCCGCCGGCGTGGTCGCCGTAGACGGCAGTGGTAGACAGATATCCGGCCCAGCGCAGCCGCGGCGCATGGGCCGCGATCTGCGGGCCGATCAGAGCCAGCGCCGGATCGCCTTCGGGCCCAGGTGCGGCAGAGATCAGCAAGTGGTCGGCCTGGGCCAGCGCCAGGGCCAGCGGCTCGGCCTGCCACAGCACCGGCTCCACCCCGGTGGCGGCGATGGCGCCGGCGCGGTCGGCAGAGCGGGTGGTGCCCATGACGCGCCAGCCTTGCGGAATCAGGAGTTCGGCCAGCGCGGTGCTGGAATAGCCGTGGCCAAGTGTCAGAAGCGTGCCTGTCATGGCCCAGATTTGGCCCGTGCCGGAGCGAATTGCAACGCGGAACAACACATTACAAAAAATGCTTTGTCAGTACATTTTTGTAATGTATGATCCCGGTCACCGGAGACGGGAGGAGCGCGGCAATGTATTCACAAGGGCTGATCGGCGCCGATGGGCGGACCGACGAGGCGCCGGAGTTTCTGGAGGCTTTCCAGAAGCGCATCGACGCCGAAGAGAAGATCGAACCGATGGACGCGATGCCCGAGGGCTATCGCCGCACGCTGATCCGGCAGATCGGCCAGCACGCCCATTCCGAAATCGTCGGGATGCTGCCCGAGGGCAACTGGATCACCCGCGCGCCGTCGCTGAAGCGCAAGGCCGCGCTGCTGGCCAAGGTGCAGGACGAGGGCGGGCACGGGCTGTATCTGTATGCCGCGGCCGAAACTCTTGGCGTCAGCCGCGACCAGATGACCGAGGAGCTGCTTTCGGGCAAGGCCAAGTATTCCTCGATCTTCAATTACCCGACGCTGAGCTGGGCCGATATCGGCACCATCGGCTGGCTGGTCGATGGCGCCGCGATCATGAACCAGATCCCGCTGTGCCGCTGTTCCTTCGGCCCCTATGCCCGGGCGATGATCCGGGTGTGCAAGGAGGAAAGCTTTCACCAGCGGCAGGGTTACGAGATCGTCATGACGCTGGCGCGGGGCACGCCCGAACAGAAGGCGATGGCGCAGGACAGCCTGAACCGCTGGTGGTGGCCGTCGCTGATGATGTTTGGCCCGCATGACGCCGAAAGCCAGCATTCCGACCAGAACATGAAGTGGAAGATCAAGCGCTTCTCTAACGACGAGTTGCGCCAGAAGTTCATCGACGCGACCGTGCCGCAGGCGCAGTTCCTGGGGCTGAGCGTGCCGGACCCCGACCTGACGTGGAACGAGGAAAAGGGCGGCTACGATCACGGGCCGATCGACTGGGACGAGTTCTGGCGCGTGGTCAAGGGCGGCGGGGTGATGAACCGCGACCGGATCGAAGCGCGCCAGAAGGCCTGGGACGACGGCGCCTGGGTGCGCGAGGCCGCGCTGGCCCATGCCGAGAAGCGCCGCGCGCGCAAATTGGCGGCGGAATAGCGAACGGCGGAGCGGCGCTCGGGCATGCGCCCGTCGCCCCGCCCGCCGTCCCGTTTTCGGGGGCGTTGCCCCCGGACCCCCGAGTATTTGGACAAAAGAGAAGGAACAGGGTGATGGTCAGCGAGACCCCGCTTTGGGAAGTGTTCATCCGGCCCCGCAACGGGCTGGCGCACAAGCATGTCGGCTCGATCCATGCGGCTGACGAGGTGATGGCGGTGCAGGCGGCGCGCGATGTCTATACGCGGCGCGGCGAGGGCACCTCGATCTGGGTGGTGCGGTCGGCGGATATCGTTGCCTCGGACCCGGCGCAGGCGGGCGAGAATTTCGAGCCGACGGCGGACAAGATCTATCGCCACCCGACGTTCTACGAGATCCCCGAAGACGTGGGGCATATGTGATGGCGCTCTGGGAGGCGGTGCTGGAGCTGGCGGACGATCACCTGGTGCTGGGGCACCGGGTTTCCGAATGGTGCGGCCATGCGCCGATGCTGGAAGAGGACCTGGCCATGCCGAACATGGCGCTGGACCTGATCGGCACGGCGCGCACGCTGTACGACCATGCCGGGGCGCTGGAAGGCGCCGGGCGTGACGAGAACCGGCTGGCCTATTTCCGGGACGAGCGGGCCTATGTGAACTGTCTGCTGGTGGAGCGGCCGAACGGCGATTTTGCCCAGACGATGCTGCGGCAGCTGTATTTCGCCGCCTTCATGGAGCCGTACTGGCGCCAGGCGCTGCACTCGTCCGACGCGGTGATCGCCGGAGTTGCCGGCAAGGCGGTCAAGGAGATGGCCTATCACATCCGTCATGCCGGCGAATGGGTGATCCGGCTGGGCGACGGGACGGAGGAGAGCGCGCGGCGGATGCAATCCGCGGTGCGGGCGTTGCACGGTTATACCGGCGAGCTCTTCGAGGCCGGCGCGGATGCTGGCGGCGTTTTGCCGGACCGGGCCGCGCTGCGCGGCGACTGGGACCGGGTGATCGGCGAGGTCTTCGCCGAGGCGGGGCTTCGCCAACCGGACGGTGTGCCGATGCAGAGCGGCGGGCGGCGCGGCCTGCACGGCGAGGGGTTGGGGCACCTGCTGGCCGAGATGCAATCGCTGGCGCGTGCCCACCCCGGAGCGGTGTGGTGAGCGAGCAAGCCCGCGCCTGGGCGGCGGCGGCGGCGGTGCCCGATCCGGAGGTGCCCTGCGTGACCGTGGCCGAGCTGGGCATCCTTCGCTGGGTCGAGATGCGCGGCGCCGTGGCGGTGGCTGGGGTGAGCCCGACCTATTCGGGCTGCCCGGCGACGGCCTTCATCGAGATGGCGATCGAGGCGGCGTTGTGCCAGGCGGGGTTCGAGGCGCGGATCGAGCGCGTGTTGTCGCCGGCCTGGACCACGGACTGGATCAGCGACGAGGGTCGCGAGAAGCTGCGCGCCTATGGCATCGCCCCGCCAGAAGGGCCGGCGGGCAAGGCGGCGCTGTTCTCGGCGCCCGAGGTGAGCTGCCCGCGCTGCGGCTCGCGCGACACGGCGCAGATCAGCGCCTTTGGTTCGACCGCGTGCAAGGCGCAATACCAGTGCCGGGCCTGTGCCGAGCCATTCGACTATTTCAAGTGCATCTGAGGGAGAGCCGCATGTTTGCCGATCTGACCATCACCGAGGTGCGGCCCGAAGGACGGGACGCGGTGGCGATCACCTTTGCCGGGGCCGAAGGCTTTGGCTGGCAGCCAGGGCAGTATCTGACGCTGCGTGCCACGGTGGCGGGCGCGGACCTGCGCCGCAGCTATTCGATCGCCGCCTTGCCCGAGGGCGCGATGTGCGTCGGGGTCAAGCGGGTGGATGGCGGGGCGTTCTCGACCTTTGCGCAGGGGCTGAAGCCGGGCGATGTGGTGCAGGCCATGCCGCCCGAGGGACGGTTCGTGCTGCATGGCGAGCGGGACGTGCTTCTGATCGCGGCCGGATCGGGCATCACGCCGATGGTGTCGATCGCCGCTGCGGTGCTGGCGCAGGGCGGGCGGGTGACGCTGGTCTATGGCAACCGCGACACCGGCTCGATCATGTTCCGCGAGGCGCTGGACGCGCTGAAGGATCGCTATCTGGACCGGTTCACCCTGGTGCATGTCCTTAGCCGCGAGGCGCAGGATGTGGCGCTGCTGAACGGGCGGGTGACCGGGGAGCGGGTGCTGGCGCTGGCGCGGGCCGGGGCGGTGGACCTGTCGGCAGACGGTATCTTCCTGTGCGGGCCGGGCGGCATGATCGATGATGTCTCTGCTGCGCTGCAGGGCGCGGGCGTGACCCGCGATCGGCTGTATTTCGAGCGGTTCTACACAGAGGACGCGCCGCGCGCCGCACCTTCGGCCCAGGCCGAGGCAGCGGCCCGGCACGGGGTTGCGGTGTCGGTGGTGCTGGACGGGGTGACGCGCCAATTCGACCTGACCGAGGCGGGCGACAGCATCGTGGACGCGGCGGCGCGGGCCGGGCTGGAGCTGCCGTGGTCCTGCAAGGGCGGGATGTGCTGCACCTGCCGCTGCAAAGTGGTCGAAGGCGCGGCGGAGATGGCCGTCAACTATTCCCTTGAACCATGGGAAATCGAGGCGGGTTTCACGCTGGCTTGCCAGTCTCGCCCGACGAGCGAGAAAATCGTTCTGGATTTCGACGCCGCCTGACGCCGCGTCGGCAATCCGCCGCGCATGGACCACAGGGGGACTGGTCAAGTTTTGTGACAGGAGTAGGAGAAAGCATCGCACAACGGAGTTGCTATCGATGCTGACCCGACGCCTGATGATCCTGTCGGCCTTGTCCCTGGCGGCCTGCGCAAGGCCGCAAACCGTGGCCCGGCTGGATACCGGCGAGTTGCCCCTTTATCCCAATGAAACGCCGGAATTGCGGCGTCTTATCAATCACTACGCGGATTCCTACGAGGTGCCGCGCAAGTTGGTGCACCGGGTGATCATCCGTGAAAGCACCCACCGTCCCGAGGCCCGCAACGGCCCCTATTACGGCCTGATGCAGATCCTGCCCGCCACCGCGCGGGGCATGGGCTACAGCGGCAGCGATTCGGGCCTGCTGGATGCCGAGACCAACCTGAAATATGCCGTGAAGTACCTCAGAGGCGCCTGGCTGCTGGCCGATGGCAGCTATGACAACGCGGTCATGCTGTACGCACGCGGCTATTACTATGAGGCCAAGCGGCGTGGGATGCTGGTGGAAACCGGCCTGCGCCCGTCCTGACCCCGGCGCCGCGCCTGCATCAGTCCAGCGGGCGCGACGGCACCCAGGCATAGCCCTCGGGGCACAGCAGATAGGCTTCGCGCAGGCCGTGCGGCTTGTCGGTGGGCGGTTGCAGCACCGTCATGCCATAGGCGGGCGCCAGCGCGGCAGCGGTGTCCGGATCGCTGTCGTAAAGGCGCAGCTCGATCCCGGCGCCGCGGGGCGGATTTTCCGGCAGCAGCGCAAGATAGGGGTTGGCGGCATAGGTGCCGTCCGAATGCAGCTGAAACAGCGCGTCGCCGTATTGCACAATTGCGAAATCGGCGTTGACCCGGTGTGCCATCATGCCGAAGACGGCGATCAGCCTGTTGCATTGCCCCGGCACGTCGCGGACCAGGATATTGACCCCCAGCCCGTGCAGCGACTGACCGAAGGTGGCGGCGGAGACAGTCTCTAAATCCATGTCAGCCTCTCTGACCTACCGGTAGCTTGAACCTTTGCCCGCTTGCTGTCAACGTGGGCAAAATCGTAAAAATGAGGGCGCGATGCAGGATATCGTTTCACACCGAGAGATCGTGACCCCGGACCTGCCGCCGCCGGCACTGTTCGACGATGCCGCCAAGGCGGTGGACCGGCTGATCGAGTTGTACCGCGGGGGGACGGGGTTTCTGACGGGCGCCTTCATGGACACGATGCGCAACGGTCAGAGCGACAAAAGGTTCCGCGCCTTCTACCCCGAGGTGCGCTTCACGACGACATCCTTCGCCAAGGTCGACAGCCGTCTGTCCTTTGGCCATGTCTCGCAGCCCGGTGTCTATGCCACCTCTGTGACCCGGCCGGACCTGTTCCGCCAGTACCTGATCCTGCAAATCGGGCTGTTGCTGCGCAATCACGGGGTGCCGGTGCAGATCGGGCTTTCCGATACGCCGATCCCGGTTCATTTTGCCGTTGCCGGAAACCCGGCGATCACCGTTCCGCAAGAGGGCGCGGCCGATTTCGTGTTGCGCGACGTGTTCGACGTGCCCGACCTGACCACCACCAACGACGATATCGTCAATGGCGTGGCCGAGGTTGCCGCCGATGGCGCGCGGCCTCTGGCGCCGTTCACAGCGCAGCGCGTGGATTACTCGCTGGCCCGCCTGGCGCATTACACCGCCACCGATCCGGGCCACTTCCAGAACCACGTGCTGTTCACCAACTACCAGTTTTACGTCAGCGAGTTCGAAGCCTATGCCCGCGCGATGCTGGCCGATCCGGCCAGCGGTTACACCAGCTTTGTCAGCACCGGCAACGTCGAGATCACGCAGCCGGATCAGCCGATCCCGGCCAATCCCAAGCTGCCGCAGATGCCGACCTATCACCTCAAGCGTGAGGGCGGCGGCGGTATCACGCTGGTCAATATTGGTGTTGGCCCGTCGAACGCCAAGACGGCGACAGACCATGTCGCCGTTCTGCGGCCTCATGCCTGGCTGATGGTCGGCCATTGCGCCGGCCTGCGCAGCACCCAGTCGTTGGGCGACTATGTGCTGGCCCACGCCTATCTGCGCGAGGACAAGGTGCTGGATGACGATCTGCCGGTCTGGGTGCCGATCCCGGCGCTGGCCGAAATCCAGATCGCGCTGGAGCAGGCGGTGGGCGCGGTGACAGAGCTGGAAGGCTATGACCTGAAACGCGTCATGCGCACCGGCACGGTGGCCAGCGTCGACAACCGCAACTGGGAACTGCGCGAAACGGCCGGCCCGGTACAGCGGTTGTCACAGTCGCGGGCGGTGGCGCTGGACATGGAGTCAGCCACGATCGCGGCCAATGGCTTCCGCTTCCGGGTGCCCTACGGCACGTTGCTGTGCGTCTCCGACAAGCCGCTGCATGGCGAGTTGAAGCTGCCCGGCATGGCGTCGGAATTCTATACCAGCCAGGTGGCGCGGCACCTTTTGATCGGGATTCGCGCCATGGAACAGATCCGCGAAATGCCGCTTGAACGTATCCACTCCCGGAAATTGCGCAGCTTTGATGAGACAGCCTTCCTGTGACGCGGGGGAAATCAGCCACAAAATGCTGGATTTCGCCCATTGATGCGTCACAATTTGTTGTGTTGAACACCAAGATTACGTTAAATACCGCGCAATGAGGCCCAAACGGGCGGATGAAGGAGACCATGAAATGGCGAAGCCGATGACCAAGACCCAGCTTGTTGCAGCGCTGGCCGAGGCGATGGATGCCGACAAGAAGACCGCTGGCGCAGCTCTGGACGCCATTGCCGCAATCGTGACGCGTGAAGTCGCGGACGGCGGCGCCGTGACCCTGCCGGGTATCGGCAAAGTGTACTGCCGCGAGCGCCCCGAGCGCATGGTGCGCAACCCTGCCACCGGCGAGCAGTTCAAGAAGGACGCCGACAAGGTGGTCAAGGTGACCATCGCCAAGGCGCTGAAGGACAGCGTCAACTAAGACGCCCCTTATCGGTTCGAGTTCAGGCCAGCCACCGTGCTGGCCTTTTTCGTTGGCGGTCCTTGTGCCGCAAAGTTTGGCACGGCCACGACCGGGCCAAAGAAATGCCCGGTTCTTCGCGTTGTATTGAAGGCAATCGGCCTTTCGGGGGGCGCGGATCCGTGCCGTAGGCATGGCGGCACCCCTTGGAAGGGCCATCGGCGGCGGCCACTGCGCCGACGCAAGGCAACAAAGAAGAACAGGACGCAATGTCTGGGGCTGAGAGCATATCGCGGATCGCCGCTCTGATTGCAGAGCCGGCCAACGCCAAGACCCTTTCCGTGCTGATGACGGCAGACGAGATGACTGCACCGGAACTGTCGCGCGCCGCCGGGCTGACGCAGCGGGTCACGGTCGATGCAATCTCGCAGCTGACCCATGGCGGGCTGGTGCGGGTGCGCAAGGTCGGCCAGCGCCACTATTGCAAGCTGACAGGCCCCGAAGTCGCCAGTACGCTGCAAGGGCTGGTCCAGCTGGACAGCGCGACGCGCCCGAGCGCGGCAGAGCCGGAGGACGGCACTCACGAGGATCCGGCGCTTCTGAAGGCGCGGCTGTGCCACAATCACCTGGCGGGTGAAATGGGCACGCGGATGTACCGCTCGCTGTTCATGCGCGGCGTGATCGTTCGGGTAGACGACACCTTGCAACTGACCGAGATTGGCCGCCAGTTTGTCGAAGGGTTCGGAATCAACCTGAACAACCTGGGCTGGGGACACAGCCAGGCTTCGATGTGCCGCCCCTGCCTGAACTGGGCCAAGCAGCAGAACCACCTGGCCGGCAGCCTGGGCGGGGCTTTCCTGTTGCGCATCTACGCGCTGGGCTGGGCCCAACGTCAGCGCGGTTCGCAGATCATCCGTTTCACCCCCGAAGGCGAAGCCGCGTTCAAGGCGACTTTCCCGGTTCCGGGCTGACCGGCGCCGGCGCGTCGTGAATGGCGCGGCTGTCGGCAGGCGCCTGGGCTCGGTCAAATTTGCCATAGTCCCGCATCACGCTGACTACGCGCAGTCGGTAGTCGCTGAACATCCGGTTGCGCCCTGCCGACTGGGCGCGGCGATGCTGGGTCAGCGCCCGCCATTCGTCCAACGCGGCCTCGTCCCGGAAAAAAGACAGCGACAGCAGCTTGCCCGGGTTGGTCAGGCTCTGAAACCGTTCGACGCTGATGAATCCGTCGATCTGTTCGACCAGCGGACGCATTTCGGCGGCCATGGCCAGGTAGGCCTCGGTCATGCCCTCTGCGGGTTCGACTTCGAATATGACGGCGATCATCGGCGTTCTCCGTGCGGTGCGCTGACCAGTTTTAGAAAGGTCCGGTGTTCGCGCAACAAAAACCGCTCGGGCTGGGCGTCGCGGGTTCCGGGCACGCGGATCGTGCGCTTTACCGCCATCGGCGGAAGCCGCCTGGGCGCGGCCTTCCCGGTTGCAGATTAGGCGCGCTGCGCTACATCTTATGATATCGCGGCGAAGCCGCGCCTGTGCCTTGGCGAGTGTCCAATCCTTTGGAGCCTGCGGAGCAACCCCCTGATATGAAACCGCTTCCCGATCTGTCCGGAGCGATGGCCATGATTGGCGATCCCGCCCATGCCGGGGTGCTGATGGCGCTGGGCACGGTGCCCCATGCCACGGCAGAAGCGCTGGCAGAAGAACTGGGACGGCCACAGCGGCGGGTGCTGGCAGCGCTGGCGCGGTTGCAGCGGGCGGGGCTGATCGTGGCCAGCGGCGCGCGTTCACCGCAATACCGGCTGGCCGGACCTGACGTGCGGCAGGCGCTGACATCGCTGGCGCTGCTGTCTGAGCGAATGGCGCAGGCCGAGGTATCAGCCGGGACCGAGGCGCTGTTGCAGCACGCACGGGTTTGCCACACCCACCTGGCCGGTGAGATGGGCACGCGGATGTACCGCTCGCTGCTGTTGCGCGGTGTGCTGCGGCGGCAGGATGGCGGGCTGGAGCTGACCGAGGCCGGGCGCGACTTTGCCGAAGGCTTCGGCATCGACCTGCGCGACCTGTCCTGGGGCCGGGCGCTGTTGTGCCAGCCTTGCCTGGACTGGAGCGCCAGACACAACCACCTGGCGGGCGGGTTGGGCCGGGCATTCCTGTCGCGGTTTCTCGATCTGCGCTGGGTCGAGCGGGTGCCCGAAAGCGCGGCGCTGCGATTCTCGGCGATAGGCGAGGAGCGCTTCCGCGCCGCCTTCCCGGTGCCGGGCTAAAGCGACGCCTCGACCCGGAAACCGGACGGGATCGCATCGCGACCATCCAGGACCAGATCAGCCATCACTTCGGCCACCTTGGGGGCCATGCCGAAGCCGATCTTGAACCCGCCGTTAGCGATGTAGTGCCCTGGCCGCCCCGGCCAGGGACCCAGCATCGGCGCCCGCGAACGCGCGCGTGGGCGCACTCCGGCCCAGCGCTCGACCACCGGGGCACCGGCCAGCAACGGCAGAGCCGCCACGGCGCGCGCGTGCAGCGCGTCGCATTGCGAGTCGATCCCCGCCGGATCGTCAAAGCTGCGCTCGCTGGTCGAGCCGATGGCGACAGTGCCGTCGGCATGAGGCACGATGTGCAGCCCGTCGACAAACAGCTGCGGCCGATCGGCGGCGTTGTATCGTAGGGTCAGCGATTGGCCCTTGATGCCGGTGCCCACGGTCTTGCCCAGCGCCTGCGACAGCGCCTCCAGCCCGCGCCAGCCAGTGGCCCAAACGGTGATACCCGCCGTTTCGCCCGCGGTTTCGATCCGCGTGCCGCGCGCCTTCAGCGCCGCGGCCAGCGCCCGGCCGGCCTGGCGCGGGTGCATCCGGGCTGTCAGCGTGTCGTGGATCAGCCAGCCGCTGGGGCTTGGGGGCGCCCATGCGCCCGCCTCGTCCTGTGGGATCAAGCGCCATTGCGCTGCGCCGCGCCATAGCGCCTCTGCCCCCAGCGCCCGGTCGCGGGCCAGGGCGATCGCGTGCTCGTCCGCCACGGGCTGAAGGCGGCCGGTGCGCGCATAGCCTGGATCGCTGCCGCCGGCGCGCGCCACGTCGGCCCACCAGTCCGCCGCCATCAACAGGCTATCCAGTTGGAACGCCTTCTTGTCGTTCCAGTTTTCCGGCACGTGCGGCGCCAGCGCCCCGACCAACCCACCGGAAGAACCGGCGCCCACGCCGTAGGGGTCGATAACCTGCACGCGCGCGCCGCGCTGGGTCAACGCCCAGGCGACCGACAGCCCGAACACGCCCGCCCCCATCACTGTTACGTCCGTAGTTGCCATTCCGGATGATCCGTCCCACTGTCCGAGCGATCTTCTAAGGAAACAGGCGATGAACGGCCAGAGCAGTGTCGTGGATTGGCGCGATGGGCAGGTGCCCGTGTCTGCCCGCTTCGACGATCCCTACTATTCGCTGGAAAACGGCCTGGCCGAAACCCGGCACGTGTTTCATGCCGGCAATGGCCTGCCGCAGCGGCTGGTTGATGGGTTCCATATCGCCGAGCTTGGCTTTGGCACCGGGCTGAACCTGCTGGCGACGCTTGCGCTTTGGCGGCAGGCCGGTGCGCCGGGCACGTTGCGCTTTACCACGTTCGAAGCCTTCCCGCTGGCGGCAGAGGACATGCTTCGCGCGCAATCGGCCTTTGCCGAGCTGGCGGAGATCGCCGCGGAACTGGCGCCGCACTGGCGCGCGGGCGCGCGGCGGTTTGCCGTGCCGGGGCTGGCGTTCGAAATGATCGCCGGGGATGCGCGGCAGACGCTGCCGGCCTGGCAAGGGCAGGCCGATGCCTGGTTTCTGGACGGGTTCTCGCCCGCCAAGAACCCCGAGCTGTGGGAGCCGGCGCTGTTGGCGGCGGTTGCGGCGCATACCGCGCCGGGTGGAACGGCGGCGACCTATTCCGCCGCCGGCGGGGTACGGCGCGCCCTTGCCGAGGCTGGCTTCACCGTCGAACGGGTGCCGGGCTATGGGCGCAAGCGGCACATGACCGTGGCAAGGATGCGCTGAGATGGCCGAGCAGAACAACACGCTGGGTGTCTGGCTGATGGTGGCAGCGACCTTTGTCTTTGCCATGCAGGACGGGCTGTCGCGCCACCTGGCCGAGATCTATCCGATCCCGATGGTGGTGATGCTGCGCTACTGGTTCTTTGCGCTGTTCGTGATCACGCTGACGGCGCGCAACTCGGGCGGGCTGCGCCGCGCGGCCCGCAGCGCCTATCCGCTGTTGCAGGTGTTTCGCGGCCTGCTTCTGGTGTTCGAGATCTGGGTAACCGTTCTGGCCTTTACCCTGCTGGGGCTGGTTGAGACGCACGCCGTTTTCGCCTGTTACCCGCTGTTGGTGGCGGCGCTGTCCGGTCCGGTGCTGGGTGAACACGTCGGATGGCGGCGCTGGACGGCCATCGGCATTGGCTTTGTCGGTGTGCTGGTGATCCTGCAGCCGGGCACGGGGGTGTTCAGCCCCTTGGCTGCGTTGCCGCTGTTGGCCTCGGCGATGTTCGCGCTTTACGGGTTGCTGACGCGCTACGTGTCGCGGCGTGACAGCGCCGTGACCAGTTTCTTCTACACCGGGGTCACCGGCGCGGTGGCGATCACCGGGCTTGGCTTGTGGCACTGGGTGCCGATGGCCCCGGTGGACTGGTTGTGGATGGGGGCGCTGTGCCTGACAGCGGTCAGCAGCCATTGGCTGCTGATCCAGTGTTACGCCGTGGCCGAGGCAAGCGCGGTGCAGCCCTTCGCCTATCTGCAACTGCCCTTCGCCAGCATGGTGGGCGTGATCGCCTTCGGCGAGACGATCCGCACCAACGTGGCCGCGGGCGCGGCCATCGTGGTGGCAGCGGGGCTGTTCACCCTATGGCGAGCGCGGCAGAAGAGTATTGCCTGACAGCTCACGCGAGAATGGCAAGGGCAGCGGGTCCTTGCCCAGCCGGGCGCGGTAGATCGGCAGGCTTTCGGTGACGCGCATCACGTAGTTGCGCGTCTCGGCAAAGGGGATCTCCTCGATCCAGTCGATCACGTCCGTGGCCGGATCGCGCGGATCGCCCAGCACCTGCATCCATTCATCGGGCCGCGACGGGCCGGCATTATAGGCGGCGGCGATCAGCACCGGGTTGCCGCCGAACCGGGTGGCCAGATCGGCCAGGTAGGTGGTGCCCAGCGTGACGTTGAATTCGGGATCGTCGACCATGCGCGCGGCGCTGTAGCTTTCGGCCAGCCGGCCCGAAAGCTCTTGTGCGGTGTTCGGCATGACCTGCATCAGCCCCAGCGCCCCGGCGGGCGACACGACCCGCGGGTTGAATTCGGATTCGCGGCGGGCAATGGCCAGCGCCAGTTCGGGTTCAACCGGCAGAGTGCGGTCAGACAACGGGTGCAGCGCGAAATAGGGGCCTGCCAGCTGCATTCCGGTATCGGCGGCGCGCTTGCCCAGCATCACCTGGATATGGGGTTGCTTCAGTTCGATCAGCAAGGTGTTCAACTGGCCGATTTGGCGCCGCGACAGTCCTTCGGACAGGTGGGTGAAGAACCGCTCGGACAGTTCCTCGTCACCGGCCGCCAGCAGCAGCACCGCCGCTTCGAACACGCTGGAGCGCAAAAAGCTGGCCTCGCGCCAAGGCGGGAAGCTCTCGGTTCCGCGCAGGCTGTCGTCAAAGGCGATGCGCCCGCGCTCGGCCGCCAGCAGGCCATAAAACGCGGTCTGGTACTGGGCTCCGAAGGCATAGGCCTTCTGTGCGGCCTGCTCATTGCCCAGCGCCTCTTCGGCACGCCCCAGCCAATAGCCGCCCCGACCCAGCGAGATCGGGCTGGCCACGGCGGCGGTGAAGCGTTCGAAATGCGCCTTGGCATCGCCGGCACGGTTCAGTTTGCGCAGGGCGATGTAGCCGGCCAGCCATTCCAGCTCGGCATATAGCGGATCGGGCGGCAGAAAATGGTTGGCGGCGACGCGATAGGCGTCCTCGGCTCGTCCGGCCTGCATCAGGTCGCGCGCCATCAACATCCGGTGCCCGGCCCAGATATCGGGCCGGCCCAGCGCCTGCGCACTGGTCGAGGTCTCGTCAAGCAGCGCCAGCGCGTCGTCCAATCGGCCTTTCTTGACGCGCCACAGAAACCGTTCGTAGGTCAGGCCAGGATCGGATTGCAGCGCGTCTGGCACCGCGTTGATGCGGCCATCCACGCCTTTTTCCACCGCCCGCAAGTCCAGCCGCGCCTGCGCAAGCAGCTGCCAGTCGCGGTCCACCCGCTTCATCATCGCCTTGGCCTCGTCGGCGCGGCCGTCCCACAGCGCGGCGTCCAGCCGGGCCTGGTGGTAGGGCGCCAGCAGGTCGCCGTATTCGGCCAGCATCAGCGCCTGTTCGACATCGCTCAGGCTCATGCCGACCCAGGCCTTGGACAGCACGGCCTCGGCGGCGCGGGTATCGCCGCCGGCGGTCTGCGCGCGGGCCAGCGCCATCACGCCCGGTACCGTCTTGGGCTGGTAATTCCTGAAGAACGCCAGCACCGTCTTGTCGTCGGCAAGGGCGATGGCCGGTTCGCTCTTTTCCTGCAGGTAGGGCATGCCCGGCCAGTCGGGATTGCGGGTGAGGAAGTCCATCACCTCGACCGCGCTGCCCAGTCCTTCGCGCAGGTAGTGCCAGCGGATCACGTCGACGGCAGAGCCACCGTCGCCGCGCGCGGTTTCCATCGCCGCTTCCCAGTTGCCGCCACGCATCAGCGTCAGCGCCTGGGCAAGCGGGCGCTGGTCGGTCTGCGCGGCCGCAAAGGGCGCAATCAGGATCAGGACAAGGGCGAGCAATCGCGACATGAGCTTGCAATTTCCAACGTTAACAGGGATAGACACGGCCCAAGGATACTGTCCGGTCCGGGGGCTTCAACTCACAATCCCGGGCGCATCGGCGGCGTCCTGCACAAGTCAAACGAAACAGCAAAGGAGCGTGTCATGTTCAAGGGGTCTATGCCTGCCCTGGTCACGCCGTTCAAGGACGGCGCGGTGGATTTCGACACGCTCAAACGGCTGGTCGAGTGGCAGATTGAGCAGGGAAGCCACGGTCTGGTGCCGGTCGGCACCACCGGCGAAAGCCCGACGCTCAGCCACGAGGAGCACGAGGCGGTGATCGACACCGTCGTGCGCACCGCCGCGGGGCGCGTGCCGGTGATCGCCGGTGCCGGGTCGAACAATACCGCCGAGGCGATCCGCTTTGCCCAGTTTGCCGCCCGCGTGGGCGCAACCGGGGCGCTGGTGGTGTCGCCGTATTACAACAAGCCGACCCAGGCCGGGCTGATCGCACATTTCAAGGCGGTGCATGACGCCGCCGAGATTCCGATCGTGGTCTACAACATCCCCGGCCGCTCGGCGGTGGACATCCGCCCCGAGACGATGGGCGAAATCGCCAAGCTGCCGCGCATCGTCGGCGTCAAGGATGCTACCGGCGATCTGGCGCGCATCTGCCAGGAGCGGATCACCTGCGGCACCGGCTTCGTGTTCCTGTCGGGCGAGGATGCCACCGCGCATGGCTATAACGCGCAGGGTGGGGTTGGCTGCATTTCGGTTACGGCCAACGTCGCGCCGCGCCTGTGCGCCGACCTGCAAGAAGCGTGCATGGCAGGCGACTATCGCAAGGCGCTGGAGTTGCAGGATCGGCTGATGCCGCTGCATCACGCCGTGTTCACCGAACCGGGCCTGTGCGGCGCCAAATACGGGCTTTCACGCCTGGGTCTGGCCAGCGACGAGGTGCGGCTGCCGCTGTTGCCGCTGACCGACGCAACCAAGGCCAAGATGGACGCCGCGATGGCGGGGCTTGGTCTGATCTGATCGCGCGGGGCGGGGGAAACCCCCGCCCCACCGCGTGTTATTGCGTCTGCACGCCCTCGGGCTTGCCCACCACGACAAATGTCAGTGCCTCGGGCTTGAGGATACGCGCGGCGACACGCCGGATGTCCTCTTCGGTCACCGCATTGACCATGTCATTGCGGTGCACCACGTAATCGGGCGTCAGATCGTCCAGCTGCATGCCCACCAGGATATCGGCGATAGCGGAATTGCCATCGAAGCGCAGCGCGTAAGAGCCTGTCAGATAGGTCTTGGCCTGGGTCAGCTCTGCCTCTGTCACGCCGTCTCGCGCCATCTTGGTCCATTCGTCGCGGATCACCGCCATGGCCTCTGCCACCCGGTCGTTGGCCGAGGCAACCTGTCCGATATACAGCGCGGCATGGTCCTTGGGGATGAGGTAGGAATAGACGCCGTAAGTCAGCCCGCGCTTTTCGCGCACCTCGGTCATCAGGCGCGCCTCGAACCCGCCGCCGCCCAGGATGGTGTTCAGCACATAGGCGGGGATGAAGTCCGGGTCGTGCCGGTCGATCCCCTCGTGGCCGAACATGGCCACCGATTGCGGCGTGTCGAAGGGCACCACCACCGTGCCGCCGGGCATCTTGACGTCGACATTGGCCGGCATCGGAAGGCCGGTTGCGGGCAGATCGCCCAGGAGCCGGTCCAAAAGCAGGCCCAGCTGTTCGGCGCTGATGTCACCTGCGGCGCCGACATACACCCGGTCGCGCGCCAGCGCACCGGCATGGGCGTCCAGCATGTCTTGCCGGGTCAGGGCGGTCACGCTCTCGACCGTGCCATTCAGCGAGCTGGCATAGGGGTGATCGCCAAAAGCGATCTCGTCAAACCGCCGACCGGCCATTGCGTTGGGATCGGTCTCGTCCGAGCGGATCGAGGACAGCACCTGCCCGCGCACCCGGTCGATTGCGCTTTGCTCAAATGACGGGGCGACCAGGCTGGCGCGCAGCAGGTCGACAGCGGCATCGCGGTTTTCCGTCAGAAAGCGGGCCGAAATGGCGACGCTGTCGTCGTAAGCGTCATAGTCGAAGCTGGCTGCCAGCCCTTCCACCGCCTCGGCAAAGCCGCGCGCATCCATGGCGCCGGTGCCTTCTTCCAGCAGCCCGGTCATCAGGTTGACCGCCCCGCGCTTGCCCGGCAGATCCAGCGATGCACCGCCCTTGAAGCGGATTTCCAGCGCGGTGAAGGGAATCGAAGGCTCTTCTACAAGCCAAGCCTTGATCCCGCCGGGGCTGGTCACTTCCTGGATCTTGATCTCGGCGCGCGCGGGCAGGGCCCACAGCAGCGCCAGAAAGACTATGCCGAGCCATCTCATTGTGTCACCTCGGGTTGTTCCTTCATCAGCCAGCCGGTCACCGCCTCGTTGCGGTTCAGCACCTTGCGGGCAGCGGTCATGATGTCTTCGGCGGTGACGGCTTCTAGCACATCGGGCCATGCCTGCACGTCTTCCACCGTCAGGCCCGATGTCAGTGCCTGGCCATAGCGGCGTGCCTTGCCCTCGGCATTGTCCAGCGCATAGACCTGCGCGGCGCGCAGCAGGAACTTGATCCGTTCAAGCTGGGCTGCGTCGACGCCTTCCTTCAGGAATTCGGCAACGGCCTTGTCCAGCGCCTTTTCTGCGGCATCCAGCGACACGCCCTCTACCGGCATGATGCCCATGCCGAAGGTGCTGTCGTCGAACGAGGTTTCCGTATAGAACGCACCGGCCCAGACGGCGATGGGGTTCTCGAACTGCAACTTGCGCGCCAGAACGGATGTCTGCCCGCCCCCCAGGATTTCAGCCAGCATGGTCAGAGCCGCGGCCTCTTTCTGCGCGCCGGCATCGCGTTCCGGAGCGAGGTAGGTGCGCAACACGTAGGGCTGCGACACCCGCGGGTCGGCAAACATCAGGCGCCGTTCGGCCGTTTGCGGTGGCTCCTGCGGGCGCACCCGGTCGGGGATCGCGGGGTTGGGCGTCAGCGGCGCGTAATACTGCTCTGCCAGTGCGCGCACCTCTTCGGGCCGGGCGTCGCCGGCAATGATCGCGATCGCGTTGTTCGGCGCATAGAACTGCCGGTAGTAGGCCAGCGCGTCATCCAGGCTCAGCGCCTCCATCTCGTGCCGCCAGCCGATGACTGGCCGGCCATAGGGATGGTTGAGGTACTGCGCCGCGTAGGCCTGTTCGCGGAACAGCGCGGCGGGATCGTTCTCGGTGCGCATGTTGCGTTCCTCGATGATCACCGCGCGCTCTGTCAGGATGTCTTCGGCGTCGAGTTGAAGGTTGACCATGCGGTCTGCCTCCATCTTCATCATCAGGCCCAGCCTGTCGGCGGCGACGCGCTGGTAATAGGCGGTCTGGTCAAAGTTGGTGAAGGCATTGTCGGTGCCGCCATTGGCCGCCACGACCTTGCTGAACTCGCCCGGGGCCAGGGTCTTGGTACCCTTGAACAGCAGGTGTTCCAGGAAATGCGCCACACCAGAGCGGCCGGGTGTCTCGTCTGCGGATCCGGCCCGGTACCACACCATGTGCGAGACAACAGGGGCGCGGTGATCCTCGATCAGCACCACCTGCATCCCGTTTTCAAGGGTAAAGGTGGTGACCTGTTCGTCAGTTCCCTGCGCCTGGGCCTGCGACAGGCCGAACAGCAGGGGCAAGGCTAGGACGGCGCGTTTGAACATGCGGGCTCCTCCGGGGCATGGCCTGCCCCGAAGCTACGAAACCGCCGGACAAGTGCAAGCGGGCGTTACGGAATTGTGACCGTCAGCGCTCGGGCGGGGCGGCGGGGGTCCGTACCGAGCCGTTGCGGTAGCGCCATAGCACCTTGTAAGGATCCAGCGCCTGGCGGCGATAGGCGCGGTAATATTCATCGCGCGGCACGATCGCCCAGGTGAAGATCGAGCGCCGCTTGCGGAACTCAAGATCCTCGGCGGCCAGAACCTCGCGGATGTCCCCGGCGCGGCCGAAGCGGCTGGCGTGATTGACCAGTGCGCCGTCGCTCACCGGTGCTCCGGCGGCGGACAGTCGCGCCGGGTTGCCGCCCAGTGCAGCCACCGCATCGGCCAGCGGCGTGGGATCGGTGCGGTTCGACGCGCCCGGCGTCGGCGACGGCAACGCGGCATAGTTCTCGGGCTGTTCCAGCGGTTTGACCGGCAGGATCGAGAATTCCTCAGGCTGGCGCTGGTTGGTCCGCAGGTCGTGCAGCGTGATGTCGCGCTCGTACCGCCCGCAGGCAGCGGCCAGTCCCAAAAATCCCAGCAGGATCACGATGCGCGGCTTGGTCATCCGCCCCCTCCGAAAGTGCTTCGGCCCAGCATTATCGCAATGATCGGCGAAGGTCACGCAGGCTTTTTCGCTTCTGCGAACAGCGCCAGCCCTGCGGCGCCGGCAAAGATCGCGATATCGGCGACATTGAAGGCATAGGGATTCTCGATCCCGCAGCAGGACATGTTCAGAAAATCGGCCACTGCGCCGAAGGCGAGCCGGTCAATCACGTTGCCCATCGCCCCGCCGATCAGCAACCCGGCGGCGATCATGCCGCGCCGCCCGGTGCCCTCGCGCCGTACCCACCACAGCACGCCGGCGGAAATCGCCACCGCCACGCCGATCAGCACCCAGCGCGCGGTTTCGGTATGGCCGGCGAACAGGCCGAAGTTGATCCCGTAGTTCCACGCCATGCGGAATGTCAGCAGCGGCGGCAACACGTCGATCTCGCCCCGCGCGTACAGGTCCAGCCCGAACACGATCCCCCATTTCGTCAGCTGGTCCAGCGCGACGGTGATCGCCGCGGTCACGAACAATGCCCGCACCTGTGCCCCCTCTGGCCTTGGCCCGACGCATACAAGAGCGCGCGCCAAAGGAAAAGTCTCGCTGTCCCGCCCGCCTTGGCGCCGGGGCAGGCGCGCGTCCTGCCCCTTCTTCTTGCGGAAAATACCTCGGGGAGCGCGAGGGGCAGCGCCCCTCGCTCCGTCCTCAGTGCCGGAAATGCCGCATCCCGGTAAAGACCATGGCCAGACCGGCGGCATCGGCGGCGGCGATCACCTCGTCGTCGCGCATCGACCCGCCCGGCTGGATCACGCAGCTCGCGCCTGCGGCGGCGGCTTCCATCAGGCCGTCGGGGAAGGGGAAGAACGCGTCTGACGCAACGGCAGAGCCGATGGTCAGCGGCTGCGGCAGGCCCAGCGCCTCGGCCATGCGCTCGGCTTTCTTGGCGGCGATCAGCGCCGAATCCACGCGGCTCATCTGGCCCGCGCCCACGCCCACGGTGGCGCCGTCCTTGACATAGACGATGGCGTTCGACTTGACGTGCTTGGCCACTTTCCAGGCAAACAGCAAGTCGGCCATCTGCGCGGCGCTGGGCGCCTTTTTCGTTACAACCGTCAGATCGTCCAGCCCGATCGTGCCGTTGTCGCGGTCCTGCACCAGAAGCCCGCCCGACACCTGCCGCCAGGCCAGGCCAGGCTGGGCGGTATCGGCCAGGCCGGGGGCCAGCAACAGGCGCAGGTTCTTCTTCTTGGCGAAGATGTCGCGCGCGGCCTGGTCGGCGGCAGGGGCGATCACCACCTCGGTGAAGATCTCGGTGATGGCTTCGGCGGTCTCGGCGTCCAGCGCGGCGTTCAGCGCGACGATGCCGCCAAAGGCCGAGGTGCGGTCGCAGTCGAATGCCTTCTGATAGGCGTCCTTCAGGCTTGCGCCGCGCGCCACGCCGCTGGGGTTGGCGTGCTTGATGATGGCGCAGGCAAAGCCGTCGGCGGGATCGAATTCCGAAACCAGCTCGAAGGCGGCGTCGGTGTCGTTGATGTTGTTGTACGACAGCTCCTTGCCCTGCAGCTGGGTCGCGGCGGCCACGCCCGGCCGGTTGGAGCCGTCGGTGTAGAAGGCCGCAGCCTGATGCGGGTTCTCGCCGTAGCGCAGGGTTTGCGACAGGGTGCCGGCAAAGACCCGGCGACGCGGCGTGGTCTCGCCGATGGCACCGGCCATCCAGGTGCTGACGGCGGCGTCATAGGCACCGGTGCGGGCGTAGGCGATCTGGGCCATCTTCCGCCGGAACGGCAGCGTGGTTGCGCCGTCGTTTGCATTCAGCTCGGCGATCAGGGCGGGGTAATCCTCGACATCCACCACGGTGGTGACAAAGGCGTGGTTCTTGGCCGCGGCGCGGATCATCGCCGGGCCGCCGATGTCGATATTCTCGATGCAGGTGTCATAATCGGCGCCGCGCGCCACGGTCGCCTCGAACGGGTAGAGGTTGACCACCAGCAGGTCGATCCCCAGGATGCCGTGCTCGACCATCGAGGCGACGTGCTGGTCGTTGTCGCGCAGCGCCAGAAGGCCGCCGTGCACCTTGGGGTGCAGCGTCTTGACCCGCCCGTCCATCATCTCGGGAAAGCCGGTCACATCGGCGACGTCGGTCACCGCGATGCCTGCATCACGCAGCGCCTTGGCCGATCCGCCGGTCGACAGGATCTGCACTCCGCGGGCGTCCAGCGCCTGGGCCAGTTCGGTCAGGCCGGTCTTGTCGGAAACGGAAATCAGCGCGCGGTGCACGGGGGTGGAATGCGTCATCGGAGGGCCTCGGATCGGTTATCGGGTCAGCTCAAGCTCGTCCCGCACCAGGTCGCGGATGGCCGAAGCCGTCTCTTGCGCCTTGGTCAGGGACCAGCGGATGCGGGTCGCATAGCCCATCGCGTGGCCGGATAAAACGATCTGTTTGGTGGCGCGTGGCCGCAGGCGGCCCTTTTCCAGGTAAACCGAAGGCTCCAACGTCAGCTTGGCGGCATCGTCGTGCCGAAAAACCCAGACTTCGGACGATCGCAGTACCATTGACACGGCGCTGCCGCCCAGGTCGATCTCGGCGTCGACCTCGGGGTGCAGGTGGAACCGGATCACCAGCGGTACGCCAGCGTGGTCGGTGGCGTCCATCTGCCGGTCGAAACTGCGCTTGTCAGAGGTGGACAGCGCGATCAGCAGGTCCTCGCCGGTCATGCCGCGGCCGTCGGCGGACAGGTCCAGCGTGCGCGCGTGAGTCAGCCCGTGGGTTGGCAGATAGCCGTCATGCGCGGCTTCAAGCCGGAATGCGCCATCGGGATGGGTGACTTCGGCTGGCACTTTCTGTGGCGTGTCTTCCAGCATCTCTAGCCGCGAAGCGCCGATCCGGCCCATCCGTCCCAGCCGGGCGCTGGAATAGCCGTCCAGCGTCAGTGTCGAATGCGACGGCGTCGCCCGCCCGGCCCGCCGCCATTCGGCGCCGAAGGTGCCGCCCGCGCCGCAGTTGACGATCAGCGGGCGGCGGCCAGAGGTCAGCTCGAACGCCAGGGTCGAGGCATGGGCGTTGAGCGAGGCGTCGCCCTGCGGCGGCGGCGCGGCATCGACGATGACGCTGGTGCGCGCCGCCGAAAGCCGGGCAAAGCCCATGGCCAGCCCGTCGGCCTGGCGCTTCTTGACGCCAGAGGCGGCAAGCGCCAGGTCCAGCCGCCCGTCCAGCCCGCGCCCACCGCCATGAAACCGCGCCAGCCCGCCGTCGGCATGGCGCAGGGTGCGCAGGGTGGGGGCGATACGCTCGATCGCGCGGCGCAGTTCCGGCCCTTGCGGGCGGTGCGCGTCATCCAGCGTCATTGTGACCCAGGTCAGCAGGCTGAGCACGTCCAGCAGCTCTTCGGGGCTGCGGGTGGGCAACCCTCCCTGGTCGTCGATGCGTCGGGCGCATTCGATTTCCAGCGCGCCCAGCGCGGCATTGGCCAGCTCGGCCATATCCTTCAGCATCAGCCCGCCCAGCACCACTGCGCCCAACGCCTCGAACCGCGACAGGCCCGGCGCGGCGGTGTACCAACGGCGCGACAGGAAGCGCACCTGCCGGGCCAGCGTCAGGGTGAATTCGGCCTGCTCTGCCTCTGGCCGGCCCCGCAGCAGGAAATCGCGGTGATGCAGCCAGCGGATCACCCGGCGGCCGGCCAGGTCGGGCGCCCAGCCGGCACCCTTGCCGCGGCCATAGCGGGCGATCCAGCCCCAGACCCAGCGATGCGCCAGTTCGCGCGCGGCCAGGTCGCCGGCGGCGGCCAGATCGTCAAGCCAGGCCGAGGCGTGGATTTCGTCGATAAAGGTTTCGCCGGGCGGGTCCAGGTCCCAGATCATGGCGTCATCCGCCTCGATCAGGTGGCCGGCGAATTGCAGGTTGCCGCTGCAAAGCTGGCGGCCGCGGGCAAAGCTGCCGATGCTGCGCGGCTCTGTTCGCAGCACGATCGGTGTCGGCACGTTGAACCGGCAGGCGCGCCGGGCGTGCCATCGGTTCATCATGCGCGCCCAGCGCGCGCGCCATCCGTCGGGAGTGCTCATCGGTGCTGCCTCTGGTCCGCGCTGGTTCGCAGATTACCGCGCGACGATACCGCGCGAAGCGGGGCAAGTCACCGCAAATATGGGCTGTTTCATCGTCTCAGACCCCCAGAACCGCCATGTAGAACCCGTCCATCCCGCCCTTGTCGGGCCAGAAATCGGGCCTGAGGCGCAATCCACCTTCGCTGCTGCGCCATGCCGCCTCGATCCCCGGAGCTTCGGCCGGCAGGACCCGAAGGCCGGGGTGACGTTCCAGCGCGGTGTCGACCTGGCATTCGCCCTCATCCGGGATCAGCGAGCAGGTGCAGAACACCAGCCGCCCGCCGGGGCGCAGCAGCGACAGCGCATGGTCGATCATCGCCGCCTGCAAGCCGATCAGTTCGTTGATCCCGTCGCCGCGCTTGGCCAGCGGCAGGTCGGGGTGGCGGCGGATCGTACCGGTGGCCGAACAGGGCGCGTCGAGCAGGATCGCGTCATAGCTGCCGGCATGCTCCATCGCGTCGCCCGCAACGACGGTGGCCGTCAGCCCGGTGCGCGCGAGGTTCTCTTCGACCCGGGCCAGCCGCGCGGCGTTGCTGTCAAGCGCGGTGACCCGCGCGCCGCCAGCGGCCAGTTGCAGCGTCTTTCCCCCCGGCGCGGCGCACATGTCCAGCACGTCGAGCCCGGCAACATCGCCCAAAAGCCGCACCGGCAGCGCCGCGGCGGCGTCCTGCACCCACCAGTCGCCACTGTCATAACCGGGCAGGGCGGTGACCTGCACCGATCCGGCCAACCGCACAGAACCGGTGGGCAGCAGCGTGCCACCGGTCGCTGCGGCCACCGCCTGTGCATCGCCGCGCGCGGTCAGATCCAGTGGCGCACCGGCGAAATGCGCCGCCTCCATCGCGCCAACGGCAGCCCGCCCCCAGGCCTGGGACAGCGGGTCGCGCAGCCAGCGCGGCAGTTGCGGCACGCGCAGGCGCGGCCATTGCGCCGGGCCTTCCTCGGCTACTCGGCGCAACACGGCATTGACCAGACCCTTGTACGTTTGCGTGCGCTTGCCGGCGGCGGTCAGCCCGACAGCTTCGTTCACCACGCCATGGGCGGCGCCGCCGGTGCACAGCTCGACCGTGGCGAGCCGCAGGATGTTACGCACCGCCAGAGGGGGCGCTTTCTGCAGGTAGGGTTTCAGCACCCGGTCGGCCCGTTCCAGCCCGCGCAGCGTTTCCGTGGCCAGGCGTTGCGCGGCGGCGCGGTCTGCCGGTTGCAGCCGGGTCAGCGCGGGCAGGCCGGGCAGCAGTTCCGACAGCAGCCGGCCTTCGCCCAGCACGCCGTTCAGCAGGGCAAGCGCGGCAGTGCGGGCGGTGGGTTGGGTCTGGGGCATGGGCGATCCGTCTGGCGACCCGCTGGACGCGGGCCAAGGGCTGCGTATACCATGCGCCCAGCAAAAGGAAAGCGAGCCCATGGCCGAGGATATCCGCAAAGACCTGCCGCCGGCGGCGCAGCGTGCCCTGGCCGAGGCGGCCGAACGCCGGCGCAAGGCCGAAGCCGAGGCCAAAGCCAACCCCCTGCCCAAGGAGTTGGGCGGGCGCGACGGGCCCGAACCGGTGCGCTATGGCGACTGGGAAAAGGGCGGCCTGGCGATAGACTTCTGACGCCGCGCCGTTTGGTCAGGCGACCAGTTTCTCTGCCCGTTTCAGATCGACCGAAACCAGCTGGCTGACGCCCTGTTCCTGCATCGTGACGCCGAACAGCCGATCCATCCGCGCCATGGTGACGGCGTGGTGGGTGATGATCAGGAAGCGCGTTTCGGTGCGGCGGCACATCTCGTCGAGCATGTCGCAGAACCGGGTGACGTTGGCATCGTCCAGCGGGGCGTCGACCTCGTCCAGCACGCAGA
>JAGRMT010000199.1:0-12918 GCA_020441125.1 Roseivivax sp.
AGCATGACGCGCGAGCAGGTGGTGCGGGGCTTCTCGGAAAGCTCGGAATACCAGATCAATACTGCTGACCGCTCTGGCGGCTATTCGTTTGTCACCTATGCCGCTGATTGGGGCGACGAGGTGTACCGGCTGTACCGCGCGACCCTTGACCGCGATCCGGATGCCACCGGCTTTGCCGCCTGGGCCGAGACGCTTGCGGGCGGGCGTGACTATCTGTCGGTTGTCACCGGCTTTACCGCCAGCCAGGAATTCCAGAACGTCTACGGCAACACGACCGACACGCAATTCATCGAACTGCTTTACAACAACGTGTTGAATCGCGGGTCCGATGCGACCGGCCTGGCCGGCTGGTTGAACCAGTTGCAGACCGCGGCCATGACCCGTTCGGAGGTGGTGCGCGGGTTCGCCGAAAGCCAGGAGCATATCAACTCCACTGCCAGCGCGATGATGAGCTGGCTGCAAAGCTCTGCCGGTGGCGGTGACATCCTGGAAGGCGGCGCGGGCAACGACACCCTGACCGGCGGCGTCAGCGGCGACCGGTTCGTGTTCTCGGGCGACTTCGGCACCGACACCATCATCAACTTCGATCCGGCGGGCGGCGATCTGATCGACTTCTCGCAGACCACGCTGGACTTCACCGATCTGACCATCACCGACGTTGCGGGCGGCGTCGTGCGTATCACCACGCCGGTGGGCACCATCAACCTGCAGACCGGGGCCACCGGGCTGACCGCGGCGCAGCTGACACAGTCGGCCTTCCTGTTCAGCGGTGGTGCGGGCAAGGCGTCGAACAGCTACAGCAACTCGGGCGATGGCTCCAAGGTGGAGGGCACCGGGCTGGGCAGCGGCTCGATCCAGGTGCAGTCGAACCAGGCGAATTCGCTGATCGGGATGGACCAGTTCCGCGCCGACGCGACCTTTGGCCAGTATAACGGTGCGGGCATGACGGTGGTGGTGATCGACACCGGCATCGACCTGAACCATTCGGCCTTTGGCCCCGACGCCAATGGCGACGGCATCTCGGACCGCATCGTCTATCACGCCGACTTCTCCGGCGACCGGGACGGTACCGCCGATGACGTGCAGGGCCACGGCTCGAACGTGGCGTCGATCATCGGTTCTTCGAATTCGTCCTACCTGGGCGTTGCGCCGGGGGTGAATATCATCGCCCTGCAGGCGCTGAGCAACGACGGGCGCGGCTCGATCACCGGGATCGAGGCGGCGTTGGACTGGGTGATCCAGAACGGATCGACCTATAACGTCGTTGCCGTGAACATGTCGCTTGGACCGGGCGACAACGTCAACACGCTGGCGACCAACGCCGCGCTGGGCGATGAATATGCCGCGCTCTACCAGCAGGGGATCATTACCAACCTGGCAGCGGGCAACGACTACTTCCAGTACCAGACGGCGGGCGTCTCGTCGCTGGCCGCCGACCCGTCGGTGATGGCGGTCGGTGCGGTCTGGGCTGGTGACTTTGGCCGCGTCGACTGGGGCTCGGGCGCCAAGGACTTCACCTCGGCCACTGACCGCGTGACCTCGTTCAGCCAGCGGTCCGACACGCTGCCCAACATGATCTTTGCGCCGGGCGCGATGATCGACGGTGCGGCGCCTGGCGGCGGCTTTGCCGCGATGGGCGGCACCAGCCAGGCCACGCCGGTGATTTCCGGCATGGTCGCCATAGCGCAGCAGGTCGCGCAGGATTTGCTGGGCCGTCACCTGACGCCGGAAGAGTTCCGCTCGATGGTGCGGTCTACCGCCACCACGATCAATGACGGCGACAACGAGGACGACAACGTCGTCAACCTGAACGCCAACGTGCCGCGCGCCAACATGCTTGCGCTGGCGCAGGCGATCCAGGCGATGGCCGGCTCGACGCCCACCACAGACGATTTCGCCGGCGACAGTACCACCACGGGCCGATTGACGATCGGCGGTGCCGCGGCGGGCAACATCGAAACCGGCACCGACCAGGACTGGTTCGCCGTGCAGCTGACCGCCGGGACCGACTACCGGTTCGACCTGACCGGGAACTCGCTGTCTGACCCGGTGCTTGCCCTGCTCGATGCCAACGGCCAAGTGATGGCCAGCAACGACGACTTCGGCGGGACGCGCAACTCGCAGATCGGGTTCACCGCGCAGACCACCGGCACCTATTATCTGTCCGCCCAGAGCTATGGCAGCGGCACGGGCACCTATGCGCTGAACGGCGTGGCCACCGGGGTTGTCATCACCGACGACTTTGCCGGCGACAGCTCGACCACCGGCACGATCGCGGTTGGCGGTTCCACCAGCGGCAACATCGAGACCGCGGGCGACCGCGACTGGTTTGCCGTGACGCTCCAGGCGCGGACTGAGTACCAGATCGCGCTGGCGGGTCAGGGCGGCGGGGCGCTGACCGACACCTACCTGCGGATCTACGATGCTGCTGGTAACGAGCTGGCTTCGAACGACGATTACTCTGATCCCAATCGTGGATGGGTGCGCGACTCGCAGCTGCTGTTCACCCCGACCTCAGGCGGCACCTATTATGTTGGCGCGGCGTCCTATGCCGACTCGCTGACCGGCACTTATGTCGCCTCGGTTGCCACCACTGCCGTTTCCGGCGACGTGCCCGAGGATGCCACGACGACAGCCACGGTTTCGGTTGGTGGCTTCTATGACGGGCGGCTGGATCCGGCGGGCGATCGCGACTGGGTCGCGGTCAACCTGTCGGGGGGCACCGTCTACGACATCATGCTGTCGGGCCGGGGCACCGATCCGGTGCGCGACACCTACCTGCGGATCTACGATGCCAATGGCAACCAGGTCGGCGGCAATGACGACTACTCCGGCCTCGACTCCCGCCTGCCGACTTTCTCGGTCAACGCATCGGGCCGCTACTTCATCGAGGCGGCGTCCTACGGTGACAACTACGCCGGCGACTATCGGATCGACGTGTCGGCTGCCGGCGGCTCCACCGGCGATACCGCGGGCGATAGTTCGACCACCAGCACCATAGCCGTGGGCGGCTCGGTGCAAGACACCATCGACGTCGCGGGCGACCGCGACTGGCACCAGGTCAACGTTCAGGCCGGGCATAGCTATCGCATCAACCTCGATGGCTCTGGCTCCAGCGCTCTGTCCGATCCGTATCTGCGGGTTTACGACAGCAACTCCTCGCTGATCGCCCAGGATGACGACGGCGGCAGCGGCCTGAACTCCGAGCTGATCTACACCGCCTCGCGGACCGGCACGCTGTACCTGTCGGCCGCCGCCTATGGCGACGGCAGGACTGGCACCTATACGCTTGGCCTGGCCGACCTGGGCAGTGTCGACGATTACTCGGGCGACAGCTCGACCGCCGGCACTGTGGCGGGCGGTGGGTCTGTCACCGGCTCGATCGAACAGGCGGGCGATCACGACTGGTTTGCCTTCCAGGTTCAGGCCGGCGGCATCTACCAGTTCGATCTGGTCGGCGCCGGTGGCACGCCGCTGGGCGATACCGTCCTGGCGGTGCGCGACGCCTACGGCACGATGCTGGGGTATGACGACGATGGCGGCACCGGGCGCAACTCTCAGTTGCTGTTCTCGGCTCCGGCTTCGGGCACTCTGTACCTCGACGTGTCGGGCTACTCGTCCTCCTATACCGGGGGCTATCAGCTTTCGACCACGGTGATCTCGTCGGGCAACGATGACTATGCCGACGACCGGACCACCACGGCAACGCTGCCCTCGACCGGCAGCCTGTCGGGCAACATCGAAACGCTGGGCGATCGCGACATGTTCGCCGTCAACCTGCAGCGGGGCGGCACCTACGACTTTGCTGCAACCGGCGGAACGCTTTCGGACACCACGCTGTCGCTTTACGACGAGTACGGCAACCTGGTCGGCTACAACGACGACAGCAACGGGTCCTTCAACTCGCTGATCTCGGGCTATGTCGCGCAGTACAGCGGGCGGTATTACCTGGGTGTCGCCAGCTATGGCGATTACCTGACAGGCACCTACACCGTCAGCTCGACCCAGACTGGTTCGCCCGTTGGCGGCAGTGACGACTATGGCGATACGACGGGGACCGCGGGCTTGATCAGCGCCAACAGCTCGGTCACCGGCAACCTGGAAACGGTGGGTGACCGCGACTGGGTCGGCATCGACGTTCTGGCGGGCGACCAGTTCCTGTTCACGCTGACCGGTGTAAGCAACGGCGGCGGCACGCTGGCCGATCCGGTTCTGAACCTGTACGACAGCAACGGAACGCTGGCGGCATCGAATGACGATTGGCTTGGACGCGACTCTCAGCTGAACCTCATCTTCGGCGGCTCCGGCACGTACTATCTGGAAGCCCGGGCCTATGCTGACGCCTATTCCGGGACCTGGACACTGACCGCGGAGTTGCTTTGATGGTGCCAAGGATCGTTTTGCTGGCCGCCCTGATAGGGGGCGGCCTGACAGCGGGGTGCAAGTTGACAGACGATAGCAATTCAAACGGGGGCGGCGGGGAAACCGTCGCCTACTCTGTCCCGGTGCTGGCGCCCGATGCGTGCTATGTGGCCGACGAGGCGCAGGAAGTGTCGTCAAAGGATGGCGTGACCTATGCCAAGCGCATCCTGCGACGCGAGGACGGGATTTGTGCCCAGTCGATGACCGAAGTCGTGTTCCGCGGCGAGGTCTTGCCAGAGGCCGGCTCCAAGAAGGTGGTGCTGCAGATCGTGTCGCCCAAGGGCGAGGTGCTGAACAGCTTCTCGCTGCGCTGAGCGTCACCGATGCGGACCTTCGACGAGATTTACGCCATTGCCGCCGGGCGCAAGGGCGGGACTGAGGCGCTGGAAGCGCTGCTGGTCCGGCCAAAGAGCGCCGCCGAACTGGCCGCGCTGCCCGAGGATCGGTGGTTGGCGCAGTTCACCCGGTCGATATTTCAGTCAGGCTTCAACTGGAAGGTGGTCGAAGCCAAGTGGCCCGGCTTCGAAGAGGCATTCTGGGGCTTCGACGTCGATCGCTGCGCCTTCATGGATGACGACGCTTTCGACGCCATCGTCGCCAACCCGGCGGTGGTGCGCAACGCGATGAAGCTGGCCACCGTGCGCGAGAATGCCGTCTTCCTGTGCGAGTTGCGTGATCAGGGCGGGGCGGGCCGGGTGCTGGGCGGCTGGCCGTCGAGCGATTACATCGGACTATTGGCGTTGCTGTCCGGCCGGGGTTCCCGCCTGGGCGGGATCACCGGCGCCTATGCGTTGCGGTTTCTGGGGCGCGATGGCTTCATCCTGTCGCGCGACGTGGTCGCCCGGCTGGTGGCCGAGGGTGTCATCGACCGCCAGCCCGGTTCGAAAAAGGCGATGGCGGCGGTGCAGGCGGCCTTTGACACCTGGCAGGCGCAATCGGGCCGTTCGCTGACCGAGATCAGCCGCGTCCTGGCGATGAGCCTTTAGGGCGCCAGCACCGTCACGCCGTTGATCTGGGCGATGTCCTCGATATCGGCGTCATAAAGATCGCTTAGCAGCGCGACCGTCTCGTCGGTCCATCCGGGCAGGTCAAGCACCTGTTCCATCGCGCTTTCGTCGGCGTATTTGTCCAGGAAGGTGGTCATCACACGGCGTTTCTGCGCCTCGGTGATGGTTGGGTTCTGCGCCAGGTAGGCTCGGAAACGCCGCATCCCTTCGGGTGCCATGACGCTGGCCAGCATGTCGAAAGCCCCGGCGATCTTGGTGCCGGACGGCAGGCCGGCGACGGCGCGCACCACCTCGCCCCAGATCAGCGCGGTGTCTTCCATGCACCACACGGTGATTGGCGCATCCGGCACGGCGGCGCGGGCAGCGGCGATCACCGGCGCCCAGCTGAGTTCGGCCGGGGGCATCCCGCCGGTCAGCGCGTCGAGCGACGGCGCGCCGCTGCGTGCCAGCATTGCCGGCAAGAAGGTGGCCGGGTTGCGCAGACCGAAATACAGCGCCACGTTCGGGCCCAGCAGCCCGCCCACGGCGCGCAGGCGCTGTTCGGTGCGGGGGTAGGGCCGGGCGTATTCGAACACGCCGCGCGGACCGGCCAGCAGGTTCTCGTGGCTCAGCACCAGGCGCCGGGGGGCAGTGGCCTGGTCCTCGGCCAGGATCGCGTCCAGCAGCACAGCCCGGGCATCAGGCGCGGGGGTTGCATCGCCCAGCCGCTCTACCGCGTCCGACAACAGCGGGCGATAGCGCGCGGGCGGCGGCACCAATGTGCCGGACTTGCGCAAGGCTGGGGCGTTGCGGGCCAATGCCTTGGCCAGCATGTCGGCATTTGTGCAATGCAGCCCGAGATGCAGCGCAATCTGCATGGTGGTGATGGCCTTTTGTGGTCTGTCGCCGGTCTAGCAAGCCGCGCGCAGCAAAGAAACACGCGAAATCCTTAGCCTCAGGCGCATTCAGGGCGCCGGAGGCGCTTGCCTGCCTTGGGGCGCACTGCTACACGGGCCCTCAGTGCCGGTATAGCTCAGCTGGTAGAGCACGTGATTTGTAATCTCGGGGTCGGGGGTTCAAGTCCCTCTGCCGGCACCATTTTTCCCTGAAAACATTGGAATATTTCAGCCCATCGTCGGTTGATCCCCCAATCAGCCCCCCACTCCGGCCTACATTTTTTCGTCTCAGCGGTTCGCACCAACGTGGACTAGGCGCGTGATGCGTCCGATGGGTCGTCACCCTGCCTGCTTTCCCCCATGTCGAACCTTTGAGCGAAGGAGCCAGACGCGCGCTCATAACCTCGACCGGCTCGACGAAAGCCTGCTGGCGCAGGTCTTTGCCGCAACGTTCGACCCCAAGGCGCCACGACGAACCCGTTGAAGCCCTTGACGCCCGCACCGACCATTTCCGCACCGTCGCCTCGATGGCAGAGCGCGGGAGGAAGAAAACGCAGGCTTGACCAAATCCGGCTCCGCAAGCGGTGACGAGACTGTGCTGGCGCGACGTGACGACGAAAGCCCAGAAGACCTGTTCGCCTTGTCGTCCGCAGCGGCAGCCGCTGCCTATGCAAACATGAGCCACACCAGCACGCGCACGCCTTAGGCCCGGTAAGCCCCCTGCGCGAACCCTGATGACGGTTCTTCCCGATCGTCATTCTGGCGAAAGGCGGGCGGTATATTGTGCTGGCGCTGATCACGGCAGGTCTGCGCGGGTTCTGAGGGCTGGTCTGTGCACCATTCACGGGCAGGTCCCCGGACCTGGAAATGCTCAAACCACGGTGTGCATCCGGTAGCCGGGATGAAAGACCAGGCGCACCGAGGTAATCACCACCCCCGATGTCCGCGTCGTCCTGTCGATGCAGAAAAGGCCTTGACCCTCGCGGCACGACAACACCCCAGCCTCGGCGACGGTCGAGGTGATGGCCGAGAAGGTAAAATCGCCCCCCTCGAACGGGACATTGCGCACCAGCCACTCGTTGGGACTAAGCACGGCGAAAGTCTCGCTCGCGACCGCGGGAACGGCGTCGGGATTGATCCAGCGGTCTTCGTAAACGTAGGGCGCGCCATCCGCGGTGTAGAGCGTGCGCAGGTGCAGGATATCCTGACCCGGCGCCGTGCCCATCCGGGCGCGCACATCTGGCGGCGGCTCGGCCATCTGCCGGGACAGGATCGTGTGACGGAACACGGCCCCCTTCGCCTCGATTTCCTCGCGGATGACCTGAATGTCGAGACGCGCTTTGCGCACGGGGTTCAGCGCCACCTGCGTGCCAGCCCTGCGGCGGCGGTCCAGCAGCCCCTCTTCGGCAAGATCGCGCAGCGCCCGGTTGACCGTAGCGCGGGCGCATCCGAACTGTTTTGCAAGGTCGGCTTCGTGGGGGATGAAATCTCCGGGCTTCCATTCGCGCCGAACGATCCGCCGCCGGACTTCGTCCTGCACGGCCTGCCAGCTTTTGATCGCGGGTCCGGTCAAATCGACTCTCCCAAGTCCTTCAGGGCCTTGCGGTAATTTGCGATGATTCCGTCCCGCGCCACGTGATGTCCGCACCGGACCATGTGCCGCCCTGCAGACCATACGTCGCAAACCATGCCATCGTCGCCAGCGAAGATGAACGTGTCGAGCAGCGTGTCGCCTGTCCGGCCATCCAGGTCGACATGCGCGCCGCCCAGCGCCAGCAGATCGGCCAGCATCCCGACGCCGATCACGCCAGTCGGCCGGCCCGCAGCCATTGCGCCGCCCCGCGCGGCGGCCTCGAAAAGCCGCCTGCCGGTCGACATTTCGGGCGTGGCCAGCGCAGCGCGCGACCGGTCGCGCAGGCGNNGAATATTCGAGCGTGCGCAATTCCTCGGACAGCGCGATCCGGATGTTCGAGTCCGACCCGACCGCGATGCGCCCGCCGTTTTCGAACCAGCGGACGGCGTCGAAGATGCCATCGCCCAGGCTCGACTCGGTGATCGGGCAGAGCCCGGCAATGGCGCCTGACCGTGCCAGGGCTTCGGTTTCGTGCGGTGCCATCTGCGTGCAGTGGATGAACGTACAACGCGCGTCGGGATCGAGATGGTCCATCACCCATTCCACCGGGCGTCGGCCCAGATTCGCCAGGACTTCCTCCACCTCGGCGACCTGCTCGGCCAGGTGCATGTGAATCGGCCCGCCGGGTGCCAGCGCGAAAAGCCCGGCGATGGCCTCGGGCGCAACGGCGCGCAGGCTGTGCGGCGCGACACCGATGCGGCAGTCGGACGGCAGCCCCTTCAGCGCCCCGGCTGACGCCGCATGAAGCCGGGCAAACCGGTCGGGGTCGTTGCCGAAGCGGATCTGGCCAGCGCCCAGCGCCCGGCGATCGCAGCCGCCGTATTGGTAGAGGACCGGCAGCAGGGTCAGCCCGATTCCGCTTTGTGCCGCCGCCGCGGCGATCCGTTCCGCCATCTCGGCTACGTTGTCATAGGGTTCGCCGCCGGGTCGGTGATGTAGATAATGAAACTCGACATTTGTCGCGTAGCCGGCTTCGAGCATCTCCATCTGCACGAAGGCCGCTATGGCCTCCACTTGATCCGGCGTCAGGCGGTCTAGGAAACGGAACATCAACTGGCGCCATGTCCAGAACGTGTCGCGCGGATCGGGGCCGCGCCGTTCGGTCAGCCCCGCCATGGCCCGTTGGAAGGCGTGACTGTGCGCGTTGGCAGGGGCGGGCAGCAGGATGTCCGACACATGGTCCCCGGTCCGAGGCGCGCCCGGCTCAACAGCCGTGATCATGCCCGATGCATCGACCGTAACGCGCATGTCCCGGCGCCATCCCGAAGCGGTCAGGGCCTGCGCGGCCCAGAGCGTGGTCATGTCGTTCTCCGCTTGACGTGTTAATATGTGCAGACATATACAGATCAAGACTGCTCATAACAAGGTGATTCATGCTCCTGCGGCACGCAACTCTCGCCGGTACGACGGCCGATGGGCCCTATGGCCTGATCGCCGACGGTGCGGTCGTGATCGACGGGGATGCCATCGTCTGGGCCGGGCCAGAGGCGCAATTGCCCGCCACCTTCCACCGCCTTGAAGCGCTGGACGTGGAAGGCCGGCTAGTTACCCCGGGACTGATCGACTGCCACACGCACATCGTGCACGGCGGCAACCGGGCGCGCGAATTCGAGATGCGCCTTGAGGGCGCCAGCTATGAAGAGATCGCCCGCTCTGGCGGCGGGATCGTTTCGACCGTACAGGCCACCCGGTCGGCAACCGAGGACAGGCTTCTGGCCTCGGCGCTGCCACGGATCGACGCGCTGATCGCAGAAGGGGTCACAACCGTCGAAATCAAGTCAGGTTACGGGCTCGACATCGATACCGAACTGGCGATGCTGCGCGCTGCGCGCCGGATCGCGCAAACGCGGCCCATTCGGGTGCGCACGAGCTTCCTCGGCGCGCATGCAGCCCCGCCCGAATACGCAGGCCGGACCGACGCCTATATCGACGAGGTCTGCCTGCCCGCGCTTCAGGCCGCACACGACGCTGGTCTGGTCGATGCAGTGGACGGATTCTGCGAAGGCATCGCCTTTTCGCCGTCCCAGATCGCCCGTGTCTTCGACCGGGCGCGCGCCCTTGGCCTGCCGGTCAAGCTGCACGCCGAACAGTTGTCGCACCTTGGCGGCACGCGTCTGGCTTGCGGCTATGGCGCACTGTCCTGCGACCATCTGGAGTACGCGACCGACGCCGATGCGGCGGCCATGGCGGCGGCGGGGACGGTCGCGGTGATCCTGCCCGGCGCGTTCTACACATTGCGCGAAACGCGTATGCCGCCCATCGCCGCCTTCCGCGCCCATGCCTTGCCGATGGCGGTGGCGACCGACTGCAACCCGGGCTCGTCGCCCATGACGTCGCTGCTGCTGGCGATGAACATGGCGGCGACGCTGTTCCGGATGACGCCGCAAGAATGCTTCGCAGGCGTCACCCGCCACGCGGCGCGGGCGCTTGGCCTGGCAGACGCGGGCGTTCTGGCCGCCGGGATGCGCGCGGACCTGGCAATCTGGGACGCGGAGAGCCCGGCAGAACTGGCTTACAGGATCGGGTTCAATCCGCTGTGGATGCGCATCTTCGGAGGCCGCACATGACCGCATTCGTGATGCCCGGCGCAACCGGGCTGGAGCTTCTGGAACGGATCTGGCGCGAGGGAATTGCGGTCCGGCTGGACCCGGACGCGCGCCCCGCCGTTGACGCCGCCGCTTCGCTGGTGGCCGAAGCCGCGGCGGGTGAGGCGGCGGTCTACGGCGTGAACACCGGCTTTGGCAAGCTGGCCTCGGTCCGGGTTCCGCCCGGCGATACGGCCCGGCTTCAGCGCAACCTGATCCTGTCCCATTGCTGCGGCGTTGGCGAGGCGCTCGATCCGCCGACCACGCGCCTGATGATGGCGCTGAAACTGATCTCGCTGGGGCGGGGCGCTTCGGGCGTCCGTTGGGACGTGATCCGGCTGATCGAGGATTGCCTGGACGCTAACGTCACCCCGATCATTCCCGCGCAGGGGTCGGTGGGCGCATCCGGCGACCTCGCCCCGCTGGCACACATGGCTGCCACGTTGATCGGCGAGGGGGAGGCGGTTTTTCAGGGTGCGCGTCTGCCCAGCCGCGAAGCACTGGACAGGGCAGGGCTTGCACCCGTCGTGCTGGGCCCGAAAGAGGGGCTGGGCCTGATCAACGGCACGCAGTTCTCGACCGCGTGCGCGCTGGCGGGCTGGTTCGAGGCGATGCGCAATCTTGAGACGGCGGTGGCGGCATCCTGCCTGTCGACCGATGCGATCATGGGCTCGACCGCGCCGCTGGAACCCGCGCTGCATGCGCTGCGCGGCCATCCCGGCCAGATAGACGTGGCGCGCGCGATGCGCGCCATGATGGACGGATCGGAGATCCGCGAAAGCCATCGCGACGGTGACAGCCGGGTGCAGGACCCGTATTGCATCCGTTGCCAGCCGCAGGTCACCGGCGCAGCGCTGGACCTGCTGCGCTTTGCTGGCCGGACGCTGGAGATCGAGGCGAACGCGGTATCCGATAATCCGCTGGTGCTGGTGGCGGAGGGCAAGATCGTCTCGGGCGGCAATTTCCACGCCGAGCCGGTGGCCTTTGCCGCGGATCAGATCGCACTTGCCATCGCGGAAGTTGGCGCCATCGCCCAGCGCCGCGTGGCGCTGATGGTCGATCCGACCCTCAGTTTTGACTTGCCGCCGTTCCTGACGCCGCGGCCGGGTCTGAACTCTGGCCTGATGATCGCCGAGGTCACGACCGCCGCGCTGATGAGCGAGAACAAGCACCTTGCCACACCCTGTTCGACGGACTCGACCCCGACCTCCGCCAACCAGGAAGATCACGTTTCGATGGCGGCTCATGGCGCGCGGCGGCTGAAGCGCATGAACGAGAACCTGTCGGTCATCCTGGGGGTCGAGCTGATGTGCGCGGCGCAGGGCGTCGAGTTCCGCGCGCCGCTGGCGACCAGCGCCTGCCTGTCGCGGGTGGTCCGGACGCTTCGTGCCGTTGTACCCGCGTTGGAAGACGACCGCTACATGGCGGACGACCTTGCCCGCGCATCCGAACTGGTGCGCGGCGGCGACATCATCGCAGCCTGCGGCGTCCGCAACCTGATCGCGGAGGGGGCGGCATGATTCCTGTCGAGGTCACGCGCGGCGACGGACCGGTGGTGCTGGCCATGCCCCACACCGGGACCCATGTGCCGGGCGACATTTTCGCGCGCCTCACCCCGCTGGGGCAAACGCTGTCGGACACGGACTGGCACATCGACCTGCTCTATCGGGGCTTGCTACCCGGTGCGACGACGGTGCGCGCAACCTTCCATCGCTATGTGATCGACGCCAACCGCCCTCCCTCGGGGGAAAGCCTCTATCCCGGGCAGAACACCACCGGCCTTGTGCCGCTGACGGATTTCGACGGCGAACCGCTCTGGTTGACGCCGCCGACCGAAGCGGAGATCGACGCGCGGCGCGCGGCGTTCCATGCGCCCTATCACGCGGCGCTGGCCGCCGAGCTGGCGCGCGTGCGCGCCCAACACGGCGTGGCGATCCTGTACGACTGCCATTCGATCCGGCCGCGCATCCCCTTCCTTTTCGAGGGCACGCTGCCCGATTTCAACATCGGCACGAACAGCGGCCAAAGTTGCGCGCCCGAAATCGAGGGCGCGGTGTCGCGGCTCTGCCAGGGCGCCGCAGGATACACCAGCGTCGTCAACGGCCGGTTCAAGGGCGGATGGACGACCCGCCACTATGGCCGACCCGAAGAGGGCGTCCATGCGCTGCAGATGGAGCTTGCCCAATCCACCCATCTTGCCGCCGAAGCCTTGCCCTTCGACTACGATCCGCAAAAGGCCGATCGAATGCGCGCGCACCTGCGCGCCATTCTTGAGGCGCTGGCCGCTGCGGCCCCTGACCTGATAGGAAAGCCATGACGAACCCACGCCACAACCTTCGTGACATCTATCCGCCGACAGGGACCGAGATCAGCGCGAAAAGCTGGCTGACCGAGGC